>JANMJM010000363.1:0-7103 GCA_031371345.1 Vicinamibacteria bacterium
ACGAGATTCCGGCTGACGGCGATAAAGAGAATCGACTTCGCTACCATAAATACATCATCTTGATCGAGAGCGTGTTGGACCGGTACGGTCGATACGCGTTGGCAAGCAGCAAGACACCGCTGGCGATATCGATCCGGTTCAGGATGTCGCCGTCCAGGGCGAAGTCGTCGACACGGTATCGGTCATACCAGTACACGATGCCAACAGACATGTCGCGGCGGAGCAGGTAGCGCGCGTCGACGACGCCATGTTGCAGCTCGTGGAAGAGCGGCGGCAGTTGCGACACGGCTGGCAACGTGCTGTTTACCGCGAGCGCATAGTCGTAGCGCGCGTTCGAGTGAGTAAAGTCGTAGAGCAGCCGGAGCTCCGTTTTCGGCGCAATTTTCAGGAGATCGGCGCTGAACGTTGCGGTGTGAACGCGCTCGAATCCGTTGGTCGACCAGTTGCGCGTCGGGTCCTCGAACTGCGCGCCTGGATTCGCTTGGCGCGAGTTCTGCACCGATTTGTAGTCTTCGTACCCATAACTCACGCCGAAGGTCGTGCCGTCTCTGGGCACTGCGTCCACGCTGAACGCATAGACGCGGTTCACATTGTGCGTGAGGCCAAACTCCGCTTCGGGTCGCCGATCGTTGCCGCCGGCGATCGACACCGTCACGCCGAGCTGGTCGACGGGCGTCAGCTGCACGATTGCCGAAACGCGGTCGCGATTGCGATCCGAGATGTCGAACTGGCGGAGCGTCACCTGCTCTCCGACTTCGTCGAGCACCTGTTCGTCCAGGCCGGTGCCCGTGCGTTTCGAATGCTCGTAAACACCGCGCAGCGTCACGAACGCGTTGCCGCTGAAATCAATCGTGCCGCGCAGGATGTTATCGGTCGTCTTCTCGACATACCGGTGGCTTCGCTCGATCTCCTCGCGGCTGTATCCCACACGAAGCGCCGTGAAGGGCAGCGGCGTGAACGACGCGTCGGCATCGAAGTTGTCGCGGACATATCCGAGCGGTTCGGTGCCGCCCAGGCGAGAGGCTACGACGGCTTGATCGGTGCGCACGTAATTCGTGATGTGGAATTCGGGCGTGCGGTTGTCGAAGTAGTATCGCTTGAATCGCGCGTTCAACCACACCTTGGGGACGGGCGTCGACGTCACCGTGTAGTTCATCGCCGTAATGCGGGCGTCTGCCTCAGCCGTCGGCCGGTCGAGAGGAATCGGCGCAATCGCCGTATTGATCGTGAAAGGAATCAGCGCGGCGTTCTCTTTCCAATTCCCGACCGACAGATACGCCGTGGCACGGCTTCTTCCGGGAAATTTGACGGACGCTGCCGTATTCACCGAATTCGTGCTGCTGCTGGGCCACAGCGCCATTCGCCCTTGGGACGTATCGGTGGCGATATCCGTCACGCGGACCGGATTGTCGACGACGATCGACTCGACCGGATTCCGGAACCACGATCCGTCGTAGCCCACACGGATCATGCCCTGGCTGTTGCCCCACTCGAGCGCCGTCCCAATATCGGTCGTGCGGTGGTTCAGCGGGGCCGGCACCTCGACGACGTTCGAGAAACCAAAGCCGACTCCCCAGGGTTGTGCGCCCTTTCGGGCGGTGCTAGTGATATTCAGATTGAAATCGACGCTCGGAGCCGGAGTGACATTCATACGAAATGCGGCGATTTCACGGCGCGATCGCAGTTCGAACGTGTGCGCGAGCGGCACAAGGCTCGACAGTGTGGCGGCGCCAGATTGAATGTTCGCCTGCAGCGAATCGTCCAGCCTGAACACACCGGTTGACACTTCCGTAAGAGGCGTGCTGGTGCTCGCGCTGTTGAAGAGCGGAATTTCATTCCATTCGAACGATGTCTTCACCCTCCCCGCGCGCTCGTAGTTCGCGAAGTACCGCTGATCGCGGTATCCGACGTGGTCGGCCCCGGCCGTGACGACCCACGTCTGCTGGTCCTTCGTATAACGGACACGCTCGATGACGGGACCGGACCGCAAGTCGCGATAGCGCTGATCGCGCGCCGGATCACCCGTGACGTCGAAGAACCGGGCGCCAAAGTCGAACGCGCCGGCCGTGACTTTCTCGATGTTCACCGCAGGCTCCTGGGCTAGAGCTCGCGCCATGGAAGCAAGGAGCAGCGTGAACGTCAGGACACATACACGTTTATGCACCGTGCCGCCTATCGGTGGAAGGTGTTGCCGGAGGGTGAATTGGAGCCATGGATATTTTCATGACATTGGACGCAGCTTCTCCCGACGAGCCGCACGCTCGTCAGCTGGTTCTTGTCGTAGATCGTCGACGGATGGCGCGTGCCGATATGGCAACGCTGGCAAAGCATCGGCACTTTCGCGACCAGCAATCGCTCATTCGACGAACCGTGCGGGTCGTGGCAGGTGACGCAGCTTTCCCGCCCGGGAGGATGCTCGAAGAGAAACGGGCCGCGCTTCTCGGAATGGCAGCTCGTGCACGATTCGTTGATGTAATTTCCGACCTTCAACAGCCGCAGATTCGCCGATCCGTGGGGCGTATGGCACGACGTGCATTCCATCTTGCCCTCGCGAAGCGGCATGTGGGCCGTGCGCTGCATCTTCAGCACCTGCGGCCTGTGGCATCCGCCGCACAGCTCGGTCTGCGTCGCTTTTTTCAGCTGCGCCTTTTCAGATTTCGGATCGTGGACGCTGTGGCACGTCACGCACGACACGTTCCGGGAATCGTGCATGCTGCCCTGAAAGAAGGCGTGCTCGCCCCGGTTGTGACAGGTCATGCAGACCTGGCTGGCTTCACGAGGCGCCGTCTTCGGAAACACGCGGATTTTCGTGATGTCGCCGTCTCCGTCCACATGCGCCTTCCCGGGTCCGTGGCAGCTTTCACATCCCTGGTTGGCCATCGGCGTCCGCGGGTTTGCGACGCGAGCGTGTTCGGTTTTCGCGAGACTCTTGCCTTCCGAGTCGTGGCACGTGACGCACGTGTCGCTGCCCACAAAGCCGCCAGCAGCGGGCCTCTGTGTGGCGGGTGCCTGGGCTGAATGCGCCGGTGCGGGTTTGCGCCAGTCGGTTTCTGCCGCGGCAGCACGCGCAGGGACAAACAGCCATGCGCCCACGGTGAGCGTCAGCGAGACGATCGCCGTCCTAACCATGGGCTGCGATCGCGTGCGCCGGTTTTTCTGAGGGCGATTGCGGCGACACCAGCAGGTACAACACTCCGACGAGAATCCCCGTCGTGGGGACGAACAGCGATGCAAGGAACAAGTAATCGGCAAATGGATGCTCCATAGCGCCTCCTGGAAGACGATCGCAGGGGCAACCTCTATGCCACTCAACGTGCCGGCCGCATGGCGAGAATTGCTGGAGAAGATGCGATGCCGCTCATCGGGCGCTCGTCGATAGGTGGGTTTTTTCCCCACCGGTGTGGAATTTTACTCGCGCACTCGACCTCCGCGGCGACTTTTCCCGCTGGGTGGGCGATGTGTTCGGCGACCGTGCGCTCGCCGACGAACTGCGAGTCCTCGAAGAACGTCATCGCGTCCAGCATGCCGTAGATACGCTGCCGGAGATGGCGGACGCCGTTCGGGGCAGGTACGATTTTGACGAGGAAGCTTTCGATTTGGTCGAGGGCTGAATTGTTTGCCAGGCGTTATCGTTGTCGATTCTCGCGTTTTAGTTGGCGCAGCAGGTCACGTGTTCCGATCAAATGGTTGTTGAATATCTGACGTGCCGTATCCAGCAGCGTCCCGATGAGCGGATCTCGGACGCCATAGCGGACGCTCACGCCTTCCTTCCGACCTGTCACAATGTTGCTGGAGCGGAGTACCGCGAGTTGCTGCGACACGACCGGCTGCTCGAGGCCAAGGACCTCTTGCAACTCCTGTACGCTGCGGTCTCCCTTCACGAGCAATTCCAGAATGCGAATCCGGACGGGATGCGCCAAAGCGCGAAAAAATCCGGCCTTGAACGCTTGAAGATCGCCCGCCGAAGGGTCTGCCGCCTGTCGCGTAATCTGAATCGTCATAGTTGAACCCTGAATCCGGCAGTTCGCCATCGGTCGATCTTTTGCACAATATTCCTATATATATTAATATATGAATATATAATTGTCGACGGTTTCTCTTCAGAAATCTGTCGTCTCCACACACCAGGTGATACGAAACCATGGCCACGCTTGCGTCGGTGCCGCTACCCAAACTCGTCGAAACCGTTCGGGGATACTCCCTCGATGCGTTCTTGAATGATCTCGTCGCCGGCGCGACGGTGGGACTCGTCGCACTGCCGATGGCGATGGCCTTCGCCATCGCCTCGGGTGTGCCTCCGCAGAATGGGATTTATTGCGCCGTCGTCGCAGGGTTCATCATTTCGGCGCTGGGTGGCTCGCGCTTCCAGATCGGCGGACCGACCGGCGCGTTCGTCGTCGTGGTCGCCGGAATCGTGAGCGTCCACGGCCTTGACGGGCTGTTCATGTGCACGCTGATGGCCGGCGTCATCCTGATTCTTCTCGGTGTGACCGGGCTCGGCACCGCGGTCAAGTTCATTCCGCGTTCTGTGGTCATCGGGTTCACAAACGGGATCGGCGTCTTAATCGCGAGTACGCAGATTCGCGACTTCTTTGGCCTACAACTGGCAACGGTCCCTGGCGATTTTCTCGGACGTGCGAAAGTGCTTATCGAGCACGCAGGGACGGTGTCAGCCACCCCGACCGCGCTCGCGATGGCGACCGTCATCGCGATTCTCGTGCTTCGTAACGTCTCGCGGCGCATTCCCGGTAGCATTCTGGCGCTGCTCGTCGGTTCGGTGATTGCGCTCGCCGCGCGACTTTCCGTCGAGACAATCGGCACGCGGTATGGCGGTGTTCCAAGCGGTTTCCCCGCCTTTCAGCTTCCACGATTCAGGGCAGACCTGATTCTGACGTTGCTCTCTCCGGCACTGACGGTCGCGATGCTTGGTGCCATTGAGTCGTTATTGTCCGCTGTCGTGTCGGATCGCATGTCCGGCGATCGGCATGACCCGAATGTCGAGTTGACAGCGCAGGGGATCGCAAATGTGGTGTCGCCCCTCTTTGGCGGCCTTCCGGCTACTGGCGCCATCGCACGGACGGCGACCAACATTCGGGCGGGCGCGCGCACGCCGATTGCCGGTATGACGCACGCGGTGACGTTATTGCTGATATTGCTGTTCGCGGCTCCTCTTGCACGACACATCCCGCTGGCGATTCTTGCGGGCATTCTGATGATCGTCGCCTACGACATGGGCGAATGGCGCGAGATTCCGGAAGTGGTGAAGCTGGGCTCGGCCGAAGCGGCGGTCTGGTTCATCACCTTCGCCCTGACCGTCTTCGCCGATCTCACGGTGGCAGTCGAGGCCGGAATGGTCCTGGCGGCGCTTCTCTATATCCGCCGCGTCACGACGACGACCACGATCGCGCTTGTCACGCCGGAGTACATCGACCACGGGCGAGCGCACAGCCTGCAACTGCACGACATTCCTGACAACGTCGCGATCTATCGAATTCACGGCCCCTTCCTCTTTGGTGCGACCGACAAGCTGATGGAGCTCGAACACAACGTGCCGAAACTCCCGAAAGTCGTGATCCTGCGTTTGCGCAATATGACGGCCATCGACGGCACAGGGCTTCACGCACTGGAGCACTTCGCCGATGTCCTCCACGCGAGCGGTCGCACCCTGATTCTCTGCGGCATGCGCGATCAGCCCGCACGCATGATGGAGCGGGCCGCGTTCCATCAGCACATCGGCGACGTGAACCTTGTTCCGACGATCGAAGCGGCTCTCCGTCGAGCGCGTGCAGTCCTGCTGGAAGACGATGGCTTGACGCCCGCCGCGTAAGCTGCGGCTTTGACGACAACGACCAAGGTGTCGCGATGCTGGTCTTAGCGTGGCTAGTCCCGCAGGGTGACGCGACCCGGGATGGTTGATTTGCCCCCGGACAGCAAAAAGGCCCGAAGCTGTTCGCTCCGAGCCCTCTTCACTTTCTAGTTTCCAGTTTCCAGTTTCCAGTTGTATCTAAATGGTCGTCAGATCGATCGCGGAGTTACTGTCGCCGAATTTCTGCAATTTGACGCCGTACCGCTCTGTCAAACCGAGCATCAGGTTCGACAGCGGACTGCCCTTCGGATACCGAACGTGGCGGTTGCCGCGGATGCCGAGGGACTTGCCTCCCACGACCATGACGGGCACGTCGAAGTTGCTGTGCACATTGCCGTTGCTCATGCCACTGCCAAAGAGCACCGCCGTGCGATCGAGCAGCGTCGTATCCCCATCCTGAGTCGATTCGAGCTTCTTGAGGAAGTAGTTCAGCATCTGGACGTGATACGAGTTGATCTTCGCGTAGGCCGCGAGCTTGTCGGGGTTGTTGTCGTGGTGCGAGATGGAGTGATGCGCATCGGCCACGCCGATCTCCGGATAGGCACGCCCGGTATTCTCGCGCGCCATCATCAGAGTGGCGACACGCGTGATGTCGGCCTGGAACGCCAGCGCCTGCAGGTCGAACAGCAGCTCGACGTATTCCTTGAACGTGGCGGGCACGCCAACGGGCTGATCGGGCACGGAAAAGTCGCTGTTGGTCGATTCGGCCTTCGCGATACGGTTCTCGACGTCGCGAACGGCGTCGAAGTACTCGCCCAGCTTGGAGCGATCGCGCGCGCCGAGCCTGCGACGAAGGTCGGCGATGTCCTCCGTGACGCCGTCAAGGATGGAGCGATCTTCCGCGGCACGATGCAGCCGCTCTTCCACCGTGCTGCCCACACCGAACATCCGCTCGAAAATGAACCGGGGGTTCGTCTCGGCCGGCAACGGGGTCGTCGGAGTTCTCCACGACATGCAGTTCATGTACGCGCACGCATAGCCGTGATCGCACGCGCCGACGACGTCGATGCGATCCACCGTCATTTCCAAGGACGGAAGCTTCGTGTCGCGGCAAATCTCGGCGGCGATGACCTGATCGATGGTCGTGCCGGCCTGGAGGTCGGCGCCTTCGGTCGGCTTGGCATGAACGGCGCTCATGAATCCGGGTGCGGAGCGCGGGTGCTGTCCCCCCACGTCGCCCTGGTCGGTTCCGGGAAAGTTATCGAGTCCAGTGAACACCGAAAGGCGGTCGCGGAAG
>JANMJM010000356.1:0-14054 GCA_031371345.1 Vicinamibacteria bacterium
ATAACGCCAGCGGCTTCGACCAGCGCCCGGCTTCCGCAGAGGTGACCGTGGCTGTCGTTCACACTCTTGAATCCATCAAGATCGATAAACAGCAGCGACAGGGGCCTGCCGCTTCGCGACGCGCGCTTCGATTCGCGGCGCAGGACTTGATTTAGATAACGGGAGTTGTAAAGCCCGGTCAGATCGTCGGTGACCGATAGCGCTTCGACCCGCTGCAGATGCAGCATGGTGTCGAGCGCCAGCGCAGGCACTTCGAGCATGACGCGCAGCGATGCCAGCACGCGCGGCGGCAGCTCCGGTACGGAGGACGACGCGACAGGATCGAGCGCAATCAACGCTCCGATCGTGCGCGCACGACATCGCAACGGAAACGCCGCCACGGCGGCGGGCGGTCCGGCCGGCAAACGGCGGTCGGTTTCGAGATTGGCGCTCATGAATTCTTCATTACGATCGGTAACCCAGCGACCGATGTGACTGAACACTTCGACGTACGGCTCACTCTCGCCGCGTACGGCAACAACCGTCATGCTCCGCGGACCGGCGTCGACCGCCACCGCGAGGCATCCCGCGGGGAACCACTCGTGGGCGTGCACCAGCAAGCTTTCGGCGACAGCCCCCGGGTCGAGCGTCGCGTTGACCGAACGGATCAATTCGACGAGCGTGTCACGGCGGTTCAGCCGATCGTGCAGGACATCAGCCCCTTGGCGGAGACGTATAGCCAGATCTGCCTGAGCGCCGCGGGGGGCGGCTGGATTCGTGCGCGGTGCTCCCGGCATCGTCCGAAGTCAAACTCCCTGTAAGTGCTTCTATACAACGTAAATAGTAACACACGGCCCAGCCCGTCCCGGTCGCCAAAATCCCGTCTTTTCACTAACTTGCAGCGGCCTAATGCATGACGTACGATAGTCAGCTCTGCTTCTATCGCTACTTATCGGTTCAAGACGGCTTTTACTGAGGGGTTTGTCACGAAATGACCATGCTCGATACGATGCGGCGGCACAAGAACATCCTGAAATGGACCTTGGCCGTGGTGGTAGCCGCCTTCATTCTGCTTTATATCCCCAGTTTCCTTAACACGGGCGCCGCCTCGCGAGGTGCGGCGACAGCCGACACGCTTGCCACGGTGGAGGGTAAACCCATCACCATAGCGGATTTCCAGCGCCGGTATACGGCGCAGAAGAACGCGTACCGGCAGTCCTATGGCGCCAGCCTGACCGACTCGTTACTTCAGCAGATGCAGGTGCCCCAGCAGGTCCTGCAACAGATGATTCAGGAGAACGCCGAGCTGAACGAGGCCGAGCGCCAGGGCATTACGGCGACCGACGCCGAGGTTCGTGCACAGATTTTCGCCATTCCGGGACTGCAGGAGAACGGGCACTTCATCGGTGAAGACCGGTATCGACAACTGCTGCGCGCGCAGGATCCGCCGATGACGCCCACCGATTTCGAGCGTAACGTGCGACAGGGCCTGATGCTCGAGAAGTTCCGCGCCGGACTCACCGAGTGGATGGCGATTTCCGATGCGGACCTCGAACGCGAATACAAGAAGCGCAACGAGAAAGTGACGCTCGACGTCGTGGCGATTCTCGCCGACAACTACAAGAACCAAGTGACGCCGACCGACGCGGAAATCTCCGCGCACTACGACGCGCACAAGGAAGGGTACCGTGTGCCCGAGCAGCGCAAGATCAAGTTCGTGCGCGTCAACACGGGCGATGTCGCGGCGAAAATCAAGGTGTCGAAGAGCGACGTGGACGCGTTCTACAACGAGCACCTCGGTCAGTACACGACGCCCGAGCAGATTCGCGCGAGCCACATCCTGCTGAAGACGGAAGGCAAGACCGACGCCGATGTACGCGCGAAAGCCGAGCAGGTCCTCAAGGAAGTAAAAGCGCCTGGCGCCGACTTCGCGGGACTCGCGAAGAAATACTCAGAGGACGAGTCGAACGCGGCTCAGGGCGGCGACCTCGACTATTTCGGTCGTGGACGCATGGTCCCGGAATTTGAGACTGCGGCCTTCGCGATGAGCGCCGGCCAGACGAGCGACCTTGTGAAGTCGCCATTCGGCTATCACATCATCAAAGTGATCGATCGGAAGCCGGCGATTGTGCGGGCGACGAGCGACCCCGAGGTCTACAAGGAAATCGAAGCGCAGCTGATGCGGCAGAGAGCCGAAGCGCAGACGGCCGAGCAAGCCACCGCGCTCGCGGCCGAAGGCAAGACGCCTGCCGCCCTAGACAAGGCGACGGCCACTCGCGGATTGAAAATGGAAGAGTCCGATTTCTTTCCGCGCGGCGGCATGATCGCGTCGCTTGGCCCGCAGTCGCCTGCCTCACAGATGGCGTTTCAGCTCGCCGATAACAAAGTGAGCGAGGCCATCCCCGGGCCTGCCGGCCAGACCATCTTCTATGTGTCGGGCAAAAAGGATCCATACGTCCCCACGCTCGCCGAAGTGCGCGGCAAGGTGCGCGACGATCTCATTCAAGAGCGCGCGGTTGCGCTGGCCAAGCAGAAAGCCGACGCGTTGGCGGCGCAGCTGAAGACGGCGCCGAATTATAAGGCAGCAGCCAAAGCGGCCGGCCTCGAAGCGGTGACGACGCAGCCGCTGACGCGCGACGGGGTGATTCCGAATATTGGGAAGAGCGCCGAGCTCGATAAAGTGGCGTTCTCGCTGCCGGTCGGCGGCGTCAGCGACGCGATTAAGACGCCGCAAGGCGCAGCCATCATCAGGGTGGCGAGCCGACCCGAAGTGACGACGGCCGATTACACGGCGGCCAGGGACAAGTTCCGCGCCGAGGTGCTGAACGAGCGGCGGATGCGGTTCTATCAGACCTATATGGACAAAGCGCGCGTGAAGATGAAGATCGATATCAACGAAGAAGCCCTCAAGCGCGCGCTCGGAACGTAGGGAATCGATGAATCTAAAATCTAAAATCTATAATCTAAAATTTTAGATTTTACATTCAGCGAAGGAACGCGACAGGCATCAAGGCGAGCGGTTCGCCGGGTCTAAAGAGCCGGGCCGGAGCCGTCAGCAGCCCGAGTGCTGAGCGATCGCCGGGCCGCAGAAAGGCGTCAAGCAACGGCAACTGCATGTGGCTGTCGCCCGATCCGGTTAACTGCTCGCCGACGAGCTCGAACAAGCTCTTTCGAGGCGGGTAGTTCACCAGCTCCACTTCGGTCGACGCCGGAATGCCGGCCTTTTCCTTCACAAGTGCCACCGCGCGATCGAGTCCGCCGAGCGCATCGATCAACCCGTTCTCGCGCGCCTGAGCTCCGGTCCAAACCCGCCCTCTCGCGAGCGATTCGACCCGAGCCGCCGGCATCTTCCGCGACGCCGCCACTTTCTGAATCCATTGATCGTAAAACACGCGCAGCTCTTCGCGAAGCTTCGCGCGCTCGCTGTCGGTGAAGGGCCGCGCGGGCGATTCCATCTCCGCGTTCTTTCCGATGCTGACCGACTCGATGGTGGCGCCGAGCTTTTGATAGGTGCCGCCCGTGACGAACTTTCCGCCGAAGATCCCGATCGATCCCGTGAGCGTCGCCGGCTGCGCGACGATCTGCGGCGCCGCCATCGCCAGATAGTAGCCGCCCGATGCGGCCAGATCGGACATGGACGCTACGAGAGGCCGCGCCGGTTTCTGATCGCGCGTGACCACGAGCTCGCGCCAGATGACGTCTGATGCCGTGCTGGATCCACCCGGACTGTCGATGCGCAGCACGATGCCGCGCAGGCTGTTGTCGGCCCTGACCGCGCGAATCGCTTTCAACAGCGCCATCGATCCGACCACTTCCCCGTTCAGGGGATCGAACCCGCCCTTGCCCGATGCGATGACGCCCGACATATAGATCACCGCGATGCGCGGCGCCCGCGCACCAAGCGATCCGCGACGCCCTCGCGCGTAGTCGTCGCCTTCCACCGTGCGTTTCATCATCGCGCCTTCGTCGTCGAGCTGGTCTTCATACGCCAGTTTGTCGACAAGCCCGGCGTTCAACGCCTGCTCGGGCAGGAACGGGCCGGCGTCGATGAGCGCTTTGATATCTTCGACGCGCTTCTTCCGGCCGTCGGCGATGCCGCGCACGAACTGCTCGAACATGTCTCGGTTCAGCGACTCGCTCATCTCGCGGTGCGGCGGCGTGAATGCGCGCTCGGTCAGCTGATTGACCGCCGTTTTGTATTCGCCGATGCGCTCGAAGTCGGCTTGCGCGCCGATCTTGTCGAACGTGCCGCGCAGAAAGACGTCGTAGGACGCCAGCCCCTTCACGTCGAGGGGACTTGTGGGCAGCATGAAGATGCGATCGGCGGCAGTGGCCAGGTAATACTCGCGATCGCCGCCGTATTCGAGAAACGCGGCCGCGCGTTTGCCGGACTTGCGGAAATCGATCACCGCATCGCGAATCTCCTGAATCTTGGCCCAGTAGGGCGATTCAAAACCAGTCGGCACGATCAGCAGGGAATCGATGCGCGAATCAGTTTTTGCTCGCTTCAGAATGTCGACATAGCCGCGCACGGTTTGCGCGCGCCCGCCGCCTGTCACCTGTCCGAAGACGTCGTTTGGCGGCGTCTCAGGAAGACTGCCGCCGATGCGGAGAACGAGTGTGGAGTGCTCGGCCACGCGAGGACCGCGGGCGATCATCATCCACCCGGCGATGATGGCGATGAAGCCGACCACGAAGAAGATGGCGATGAGCGTGGCGAAGAATTTGAACAGGCGGCGCTTGGCCATAGGCGAGTATACGCTGGCGTCATGCTCAGGAATCGGTGCGGTATACTGTGTGTTCCCTGCCGGCGGGTTTTTTGCGCCCAGAGCGGAAGTGGCGGAACTGGCAGACGCGCTAGCCTCAGGAGCTAGTGGGAGCAATCCCATCGGGGTTCAAATCCCCGCTTCCGCACCAAGAACGACTGAAGTCGCTGTGACCTACCACGTGGCGGTCTCCCTCGACCAGTGGGCGCATCGCAATTGCAAGTGTTGTGACCGAGCCAAAGGAAGAAACATGGCGTACGCCACGATTTCGGCGCTAGTCCTCACAGTACTTCTCACCGCGTGCGGCGGCTCTTCTTCACCAACGGCGTCGTCAACCGTTGGGTCTTCAACGACCGCGGCTTCTTCTTCAACGACCGCAGCTTCTTCAATTACTAACTGGACTGGTGCACAACGTTTCGTATCGGTGAGTGGCCCTGACAATTGCTGGGTAAGGGAACAGCGACAGTGGTTGACAGAATCGAGGTGGCCTGATTTACCGATCACGATCACACGGTCAGCTGGTTCGATTAAGGTTGAGAGTGAGTACTGGGCTGTCAATTACGTCGGCAGCGCGACTGGCAGTGACTTCTCGGCCGCGGGCAATAAACCCCTGGAAGGGGGCGGGAAACCTTGCCAAGACGGCACCTCTTTTAAGCAAATGCCGGGCGTCTCCGCACTGTCGGGGCGCTTTTCCGCCGATGAACAGGTCATGACGGCAACTGAGGTGAACTCGTATCCCCTCACGTCAGGTGAGCTCGTTATCTATACGTGGGAGTGGCAGGCAAAGCGAAAGTGAATCGTCGGTGTCCATCCTTAAGAGGAGTCAAGATGTACTTCATTGCAATTGCCACGCTGCTCTTTGTCTCTCTATCAATGACACCGGCGCGTGCGCAAACCATGACTCCGGCTCGGGGCTTGACCCCAGAGCAAATTGCAACGAGCGAGTCGCTGGCACTGAAGTTCGATCAGGCAGCCGCCAGGGAAGAGGCGCGGCTCAAGACGTTCGCGAATCGGCCACTCGGCGGTGCCCTTCAACGGTCATTTAACGTGTTCAGCAACTACCTTGTGGTCGCCGCCGAGATGATGCCTGAGTCGGCGTATGCCTTCAGGCCGACGCCCGATGTCCGGACCTTCGGCGAGCAAATCAACCACGCGACGGGCGCCCATTATTCGTTCTGCCACCAG
The DNA here is from genome assembly GCA_031371345.1 of Vicinamibacteria bacterium. Lineage (GTDB taxonomy): Bacteria > Acidobacteriota > Vicinamibacteria > Vicinamibacterales > JAMQPK01 > JAMQPK01. The sequence continues at coordinate 5,931 of JANMJM010000356.1, forward strand.
GCAGGTGTGCCTCCGGGCATTCAGAAAAAGGCCGCGCCTAATCTGCGTGTCGTCACAGCGAAAGCGGATATCGTCAAGGCGCTGAGAGACTCCATCACGTATTGCACGGCGATCCTCGCGGCCGCGACAGAGCCGTGGCTGATGGAGACTGCGCCGGACCTCGGCGGTTCGTCGAGCGGGCTCGTCCCCGCCATCCGCGCGCATGCCTTTATGTACGGCAACGTGCACACTGCCGAAGACTATGGAACGATTACGACGTACATCCGCATGAGCGGTCTGGTCCCGCCGTCGACGGCGTTGCATCCACCAGCGCGGTAGCGATTGAAATCGCCGTCGTGAGACGGCCTCATGGGTTTCTCATTCTCGGCTCACACCCGTTTGCTGGAGCAATTCCTCGCACGCCGGCAGCAGATCGTCGACGACATCGAACGTCGCTTGCTGAACGTGCGACGAAAAGAGATCGCGCAACACGTCGATCGCGAATTGTTCGACGACATCCTCAACAGCTGTTTCTTCCTCTCGCCCGCTCTTTCGCAGGAAGCTTCCTTACTGAAAGGTCAATTGGCGGCGGCCCATCTGGCCGATGGGTTTGATCCGGCACGCGCGGACGGCTACTCGCGCGCCCTCGATCCGGTGGAGCTCGTCCTTCGCGCGCATCACAAGTGGGATCGCGATCGATGGCCCGGAAGAAATGGCCGGCTCGTCTATGCGCAGAGCATCTACGCGACGTTCATCCTGCGTCAGCTCGAGCATCTGAGCGTCAGGATCTGGGATGAGGGCAACGGCACGGCGGCCGAGCGGCTGCAGGAGGTTCAACGCCTTCTCGACGTCTTGAACACGGAACCTGCGGCTCCGCGCGTCCGTGATGCGCGATGGCTGATTCAGACCGCACAAGGTCCGTTGACCAAGCATGTGAAGCCCTACTTCATCACTGCCGACCGCGTCTCCGGATCGTTCACGGATAGCGATCGTCTGGAGATTCACAAGGCGGGCGCCATGCTCGCCGGCGGCCACTTACGCTCGCAGCTTCGGCATCGCTCGTGGGAAACAGGACGGGCATTCGACGATCCGCACATCCTCGCCCTGACGCGTCATTCGAGCGCGATGGACATTGCGCTGCTCGTACGCGATCTCGTACCGCTGCTGCACGCCTACAGCGAAGTCCACGACGCTCCGCAACGGCTCGCCTTGGCGGATGCCATCATCCAGGGCCTGTCGGCCGATCCCGAACTACTTCTCACCCGCCTGGATCTCCTCGGCCCGTCAACCATGATTGAGGATCTTTTTATTGATCGAGGCGAAGATGGGCGGCCGCGCCATACGTCGATGGGCGAGGTGCACCGCCAGGTCTTGGCTCGGTTCGGAGAACTGATCGCCCGCACGGCGGAGTCACTGAAGCAAGACGCGGTCTTGCTGGATCCTGCGCAAGCGGCCTATTCGCCGCTCGGTGTTGTCTACGGCTTCAGCGCGGACATCTTCTCGAACATGGTACTGAACACGCTGTGCTCCCCGTCTTCGACAGACTTGAGCCTTGAGGACACGTTGACCAGCCGGGGACGACTAGAGCAGAAACGCACACAGGCGCAGGAATGGCAACGTTTGCCCAAAGCTGAAGGCGAGCGCGATCCCTTTGAACATTCAACCGAATGGGCCGCGCAGATGTTTGCTCGGTTGTTCAAGGCGCTCGAGGCCCGCGTCGCGCATCCCACCGAACCCAACGCCTCGAGCTATCGGCAGGCGCGTCTCTACGTCGTGCCGCGTGGTGTGACCATCGACGCGTTGCCTGTTGACGCGTTGCCGGCCGGGATTGTCTCGGCGCAGGAGCACTGCTTGACGTCGGATTTTGCGCGGGCGCGCGACACGGGAGCCACGGCGCTTTCGAGAAGTCGGCTCGCCACCGACAGGGCCGAAGGGCGATTTCTCGCGAGCGCGAACGTCGATGGCGATTGGTTCGGGGTGTCCAAAGTGCCCTTGACCTTATATGTGAGCCAAGGGAAGGACGCACTGATTCGTGACCTTCCTTCCGCCCTCATCGATGTGCTGCGGCTGGTGTGCTCTGACCAGCTGGTCATCGCGTCGGGCGGCTAGCGCCGAAAAACCACACTTCGTCGCCCGGTGCTCACGACCGATGACTGGGTCGCCTCGCCACACCGGTGGCGTGCGCGGCTTCCGCAACCTTTCGCGCCACGAGCTCGCCCACTCGCTTGTCGAACACCGACGGCACGATGTATTCGGGATGCAGCTCATCGGCCGCAATCGTCGACGCGATCGCGTGCGCGGCGGCAAGCTTCATCGGCTCGTTGATCTCCGACGCTCGGGCGTCGAGCGCGCCTCTGAAAATGCCGGGGAAACAGAGCACGTTGTTGATCTGATTTGGATAGTCGGACCGGCCCGTGGCCATGATGGCCACGTGCGGTTCGGCCAGCTCCGGCATGATCTCCGGCGTCGGATTCGCCATCGCGAACACGATCGAATCCTTCGCCATCGCTTTCAGATCGTCGATCCCGATCAGGCCTGGAGCCGAGAGCCCGAGAAACACGTCGGCGCCCTTCATGGCATCGTGCACGGAGCCGCGCTCGTTGTTCGGATTCGTATGCTCGGCGTACCGCGTCTTGAACTCGTCCATCGAGCCGCGTCCGCGATAGACGATGCCCGCCCGGTCACACCCCACGACGTTACGCACTCCCGCGGCCATGATGATGTTTGTGCAGGCGACACCGGCGGCGCCGACGCCGCTGACCACTACTTTGATGCTCTCCATTTTCTTACCGACGATCCTCAGCCCATTAATCAGCGCGGCAAGCACAACCACCGCTGTTCCGTGCTGATCGTCGTGAAACACAGGGATGTCGAGCTCTTTTCTGAGCCTCTCTTCGATCGCAAAACACCGAGGCGCCGAGATATCTTCCAGATTGATGCCACCGAATCCAGGAGCGATGGCTTTCACGGTGCGCACGATCTCGTCAGGATCCTTCGTGCTCAGGCAAATCGGAAACGCGTCGATGCCGCCAAACTCTTTGAACAGCATCGCCTTTCCTTCCATCACCGGCATCGCGGCGGCCGGCCCGATGTCGCCGAGCCCGAGCACCGCCGTACCATCCGTCACGACCGCGACCGTGTTCTTTTTGATCGTGAGGGTGAAGACCTTCTCCGGATCCTCGTGAATGGCCTGACACACACGTGCCACGCCGGGCGTATACGCCATCGCGAGATCGGCGCGCGTCGTCAACGCCACCTTCGGCACCACTTCGATCTTTCCGCCGAGGTGCATCAGAAACGTGCGATCGGAGATATTGAGAATTTCGAAACCCTCGAGGCCGCGGAGGGCTTTCACGATCTCCTCACCGTGCTCGACGGATGCGGCGTTCACGGTGATGTCGCGAATGAGCACCCCATGGTCGACGCTGACAATATCGACGGCGCCGATGTCCCCATGCTGGTGGCCGATAGAGGTCGTGAGCCTGCCGAGGGCGCCAGGCCGGTTTTGAATTCTGACCCGGATAGTGAGGCTGTAGCCGGGACTTGGGCTGAACGGTGTGCTCATCATGGCGTGTTGTGCAATACCATACTTCAATTTGCCTGTTGTTCTGTTCCGGAACACCTTATTTCTCCGTCAGTTACGCGACGTATTGGGTTACACTGGTTTGTGGGTTGGCCCCCGCCGTCCCGCCTCCAGATCAATCGATCGCCCAGGACAAGAACTGATGCCCCGTACGCGTGTTTTCTTTTTCCTTTCAGCCGCCACGTTGGCGCTCGCGGTCGCGGCCTGCGCGCCGCGCGGTAGCCAGGACATTCCTTACAGCACGCTGAAGCAGCACATCACGAAGGGCGACGTCCGCGAAATTCGCATCTCGGCGACCGAAATAGAGGCCGTGCCCACCGATGCCGCGCGGCAAGCGGGAGCGCCGCCGATGTGGCTTGCCACGCCGGTCGCCAACGACAATCTCGTGCCGTTGCTCGAAGCCCAGGGCATCACCTATCAGGGCATCAAATCGGACGAGTCGCATGTCGCGCTGATTCTCGGCATCCTCACTGGCCTGGCGTTCGTAGTCCTGCTCGGCATGTCCTATAAGCGCATGAATCCGGTGAAGTCGATGTCCAGCCTGACGCGCGGGCTGCGCGCGCGCGATCGGAAAAAGATTCAGGCAAAGACGAGCTTCGACTCGGTGGCTGGCGTCGACGAGGCGAAGGAAGAGCTTGAAGAAATTGTCAAATACCTGAGGAGCCCCAACAAGTTTTCGATGCTCGGCGCGCGCGTGCCAAAAGGTGCGTTGCTCGTCGGCCCCCCTGGAACCGGGAAAACGCTGCTCGCCCGCGCCGTCGCCGGTGAAGCGGGTGTGCCGTTCTTCTCGGCGAGCGGCTCGGAATTCATCGAGGTCTTCGTCGGCGTGGGCGCGTCCCGCGTTCGTAAGTTGTTCGAACAAGCGAAAGCCAAAGCGCCGTCCATCGTGTTCATCGACGAGCTCGATGCCATCGGCAAGAGCCGGACGGGCGGTCACGGCGGCGGTGGAACCGACGAGCGCGAGCAAACGCTGAATCAACTGCTGGTCGAGATGGACGGATTCGACTCGCATGACGGCATCGTCGTCTTGGCCGCCACCAATCGAGCCGAGATTCTCGACGCGGCGCTGCTGCGCCCCGGCCGGTTCGACCGGCAGATTCTCGTGGATCGCCCCGACGGCACTGGGCGTCACGCGATTCTGCAGGTCCACGCCAAGAAGGTGAAGCTCGGCAATGATGTCGACCTCGAATCCGTGGCGCGCCGCACGCCCGGTATGGTGGGCGCCGACCTCGAAAATATTCTGAACGAGGCCGCGCTCCTCGCCGCACGGGCAGAAAAGCTTGAAATCGGTATGCCGGAGCTGCATGCGGCCATCGATCGCGTGGTCGTCGGATTAGAACGGAAGAACCGGCTCGTGAACGCGAAGGAACGCAAGATCGTCGCATTCCACGAGTCGGGCCACGCCATCGTGGCCGAGCTTGCGCCCAGCTCGGAACCGGTTCACAAGGTCTCGATTGTGCCGCGTGGGCTCGCCGCGCTCGGCTACATGCAGCAGACGCCCGAAGATCGCAATCTGCTGCAGGAAGATGAGCTGCTCGATCGTCTGGCCGTATTGTTAGGCGGGCGAGCTGCAGAAAAAATCGCGTTCGGCAAATTCTCGACCGGCGCAGCGAACGACCTCGAGCGCGCCACAGGCCTTGCGCGCAGAATGATTTGCGAATTCGGCATGTCGTCGGTCGCAGGGCCGGTCACCTTCCACAGTCCCGACGGACGCGGGCGTCGCGCCGGCGATCCGCCCGTCGGCGAATGGAGCGAGGAAGCCACAGGCCGCATCGAGCGTGAAGTAGACGCGCTGCTCACGCGCGCGTTCGATGCCGCGTGCGAAACGCTGAGCCGCCGCCGCGCTGTCTTGGACAGCATGGCGGAGGCTCTCCTGGCGCACGGCAGCCTCGACCGAGACGAGTTTCTTGCGCTACTCGGCGACACCGCCAATACGGCTAACTAGTCACGTTCCGCACCAAAATGTCTCCCGATCAGACACCTCCCAGGTGAATTAGGCATGACACGTGCATCGTGCGTGAACGTGAAATACGGAGCGCCGGCGGCCGCCATTTGTTTCTTTTTTCTCCTTCCCAATCTGACGGCGGCGCAGACCGCGGCGAACGACGAAGCGCTACGTATACCGGCTGCTGCACAAGCCGTCATCGACAGCTTCGACAAACCATTGCACCCCATTCTTGGGGGAATTGCGCCAAGTGGGGGCATAGGCGCGGGCATCGGCTACACCACGCCGAAAAGCCAGGACTGGTTCCGCAATGGCGAGGCCCGTATCACGGTCAATAAATACTGGTCGGTCATGGGCGAGACGGGGCGTCAAACGCAACGCACGCGCATCGGCCTGTTCGTAGAGGCCCGCGACATGAACCGTCTCGATTTCTTCGGTCTCGGACCAGACAGCCGCCGCAGCGACCGGGTGGGCTTCGCGTTACGGGAAACGATTGCCGGCGCCAAGGGCTGGGTTCGCGCGACGCCGCTCCTGCGGCTCGGCGGCAGCGCTCAACTCTATTCACCCCATCTCAGCCGTGGTAAATCGGGACGCGTGCCATCGATTGAAGAATCGTCGTTCGCGGGAGTGGTCCCGGGCGTGAACGACACGCCGAGGTTCGGCCGCTATCGCGGGTACGCCGAGCTCACGTACCCGGTGTTCGCAAACCCAAAAACAGCCGACGTGTTCGACAGCTATCAAGGGATTTATCAGCTGGCGATCGAGTCGGTCCGCGATACCGATCGTGGCCGATTGAATTTCCATCGATCTGAGATGGAGGTTCAGCAGCGTTTTCCGGGTTTCAAACCCGGGCAGCGGCTCACAGTGCACGGCTTGATGGCCGCCACCAACCCGGGCAGTACTGTGCCGTTCTACTTGCAGTACACCCTCGGCGGCGGGGGCTCGCTCGCCGCCTTTCGCGACGACACAATCGGCACCGACGGTACAAAAGCCACGCTGCGCAGCTTTCACGAGTACCGCTTTCGCGATCGCAATCTCCTGTTGATGCAGGCCGAGTATCGCGTTCCGCTGCATGAGATGGTGCATGCGACGGTGTTTGTAGATAGCGGCCGGGTTGCGCCGAACCTTTCAGATCTGTTCGGCGGACTGAAGGCAGGAACCGGTTTCAGCCTGAGCTACATGCGGAAAAGCGCGGCGCTCGCGCGCATGGACGTCGGCTACGGTAGCGGCGAAGGGATGCGTGTGTACTGGAGCTTCGGCGGGTTCGCGCTACAGTAACCGTCAGGACGCCGCGGCTTCCGCCGATTTCTCGTCTTTGGCCTTCTCGCGTTTTTTCCCGCTGTCGGTCTTTGCCCAATCCTCTTCGAAGAGGTCGCGGAACTGCCGCGCGGCGGCGCGCTCCTTCACGATGATCCCGACTTCTCGCCGCTTGTCGAGCTCAAGCCCCCGCATACTCATGCTGCCGATGAACAATTCCTGGCCGTCGCGCAGCATCGCGCGCAGGTGTAGACGCATGTCCGGCATCTTCTCGACCTTGAGGCCTTCGCCTTTCTTGGTGAGCTTGCCGATGATCCGGATGTCGACGCCGGCTTTAGCCCGTTCCTGCAGCAGCTTGATCATCTGGCGATCGCTGATCTTCATCTCGTAGATCAACAGCTCTTTCTTGGCGCTCTTGATGAACTTCGCCAGGCCGGTCCGCGAGTTCTCCGGGCTGACCAGAAAACATTCGCACGCCGCGGTGTACGGCTGCCGAGTCGAGTCGGCCTCGAACAGCTTCGCGGCCTCCGCGATCACCTTCGCGTTTCTGGTGACCACACCCATGCTGCGGCTCTTCTCGATGTCGAGCCGGGAAAAATTGAACCCAAGGGTGTAGAGCACCTCGCGGTCGATCAGGATCATCTTGTAGTGATAGCGGACGAGATCGTCATCGGTGCGTGAGACCGTGACCCCCGCGGCGAGCAGTTCCATCTCGAGCTTGCGAAGCCGCTTGCCGCCGTTTCCGGTCGTGTGCGCGATGAGCGCGTGCACCTTCACACCGCGGGTCACTGCGGTCTCCAGCGCCCGCTGCAGCTCCTTCAAATCGAACCTGAAAATGGTGACTTCGATCTGCTTGGTCGCTTTCTTGATGGCGACGATAATCGGCGTCAGCCCGTCTTTCGGTTGAACGATCAATTCCATCCGGCCCTCAGGGAGTTTTCGTCTTTTCCGGCTTGAATTCCACGCCGGTGCCGTCGCCGGGATCGAGCGCAATAATCTCGGCCGACAGCGCCTCGGTCTTCACTTCCATTGGAAGCTCGACATGATACTGAAGCTCGTCCGGCTGCACTTCGCGCAGTTCGTAGTGGATGTGCCGGCGGCGCAGCATCGCTTCGACCTTCGCCTGTACTTTGGTCGCATCCTTCGCCTTCACCTCGAGGGTAAACACTTTCCTGGGCTTCGGCTCGAACGACTCGATTACGAACAACACGGCGACGATGAAGAAGGTGGCGAAGACGGCCAGGCCATACACGCCGACCCCGCACGCCAGTCCGGCGGCCAGCGTGCACAACATCACGCCGGCGTCCTTGGGATCTTCGATTTTGGCGCGATAGCGCACGAGCCCGGCTGCGCCGACAAT
>JANMJM010000029.1:0-9370 GCA_031371345.1 Vicinamibacteria bacterium
CAGCCCACGCCGCCCCGGCAGCCTTCTTACCATTATCGCGGTCGAGACAGACGAATGCGCGGAATAGCCGCCGTGCGCCGGCGACGACCGCTTCGGCCGCGACCGCAGCGGCGGTTCCCAGCGCGCTTGGGCCCGGCGGCCACAAACCTCGCACTTGGGTTTCCAGTCGATGGATCTGTGGGGCGGTCAGAACAGACGTGACCGAATTGCCGCCAATGGAGCCTTCAGTCCACGGTATCACTATTCGGTCGGGCGGCCGGCCCATCACCATCAGCATCACCTGCGCGGCCGAGGTCTTCGCCTCGATGGCGACGAGCGCGCGCACGGTGGCGGCGAGCGCTTCGGGCGCCGATCCGATCACTCGGCGTCGGGGAAGCCTAAGCTCGTCGAGGGCGGATTGCATCAGTGCCTGCTGGGTGGCGCCGGCGCAAATCACCACCGACTGCTGGAAGCATCCCAACTGGCCGAGCCTGCGCAGCAAGGAGAGGCCCCTCTCGCCGGTCCATTCCGATCCGGACGCGTCCGCAGAATCGGCGAGGATGATCGCGAGCGCTCCGGCGGCAGCCGTGTAATCGTCCGAGCCTTCAATCTTCGTATCGGAGCCGACGATCGGCGCGGCTTGACTAAGATCCAGCGCCTTCCCGGCCGCGATCGTCGGGCGCTCGTCGATGAGCCGGACGGCGGCAACTCTTGCGCGCGTGGCCAGGGCGCGGGCCGCAGCTCCGCCGATTTCTCCTGCGCCAAGGATCGCGACCAGTGACACCGCCGTCATTTTATATGGTGTTATCGTAGCCGCATGACGAAGCGACCCGGTGCGATGGCGCTCGTCGTCTGTCTTATCGCATGGGCCGCTCCTGCCACCGCGCAGGATGTGAAGGGAGACGACCCCGCGCTCGTTCGTCTGTTGCAGTGGCTGGACGCTGTGCGGCTGCATACCCCCGGCGAAGCCGATCTCGCCGTAACCGAAGTGGGCAACTGGTGGCAGGCAGACGTCCCCGCGCTCGTTGGTGACCTCCGGCGGCTTTCGACATTTCTCCAAAGGGCGCGAGCACGCGGGCTTGGCCCGTCCCAGACAATTCAGCTGTACAACCGGCGGTTTACCCTCGCCGAGATCGAAACAATCTTTCACGGAAACGACACGTTGAGAGGCGGTGCGGTCCTGCACGCCGATATTGCCGTGCTCGGCGGCGATACGCTGCGCCGCCGGGGAAACACGGCTGCGGAATCGAGCTTTTTTGTCGTCAACGATGGCCGCGGAGGCGGCGTTCGACATGAAAGCGCGCACTGGCAGATAGGTCGAGCGGTGCTCGACGGGATCACGCCAAGTCCAACCGGTGATCCCGGTGCGCTTCTTTGGTACCGCGCGGTATCTTCGTACCTTTTGCACGAGGGGCATCTTGGGGAGGCACGCGCGCATCTCGACACCGCGCGACGGATGTTCTCCAACGACCCGTTCTTTCTTCTCGACAGCGCCTATTTGCATCAGGACTTTTCGTCGATCTCTCTACAGGCCGCCGCGCAGGACTTGCGCGCTGCCGGTGCCAACCCGGCAGTCGAGTCGCGCCGCCTGGAGCTCGAGCGCGCGGAGCGCTTCTTTCGGCAGACGCTGGCCGTCGATCCGGGCCAGACCGATGCACGGGTCCGGCTGGGACACACACTCGGCGAGATGGGACGCCACGACGAGGCGGCGATCGAATTGCGCCGGGCGATCGACGCGCGGCTCAACGGGCCGCAGCTGTATTTCGCCGAGCTCTTTTTTGGCCACGAAGAGCAGGCGCTCGGAAGACCCGATGCGGCCAAGCGCCATTACGAAAACGCGGCCGAGCTCTATCCGAAGGCGCAGTCGCCGTGGCTCGCGCTCAGCCAGCTTGCACGTCAGTCCGGCGATCGGCTCGGCGCCCTCCGCGCGCTGAAAGGCATCACGGCGCTTCCGTCGGAGGAGCGCTATCGGTGGGATCCATGGTGGGGCTATTACAATTTCCACCAAGACGATTCAGACCGCTTGCTGGACGACATGCGCAAGCTTGCGCGCCCGGAAATCAGATGAGGCGCGCTCTCATATACGGTGTGCTCTGGATGGCCACCGGCACCAGCGTGCCGGCGCAGGCACCGTCGTTCTCGAGCCAGACCGAAGCTGTCCGTGTTGATGTCCTCGTCACCGACAACGGCCGCCTCGTGCCCGGACTTCAGCCTGGCGATTTTGAAGTGCTCGACAACGGCGTGCCGCAGAAAGTCGAGCTGGCGAGTTTCGAGGAAGTCCCGTTGAACGTGGTGCTCGCCCTCGACATGAGCGGGAGCCTCAACGCTCAGCAAATCGAACATCTTCGCACCGCGGGCAATACGCTGCTCGACGGCTTGAAGCCGACCGATCAGGCGGCGCTCGTGACCTTCAGCCACGTCGTGTCGCAAGGGTCGCCGTTGACATCCAATTTCGATCGCATCCGTGCGGCGCTGAACGAGACCGACACAGTGGGTCAGACGTCGCTCGTTGATGCCAGTTTCACGGGAATGATGATTGGCGAGTCGGACGTCGGCCGATCGCTGCTCATCGTGTTCACCGACGGCGTCGATACGCGAAGCTATCTGACGCCGGACGCGGTGCTCGAGACCGCCAAGCGCTGCGATGTTGTTGTGTACGGTGTGGACGTGGGAAAGCGGCGCTCAAGTTTTCCACGCGATCTGAGCGCAGCAACCGGGGGCCGGTTGATCGAGATCGAATCAACAAAAGATCTGAACGCGACCTTTCGCGGCATTCTCGAAGAGTTTCGCGAGCGGTATTTGATTAGTTACTCTCCGCAAGGTGTCGTCGCCGGCGGCTGGCATCGACTCGATGTGCGCGTGAAAAGTCGGAACGTCACGATCCGCGCCCGTCCCGGTTATCTGTCGGGCAACTGACGGTGGACGATGGACGATGGACGATGCGACTAGAATACCCAAGATGTCTTCTCTCTCCGGCAACGTCGCGGTCGTCACTGGCGGATCGCGAGGCATCGGCCGTGCGATTGCGGCCGCATTTCTCAGCGAAGGTATTCACGTCGCGATCACCGGTGTCAATCCCGGTCACCTCGCGGAGGCCGAAGCTGCGCTCGCACCGCGCGCGACTGGCGGCGCGGCGATTTCGACATTCGTCGCCGACGTGCGCGACCACCTCGCAATCGAATCGGTGCTCGACGAAACCGTACGGCGACATGGCGGCGTCGATATCGTCATTAATAACGCCGGCGTTGGCTGGTTCGGGAATGTCGAGTCCCAGCAGCACGACGACTGGCGACGCGTGATCGATACCAACATCACCGGCGTGTTCAATTGCTGCAAAGCGGCGATTCCACATCTGCGCAGGCGCGGCGGCGGATGGATTATCAACATCAGCAGCCTTGCCGGCAGTCACCCGTTTGCGGGGGGTGCCGGATATTGCGCGTCGAAAGCGGCCCTGGATATGTTCAGCGAAGCGTTGATGCAGGAAGTGCGGCAGGATGGCATTCGCGTCAGCTACGTAAAGCCCGGATCGGTGAACACAGAGTTTTCGGGGCACGCCGATGCGTCCGCTGAATGGAAGCTCCGTCCAGAAGACGTCGCGCAAGTGGTGATGGATCTCGTGTCGCACGACCAGCGCAGCCTTCCAAGCCGTGTGGACATTCGTCCTTCGAAACCGCCAAGCAAATAACCCGCATGCCTGAGGCGATTGCCCATTACAAGATCCTCGGCCACCTTGGCGCCGGCGGACTCGGCGAAGTGTACCGCGCGCGCGACACGCGGTTAGGCCGGACCGTTGCCATCAAAGTCCTTCCTGCCCAACTCACACGCGATGCCGACAGGCTTGCCGCTCTGCTCGAAACGGTCACGCGGCTGACAGAGTTGTCTCACCCCAACATCGCGGTGCTCTTCGAAGCTGGTCAGGAGGGCGCCGATCGATATCTCGTGTTCGAGTTCGTTCAGGGAGAGCCGCTGGGCACGATCATCAACGGCCGGGCGCTGAACGTGCGTCGCGCACTGGAGTTCGCGATCAACCTGGCAGATGCGCTGGCGGAGGCGCACGGCACGGAAATGATTCACGGCGACGTCAGGCCCGACACGATCATGATTACGCCGAAGGATCGGGCGAAGTTCATCAACTTCGGCTTGGCGGCGTTTACGACAGGCGGAGTCAATCGGTTGAAGCCGGCGACCCCATATGTGTCTCCCGAGGAGATCGCAGGTCGCGCGCCCGATTCGCGGAGCGACATCTACGCGCTCGGCGCCGTGTTATTCGAGATGCTGACGGGCAAGCAGCGGACACGCGGACTGGCGCTGAACGGCGCGAATCCGAAAGTGCCGCTCGAGCTGGATCAGTTAGTTGGACGCATGCTCGCGGCTAACGTGGACAGCCGCGCGCAAAGCGCGGCCACCGTCGGCGCCGAGCTGCGTAGCATCGCGGCCGTTGTCGACGCCCGTGCCGAGCGGGAGGAGGCGGCATACGAGGTGCCCCGCCGTGCCGAGCAGCGGCGCAGGGGCGCGATGGGGACGCGAACGTGGCTGCTCGTCGCGGCGATTGGCGCGCTGGCGATCTGGCTGTGGCGCGCACAACCCTGGAGATGGCTGCAGTGATTGTCGAGGTGCGCGCGGTGCCCCCGTTCGGCAAGAACGGGTTCGTCGTCGGCTCGGAAACGACACGCGAGGCCGTTATCATCGATCCCGGCGACGAAGTCGATCAGCTGCTCGAGATCGTTCAGCGTCAACACCTCTCGGTGACTGGCATCCTGCTGACCCACGCGCACGTCGATCACGTCACGGGTGTCGGCCGTGCAAAACGCGCGCTGGGCGTGCCGATCTGGCTCCATAAGGACGACAACTTTCTGTACGAGATCGCGCCCGAGCAGGCGGCGTTCTTCGGGTTCCACGCCGAGAAGCCGCCGCCTGTCGATCGCTTTTACGATCGGGATCAGACATTTCCGCTCGGCGAATACGAAATCAGCGTGCACCATACGCCGGGCCACTGCCCGGGCGGCGTGTGTCTTGCGGTTGGCGCACCCGGGCAGCCCGAGCGCGATTTATTTGTTGGGGACACGCTGTTTGCAGGCGCGATCGGCCGCACCGATCTGCCGGGCGCCGACCATGCGACGCTGATGCGATCGATTACCGAGGTCTTGCTGGCATTCCCAGATGATGCGCGGGTGTATCCGGGTCACGGGCCTGCCACGACGATTGGACAGGAACGGCGGTCGAATCCGTTTTTGATTTAGTTCGTTTGCCGCGACACGATCAGCTCGACGCGTCCCACGGCCAGCCGGTCGCCGTCCTGCAGGTCGGAGGCAGCAACCCGTTTCCCATTCACAAACGTGCCGTTGGTGCTCCCGAGATCCTTCACGCGCAAGCCGCCGGCGATGGCCGACAACTGGCAGTGCAGCCGCGATACGAGCTCTGCATTGACGATGAATTCGGCGCCGTTTGAGCGCCCGATCGTTTTGACCGATCCTTCCGGCATGCGAAACCGCACACGGTCGGCTTCGGGGCCGTCTGCCTCGAGAATCCACATTATTTCGAAGGCTCCAGGAGCAGCGCCTTTTTCAGCCACGCCGCAATCTCGAGCACGGCGGCAGGACTGATATTGCGCTGGGTGAGCGTGCCGTATTCGCTCACATCGCCCGTCACCGCGCGCGTCAGCAAATGGTTCACTCCCGGCAGGCGCACAAAATCAGTTCCGCGCGCACGCGGACGCGAGCGGCCGAGTTGTGCCAGCTGCTCTCCGTGATAGAGCGGCACTTCCTTGTCCAGATCGGCGTGAACGATCAACAGCGGTTGTCGCACTTTCGAGAGAATTGGCGCCGGATCAAAACCGAGAAAGCTTCGATACAGCGGTGTGTCCACTCGCCGCCGGATATCGGGTGGAAGCGTGTCCCACCCTTTACCCGTCATAACGGCTTGAAGAATCCTCTTCTGCTGCTCGATCGCTGCCTGCTGCGCCCCGGCGCTTGCACCGCTCTCGAACAGGCGTCGCTGCTGCTCGAGCACCAGTTCGGTTCCCGAGACCGACGCCGTCGCGATGAGCGCCAGCGCGGCAAGCTTGGTCTCGCGCGCGGCGACGAGCAGTGACACCCAGCCGCCGTCGCCGTAACCGACGATCGCAATCCGCCTGGGATCGACATCCTTCCGCTTTGCGAGATACGACATGACGGCGCGGGCATCGAGGGCGAAGTCGTCGTATGTCGCCGACTCCGCCCGCCCGCCGCTCTGCCCTGCGCCGCGCTCGTCGTAGCGGACGACGAGATAACCCGCATCGGCCAGCGCCGTCGCCAGTTGCGCGAAGATCGGAATGCCTGCCACGATCTCGTCGCGCTCGCTCGACGTCGAGCCCGACACGAGGACAACCGCCGGAAGCCGGCTGTCGGTTGGCTGAGTGGGTTTCGAGATCGTCGCCGCAAGGCTGAAGCCATTGGCCGGAATCAGTGCCTGCTCGTCGTTGGCGCGTCCAAGCGTGATGAGCCGTGCCGAGACGGTCGCGATGTCGTCGCGAATGACGCTGAGCATCTGGCTGGGAATGTCGAGGCGGAGCAGGCGCGGTCCTTCCGTCCAGACATCCACGTCGAGCGCTCCGCCCGAGCCGCCGAAATGCAGCGTCCACTTCCGCGCCGAAATTTTTCGGCCCGGAATTTCCATCGCCTCATCGGAGACGGCGGTGACGACGACAGGCACGACGTCTTGCGGAGCGATGAACGCCTGAAGCCGTGTGCCGACCTGCGCCGATACAAGCCTCGCCGCCAGCGCTTCATACGCGCCGAACACCAGGTTGGGAAGAACCATGGTGTCGGATGCCACGATGTGCGTGCGGCTCTGGTTCTGGCCGTTCTGGCCGATGTCACTGTAGGCGTTGGTGCCCTTAACGTTCGTGTGGAGCGTGAAGCGGCTGGTGCCTTGGACGAAATTCACCGTCAGCTCGAGAGGCTTCCAGGTGCGATCGTAACGAGCCTCCCAGTATTCGACGGTGAGATTCAGCGGTGCGTTGAGCCGGCCCGAGCCTCGCAGCGTGAATCCCCCCGGCGCGTCCATCAGCGTCACTTCTTCGGCGCCAGCGTCGACGCCTCGGACAAACACGTGAAAGGTGTGACCAGCAACGGCCTGCGCGGCCGCTCGCCCGGTGAAAAGAAGCAGCAGCAGGCCTGCAACAGTAAGATGTCTGGAAAAGGTTCGCACCCGTCATCATCAGGATAACAGATGTTTTCTCTCGATCAGTATGAAGCGGCGCGGACGGCGTCGGTGGTCGTCGATCGCGCATCGCGGGGCAAGGTCGCATTAACGGGCGCCGACCGCATCGCGTTTCTCCATGCGCTGTTGACCAACGACATAGCCCAGTTGACACAAGGGACGGGCGTCTATTCGGCGTACCTCACGCCGCAGGGCCGCATGATTTCCGACATGCGCGTCGTGGAAACCGGTGACCGGCTGCTGCTCGACGTCGAAGGATCGGTCGCCGGGCCGCTCGCAGAGCGGTTCGACAAGCTGATTTTTTCCGAAGACGTCCATGTGCAGAACGTCACGAGCATGCTTGGCGAAATCGGCGTTCATGGCCCAGCGGCGGCTCGAGTCATCGAGCGCGCCACCGGCGTTCAGGTGGCCGGCCTTGCGAATCCACACGACAACACGACCGAGGGCGAGTACACGATCGTTCGAGATGACTCGCTCGGTCTGGCGGGATTCGATATTTATGTGGAAGTCGGACGCGCGGAGGCAGTGCGTGCGAAGCTCCGTGCCGCCGGCGCCGTCGAGGCGAGCGAGGCGACTGCCGAAGTGCTGCGTATCGAGGCAGGCCGGCCGACATTCGGCGTCGACATGGATACCGAGACGATTCCGCTGGAGGCCGGCATCGAAGATCGCGCGATCAGCCTCACGAAGGGCTGCTACGTGGGACAGGAAGTCATCGTTCGCGTGCTGCACCGTGGGCACGGACGCGTGGCGCGCCGGCTGGTCGGTTTGCTGCTCGGCGATGGTTCAGCTCCGTCGACCGGCGACGGGGTGTTCAGCGGCGACAAAGAGGTCGGCCGAGTGACGAGCGCAACGCCCTCGCCGTTGATGGGGGCCGCGATCGCGCTCGCATACGTGCAGCGCGACCACGCGAGGGTCGGCACCGAGCTCGTCGTGAGAAGCTCGCAGGGCGCCTCTTCGGCGAAGGTCGAAGCGCTGCCATTCACTCGCCACTCACCAACTGGGCGATGAGCTCGGCATCGGCTGCAGGAAACTCGAGCGAGGCGAACTCGCGGCGGGTAATCCAACGCAGCTCCTGGCCCAGCGCCGGTTCAGGCGTGCCCGTCAGCCACCCGCGATAAAAATGCAGGTCGATCGTGCGCTCCGGGTACGCGTGCGAGGTGTGGAAGATTTTCTGGAGACCGTCCACGCCGGTGTTCAGTTCTTCGACGATTTCGCGCTGCAGCGCCTGCTCGTGGCTTTCGCCGTCGCGCACTTTGCCGCCGGGAAATTCCCAGCAGCCCGCCAGATGGGTGCCTTTCAGACGCCGCGCCACGAGAAATTCGCCGTTGCGCTCGATGACCGCCGCCACGACGATAATCCGCTCGGCCATCGCGCTATTTTTCGTGTTCAGGATTGAACGGATACGCCGAACACTCCGATGCCATCGGGCAGATCAGGCACTTCGGTTTTCTCGCCGTGCAGAGCATCGCACCGAAATCCATCAAGGCTTGATTGAAGTCGAACGCGCGCCCCTGAGGCACGAGCGATGCCGAGATGCGCCACAGCTGCCGTTTGGTCGCGTGAGTTTTCGGCTGCCCGCGGCCGATGAACACGCGGAACAGCACACGCGCCACATTGGTGTCGAGGATCGCCGCGCGCTGGCGAAATGCGAAGCTGCGGATGGCGCCAGCGGTGTATTCGCCAATGCCTTTGAACGAGAGCAGCGTCGGCTCGTCTGACGGCAACTTGCCGCCATAGCTGGCGACCGCTTCGCGCGCAATCGCCTGCAGCCGCTTCGGCCGGATGTTATAGCCGAGTGGATACCATGTGTCCGTGACATCTTTCTCCGGCGCCTCGGCCAGCGCTTCGAACGATGGATACTTGTCGAGCCACTCGTGATACTTCGGCAGCACGCGATCAACCTGCGTTTGCTGCAGCATGATTTCGGACACCAGAATGTGGTACGGGTCGGCGGTTTCGCGCCAGGGGAGCGTCCGGCCGTTGCGGTCGTACCAAGCAAGCAGTTTGCGACGGAATATCCGTCGAGCTGGCGCGTCCGGTACAACCGGTCGCTCTTGACGCGACGCCTTACGTATACTGGCGGCCATGAAGATTTACACGCGAACTGGCGATCAGGGGCAGACCGGCCTTTTCGGCGGCACGCGTGTCTCGAAGTCGGATGCCAGAGTGGCTGCCTACGGCGACGTCGACG
>JANMJM010000102.1:0-8324 GCA_031371345.1 Vicinamibacteria bacterium
CCGCACCTCCCGCACCTCCCGCACCTCCCGCACCTCCCGCACCCTCCGCACCCTCCGCACCCTCCGCACCCTCCGCACCTGAGCTATAGTCCCTCTCCATGCCCGTCCACGTCGTTCAGCATCCGCTCATTCACGATGCGCTCAGTCAACTTCGAGACGTCAAGACCGAGACCGAGCAGTTTCGCTCCCTCGCCAACCGCATCAGCGTGCTTCTTGTCGCCGAAGCGCTCCGCGAGCTTCCAACCGAGCGGGCCGTATCGCAGACGCCGCTCGAAAAAGCCGAGGGCCGGCGTGTCGCGCGCGATGTCGTGGTGGTGCCGGTCCTTCGGGCCGGCTTAGGCATGCTCGACGCGGTGCTGGAACTGTTGCCGTCTGCGCGCGTGGGGCACATTGGCCTGCAGCGCGACGAATCGACCGCCATCGCGTCGCAGTACTACGCGAAGCTGCCCGCCAATCTTCCGTCGAGCTACGTCGTCCTCGTGGATCCGATGCTCGCTACCGGCGGCAGTGCCGTGGCCGCGCTGGATGTGTTGAAGAAGGCGGGCGCCAACAACATTCGAATCGTGTGTATCGTGGCGGCGCCGGAAGGAATCGCGCTCGTCGAACGATCGCATCCTGATGTCGAGATCTACACGCCGGTGATCGATCGCGAGCTGAACGCGCAGAAATACATCCTGCCCGGCCTTGGCGACTTCGGAGACCGGCTGTATGGAACCGATTGAAATGCGTTAATATTGGCTGTTCAAAAGGTTGGGCGCTTGGCTCAGCGGTAGAGCATCGCCTTCACACGGCGGGGGTCACTGGTTCGATTCCAGTAGCGCCCACCAACCTTCTACGCTAGCGGCAATTCGATGGTCATCGTCGTGCCTTCGCCGCGTCCCTGGCTTTCGGCGGTCACGACTCCACCGTGGAGCGCCGTCAGGTCCTTGACGATGGTCAGTCCCAACCCGAGCCCACCATACGCCCGGGTGGGGGTCGAATCTTCCTGCCGAAACTTGTCGAAGACATACGGAAGAAACGCGGCATCGATGCCGCATCCCGTGTCGGCGACCTTCAGCTGAACACGGCCGTCGTTGGCGCGCGCCGTGACGATCACCTGCCCGCCCTTGTCGGTGAACTTGATGGCGTTTGACAAGAGGTTCGACACGATCTGCCGCAACCGTTTGTCCTCTCCTCGAACGATTAGCGGCCGGGGCTCGACGTCGCAGACGAGCCGGATCCCGGCCGCTCCAGCGGCTCGAGCGCTCGTTTCCACCAGATGCTTCACTAATTTCCCGACATCGATTGGCGTCGACGCCAGTTCGAGGTGACCGACCGCGATGCGCGACAGATCGAGCAAGTCTTCCACAAGACCGGTCAGATGCTCGCCGTTTCGCGCAATCACTTCCGCCGCGTGCTGGCGCTGGCCGTCGGCGAGGGTGCCTGCGCTCAACAGTTGCGTCCAGCCGACGATGGCATTCAGCGGCGTCCGAAGTTCGTGCGAAAGACCGGTTATAAAATCGTCCTTCAGTTTCGCGGCCTGCTCGGCGTCGAGCCGCGCCCGATGCTCGCGGGCGAGCGCCTTCGAACGCTCGACGTCGACTCGGTCCAGGACGATCGCCGTGCGCCACAACGTGAACCACAACGCGGCGGCTACGCAGATAGAGAAAAGCGCCGTGCCAAAGCCTGTGTCATAAACCCCGGCTCGCTGCCCGGCGACCTGCAGATAGCCGAGCACAAATGGCAGCACAAGCGCCGGCCCCCACATCCGCCGCGCCATGGTCGCGCCCGCCCCCTTTCCCACCAGGGGGGTGATCGGTCCGGCATCCAGCCGCGCAAACAGAACGCCCTGGCTCAACAGAAGGAGAGAAAAGGCAGTGGGCCACGCAATACCCGTCAGACGCGCCAAGGCGAACAGTTCCTGAGCACCGTAGATGTATCCCACGATCGGCACGATGGCGAGAATGCTCGCGCCCGCTGCCAGCATCTGTGCGCGCACCACGTGCGCGAGAGTGCCTCGGTATAACGACAAAATCGCGATCGACTCGAGCAGGAGGCTAAAGGAAGCGTTCACGCCCATGCGATTGGGGCTTACTGTGGCGGCAGCTCCTGGAGGTTCCGAGAAGAACAACTGATCGAGGCCAAGGTCGATTTGAAAGATATGTTCCGAAAGTGTCGCTGCGGCGATAAGACCGACTGTCGCAGCGGACAGGACGCCCAAAGCGCGAAGTCGCTCGCGCGATAGGCACCACAGCGACACCCCGGACAGCGCAAGGCATAAAGCGGCGTTGGTCTTCATCGTGATCGACGAGCCAGCGCTCTTCAGGTTCTCGATGCCGAACACCCAGCCGCCAAGCAGTACGATAGCGCCGATAGCTCCAACAGCGAGCCCGGCACGTCGGGAAACCGCCGAGATAGCGTGGGGTGATCCGTCGATTCTCGTCTGATCCATGTTCCGTCGGGGAATTGTACTGCACGACAGAATGGTGAGGGGACGGACGTGAATCGAGATGCAACGCCCCGGCGGTACGACGCGTCAGAACGGGTTGAGGGCTGGAACTTACGGTTTTTTCGCTTCAACGAGAAGCGCGCTCAGTATCTTCGTGTACGTCTCGTCGGCCGCCGCAAACGCTTTCGCGTAATCGGCGTCGGTGATCTTCTGCTTGTCGGGCTCGCCGTCGAACATCACCGGCTTTCCTGCCTGCGTCCACGTGTCGTACATGTTGTCCTGTTTTTTCTGCGTCAGGCCCGGGGCGCCCATATCCTGCACGAACACCCTCGTGTCTGGCGTCACCGTGCCGGTGAGCTCCATGTACATGTCTTTGTATTCTTTTTTTGCGAGACGCGGCTCCATCAACTGAGGTGCTGTGTAGTGCCCGGATATGATCAGGAGCTGCACGCCGGGAAAATAGAGAGCCGCCGCAAACGAATCGGCGCCTTCCGGTACCTTCGCGGCGATGGAATCGAGCTTCTTCGTGTCCATCAGCGTGATGAGCTCTTTGGCAACCGCTGCCGACTTGCTGGTTTGCTGCGCGTAGGCCGCCGCTGGTAGACACACGGCTGCAATGCCGATCGCGGCAATCAGTCGCAACGCGAATTGCTTCAACATGGGAGCCCCCTCGAAGCTGAACGTATTAGATTGGAAGCGGAGTCACGGCGTTTCTACCATCAGTCGGAGGGTGGCGTCAATGCGCGGGGGCGCGTAGGCACTTCTAGCCAATAAACAGCGCGTCTTCCTCGTCACCGCGGGCCCGCGCCGCGCGCGAGCCCTTGGACAGCTCGCGGAGCACGTCCATCGCGGCCCGGACGCCGGCCATCACCGCGGCGCCTTCCCGAAGCGGCGCGATAACCGTGCGCTGAACGGTCGAGGCGGTTTCTTCGATTTTCGTGGCGACATCGCCGACGAGCTTGTCCACACGCTCCACCTGCGCGACCACGAGCGACGTTGCTCGGGCAGCATCACGCGCCATCGCGTTCACGCTGTCGGCGAGCGGCTTCATTTCCTGCTCAATTTGGCCGACCAGACGCGAGATCCGCCGGGCGAGGACCCAGCCGTACACAATCACGCTCACCTGAATCACCGCCATCGTCAATGTCGCGACAGCGATAACCGCCAGTGAAATCTCCGCCCAAACGCTCACACCGACTCCTTGTCGCGCGCCTGACCCCGCGCCTGTTGAAATGCGTCCCGGCCGCGCTCCACAGCGGTGGCCAGGGTGTCGCGCTGCCGGATCCACGCTTCTTTGGCCAGCTCGGCGGCCTTGTCTTGACCTTCCCGCGCCTTCTGCCCGAGAAGCTCCCGCGTTTCCCGCCCCGGCGCCGGCGCAAACAACAGCGCGATGGCGGCGCCCGCGGCTGCTCCGAGCAAAAACGCCAACGTCACGTCGCCGGCGCCAGATTTACCTTCGCGAGACATAGCAACCCCCAGTAATATTTTCGGCGCGATTGGATCTTTTGTGCAGCCCCTGAATCAAAAAATGCTCATCTTGAAGTTGAGAAATTTCTTTGGATCCCTGCGAATGTCCTCGATCAGGCTGTTGACGTTCCCGACAGTTTTGTTGATGTTCTCATAGAGCGCCTGATCGTTCATCAGCTTGCCCATGGTGCCCTGGCCCTTGTTCAGGTTGCTCGTCAGCGTCTCCAGGTTCGTCGTCACCGCGTTGAACCGCTGATACAACGCGTCGTCTGTGAGGAGCCTCCCCATCGTGCCGCGGCCCTGATTCAGGTTGCCGGTCAGGGTGTTCAGGTTCCCGGTGACGTCGGTCAGATGCTTCGCCAGCGTTGGATCGTTCATGAGCTGGCCAAGGCTGCCCTGCCCTTTGTTGATTTTGTCGGTGATGGCGGTCAGGTTCCGCATCGACGCTTCGAGCTGCCGCGCAGACTCGGGGTTGTTCAACAACTCGCCCAGGGTGCCCTTCCCCTTGGCCAGGTTGTCGGTAACCTGGCGCGCGGCCGCGGTCATTTGCCGCAACTCGCTGTAGAGCTGCTCGTCGGTCATCAGTTTACCGGCCGTACCTCTGCCGGCGCGCAGGTCGGTAATGAGGCCCGTCAATTCTTCAATGCCCTTCGCCGCCGACGTGGTGACGTCCGACATCTGTGCTGCCGCAGGGCCGCTCGGCACATAGCCCCAAGGCGGAATCGGCTGGCCGATGGTCGATGCGCTGATGTCGACCGCGCCCTCGCCGAGGAGGGAGACCGAGCCGACCGTAGCGCGCGACGAGTCCCGCACGCGCTCCGCGTTGTCTTTCCGGAGCTCCAAATCCATATGAACGTCTGGACCGATGAACTGGATTTTGGTCACGGCTCCGACCGGCAGGCCGGCCACGCGCACTGGCGAGCCCTCGACGACCCCGCCCGCATTGGCGAACTTCGCTCTGATGGTGTAGCGCTGCCACCAGAAGCCGCCCTGTCCGCTCAGCGTCAGGATGAGCACGGCGGCAATGATGATGGCCGCCACCGCCATGATGCCGATTTTCAATTCCGACCATTTCAACGAGCGCGTGCGAGGCATGACAAATTCCTTTACGACAAGAACGCCTGGATATATGGATCGGTGGATGCGCGCAGTTCGTCGGCGGTCCCTTCAAAGATGATACGGCCGTCTTTCAGCATCATGAACTCGGCTTCCTCGAGCTTTTCCTTGGCAGCGAGCACAAACTCGACATCCTCGCCCTTCCTTTTCGCTTCGTGCGTCGCGACGAAAAACGCGTCACGCAGCTGGTGCGTCACGAGAATGGAGGTCACTTCTTCGAGATCGCGCAGCTTGACGATCTGCTCGTCGATGGTGTCGGCGGTAATCGGATCGAGGCCTGTCGTCGGCTCGTCGTACAGGAGGATTCCCGGCTTCACCGTCATCGCACGCGCGATCGCGACACGTCGCCGCTGTCCACCCGACAACTCTGAAGGCTTCCGGTCGATGAATTGCGAAAGGCCGACGAACCCGAGGACTTCTTCGACGCGGGCTCTGACCTCGTCGAGCGGCATCTCGCTTTCCTCGTACAGCTTGTATCCGACGTTTTCCCCGACAGTCAGCGAGTCGAACAGCGCGCCTTCCTGGAAGACCATGCCGAGATCGGAGCGCACCTTCATCATCTCCAGCTCGGACATCCGATCGACGCGCTGGCCGTTCACCCACACCTCGCCGCCATCCGGCTTCAACAACCCGAGGATCAATTTGAGAGAGATCGACTTCCCTGCGCCGCTCGCGCCAAGAATGATTTTCGTGTGCCCCTTGCGCAACGTGAAGCTGACGTCGCGCAGCACGACCGTGTCGTCGAACGCGAGCGACACGTTCTTGAACACGATCATCTCGGCGTCGGTCCGGGACGGTTGCTCGGCGACAGCGCCACGACTGCGTTGGTAGATGTCGGCCATCTAATACAGCAGGGTAATCAATAACCGCGTCAGAAAGAAATCGACCGCCAGCACGCACACCGACGCGGCCACAACGGCATTGGTCGTCGCGCGTCCGACGCCCTGCGTGCCGCCTTTCGTGCGAAGCCCCACATGGCACCCGATGCTGACGATGACAAACCCAAGAAAAAATGGCTTGATGATGCCCATCCACGCATCCTGCACATACAAACCGTCCGTAATCGACTTCCAGTACTGGCCAGAGGTGACCTGCAACTGAAAGATCGCGATGATGCTCCCGCCGATGATGCCCATGAAGTCAGAAATAACCGTGAGAATCGGCGCCATCACCACGCCGGCGATCACTCGCGGTACGACAAGCTTGCGAATGGGATCGGTGCCGAGTGCGCGCAGCGCATTGATCTGATCGGTGACGACCATCGAGCCGATCTCGGCGGCGATGCCCGACCCGACGCGTCCCGCGAGCATCAACGCCGTCAGCACGGGTCCGAGCTCTTTGATCATCGAGGCGCTGACCAGCCGGCCCACGACAGGCCTCGCGCCGAACTGATCGAGCGTCAAGCCGCTTTGGAGCGCCAGCACGGCGCCGGTGAAGATGCCTGTCAGCAGCACCACGGTGAGCGAACCCCAGCCGATCGAGTCCAGCTGCTCGACCACATCGTGGAAATAAAACGGCCGGCTGAAGGCTCCCTTGATAGCGGCCCAGCTGAGGCTGACGTATTCCTGAACTTCGGCGAGGGCTGACTTCAGCCATTCATCTATCAGCGTGAACACATCAGCTCCGGGTTGACCCCACGGCGACGAGCCCCAGCTCGCGCCCCTTCAGCAGCTTGATCCTGTCGCGGATCGTTGCCGCGCGCTCGAAGTCCAGATTGGCCGCCGACTGACGCATCTGGGCCTGCAGATCTTCAATGCGAGATTCGATCTCGTCGTGAGTCAGGAACGCCTCGCGGTCCTCCATGACCACGGGCGTGGAGTAGTCGCGCTGGTAAATACTCAAGGAGGCATCGTCGATCGCCTTCACGATGGACGCCGGCGTGATGCCGTGTTCAAGGTTGTAGGCCTCTTGCAGCTTGCGGCGCCGCTCGGTCTCGCTGAGCGCGACGCGCATCGAATCAGTCACCGTGTCAGCATACATGATGACTCTTCCGTTCACGTTGCGTGCCGCCCGCCCCGAGGTTTGAATCAGCGCGCCCGCCGACCGCAGGAATCCCTCTTTATCGGCGTCCAAAATGGCGACGAGTGAGACCTCCGGAAGATCGAGCCCCTCGCGAAGGAGGTTGATGCCCACGAGCACGTCGAATTCACCAAGCCTGAGGCCGCGCAAAATCTGGACGCGCTCGAGCGTCTCGATTTCCGAATGCAGGTAACGGACCTTCACGCCGAGTTCCTGGTAATAGGTGGTCAGGTCTTCGGCCATGCGCTTGGTGAGCGTCGTCACCAGCACCCGTGATCCGTCGGCGACGCGCTGACGAATCTCGCCCAGCAGGTCGTCGATCTGCCCCTTCACCGGACGGATATCGATGGGCGGATCCGTGAGTCCCGTCGGGCGGATAATCTGCTCGACGACGACGCCGCCGCCTTTCGCCAGCTCGTAGGGGCCGGGGGTGGCCGAGACGAAGACCGTCTGCCGCGACCGCGCTTCCCATTCGGCGAACGTCAGCGGCCGGTTGTCGAGCGCCGAAGGCAGCCGGAAGCCGAACTCGACCAGCGTTTCTTTCCGCGATCGATCGCCGTGATACATGCCGCGGATCTGCGGAACGGTCTGGTGGCTCTCATCGACGACCAGCAGCGCATCATCGGGCAGGTAGTCAAGCAGCGTCGGCGGCGGCTCACCGGGCGCCCGTCCCGTGAGATGCCGCGCGTAATTTTCAATGCCGTGGCAGTAGCCGATCTCTTTCATCATTTCGAGATCGAACATCGTGCGCTGATGAAGCCGCTGCGCCTCCAGCACCTTCCCCATCTTTTCGAGCTGAGTCCGGCGTTCGATGAGCTCGGCTTTGATTGTGTCGACGGCCGACCTCGTCTGATCTCTCGGCGCGACGAAGTGCGTCTTCGGATACACCGCAATCTTGTCGTGCCGGCGGCCGGTCTTTCCCGTGAGCGGATCAAACGTGGTGAGCGCATCCACATCGTCGCCGAACAGCTCGATGCGCAACGCCTGCTCTTCGTACGACGGGTACACCTCAACGACGTCGCCTCGCACGCGGAACGTGCCGCGCGTGAACTCGAGATCGTTGCGCTCGTATTGAATCTCGACCAGCTTGCGGAGGATCTGATCGCGCGGAATGCGCTGACCCACCTGCAGCGGCAGCAGCATGCCGTAGTAGGCCTCCGGCGAGCCGAGGCCGTAGATGCACGACTCACTCGTCACGATGATGACGTCGCGCCGTTCGAAGAGCGACCGCGTCGCCGACAGGCGCATGCGATCGATCTCGTCGTTAATCGTGGCCTCTTTGTCGATGTACGAA
>JANMJM010000145.1:0-13256 GCA_031371345.1 Vicinamibacteria bacterium
ACTGGTCTGGGGGGGGGGTTGCACGCCGATAGTGCCGACGGGTTGGACTCTTCGATGAATCGGGTATGGCGGATGGGGTGTGGGTTGTGGGGTAAGGGCTAAGGGGCGAGGTACTGTACCGGGCGTGGGTTCGTGCCGATATGAGAAATTGTAGTAAGGCCAGGATCCGGAGCGGAAGCGACGGCCAGCGCATGGGGGTGGGGCCCCATGCGAATTAAATAATGAGGTGTTTGTGGCAGCCAGAGCAACGTGGAAGGGATATCTGAAGGTCAGTCTGGTGAACATCCCCATCAAGGTGTTCCCGGCGACCGAATCGGCCGGCACCATCTCGTTCAATCAGCTCCATAACGCCTGCCAGACGCGCATCCAGCAAAAAAAATGGTGTCCGTCCTGCAACAAGGAAGTCGCCACTGCGGACATCGTGAAAGGTTTCGAGTTCGAGAAGGGGCGCTACGTCGTGATGAGCGAGGACGACATCGATAAGGTGCGCCCGAGCTCGACGCGCGTGATCGATCTCGTCCAGTTCGACGATGCCAGCGCGCTCGATCCGATGTACGTCGATCGCACCTATTACCTGGCGCCAGATGGGCAAGTCGCCGCCGATGCGTTCGCCGTGATGCGCGAAGGGATGAAAGGGAAAATCGGCGTCGGCAAGCTCGCCCTCTATGGACGCGAATATTTTGTTGCCGTGAAGCCGCACGATAGAGGCTTGGTGATGTATACGCTGCACCACGCGGCCGAGATCCGCAGCATGGATGGCATCGAGGAGCTCGCGGCGATCCCGACGAAAGTGAAGCCGCAGGAGGTGCAGCTCGCTAAGCAGGTGATCGGCACCTTCGAGAAGAAGCTGGATCTGAAGGAATATCGCGACGAGTATCGCGACGGGCTGCAGCAGATCATCGACGCGAAGATCGCCGGCGAGGAAGTTGTGGCGCCTGAAGCCGAGATGCCGCCGAAGGTCGTCAACCTGATGGAAGCGCTCCGCAAGAGCCTCGACAATGTGAGCGCCGACAAAAAGAAATCGGCGAAGGCGGATCTGCCGAAAAAGATTGCCGCGACAGCCGAGAAAAAGAAAAAGCGCGTGGGGTAAGGTTGCATGCGGTTCGTGGTGTACGGCGCCGGAGCCGTCGGTGGGGTCGTCGGCGCCCAACTCGCACAGAAATCTCACTCGGTCGTGCTCATCGCGCGGGGCGCCCATTACAAGGCTCTGCGCGACCACGGCCTTCGGTTTGAATCACCCGACCACATCGTTCACGTCGACCTGCCTGTTTTCGACCACCCATCCCAGATTGCCTGGCAACAGGACGACGTCGTGTTGCTCGGGATGAAGACGCAAGATACTTTTCTGGCGTTAGAAGATCTGGCGGTGGTGGCTCCACCGGACATTCCCGTCGTTTGCATGCAAAACGGCGTCGCGAACGAGCGAATGGCGTTACGTCGTTTTCCGCGCGTGTATGGAATGTACGTGTACTGCGCGGCGAGTCATCTGGCGCCCGGCGTGGTGCAGGGTTGGTTCGCGCCCGTACGCGGCATTCTCGACATCGGCCGTTATCCGTCCGGCGCGGACGCCTTCTGTGGCGAGCTGGCGTCGGTGCTCCAAGGCGTACATTTCCACTCAGAGTCGCGTGTGGACATCATGCGTTGGAAATATCGAAAGCTCCTCATGAACCTCGGGAATGCCGTGGAGGCGTTGTGCGGAGATGCAGGGCGCCGAACCCCGCTCGTCGATCGCGCGCGGCGTGAAGGCGCCGAGTGCCTGACGGCTGCCGGGATTCCGTACGCAAGCGACACGGAAGACGGCGTGCTTCGGGAACGAGAACTGCGGTTGCAGAGAATCGAGGGCCAGCATCGTACAGGCGGATCGACGTGGCAAAGTCTCGCACGCCAGACGCACAGCGTAGAGGCGGATTATCTGAATGGCGAAGTGGCGCTGTTGGGCCGCCTGAACGGCATCAACACGCCGGTCAATGAAGTGCTGCAGCGGTTGATGAAGCAGGCAGCGGTCGCAGGCAAAGCTCCCGGCACGATGAGCCTCGAAGATCTTGAAAACCTCTGCGGCTCCGCGTCTCCGCGTCAAATCTGAACGATCTAGAACGTGCCGGCGATCCACTGAAACAGCCCGGGCTGGCCCATGGCTGTCGGATCGTTCAGCCAGTCGGGCGGCGTCAGCCACACGAACGCCAGAATCGCAATCACCCACAGGTCGTAGGGAATTGTCGTCCGTTCGTCCTGCCAGAAAAATGCCCGCGCAAACACGCCCGACGGCATCGGCTTCCTGTTGAGCGTCAAATACGTGTAGTGAATTCTGTTGGCCACCGACAGGATCGACAGGACCAAGATGACCCACAGAATCCCGGCCATCCGATTCGTGAAGGCGCCAATCATGAAGAGCACGATGCGTTCGGGCCGTTCCATGAAGCCGACCTTGCATTTCTCGATCAGGCACTCCGCGCGCGCCCGCGCGTAGCTCGTCATGATGGCGAAGATCAGCGTCAGCGTGGTGACGAGGACGTAGTCGGCCCGGCCGAGCTTCGCGTAAAGCCAGATAAGGCCGGTAAAGAGCGCCAGATCCGAGAAGCGATCGAGCGTCGAGTCCCAGAACGCGCCGAATTCAGACTGGCGCCCGGTGATGTAGGCCACCTTGCCGTCGATGAAATCGAAGATGTTGGCGCAGATCATGATGACGCCGGCGAGGACGAAGTGATTGTGCGCCAGCGCGATCGCGGCCGCGCAGTTGATGAGCACGCCGATCAACGTGAGCGTGTTCGGCGAGATGCCGAGCGCCACGCTCGCCCTGATGATGGCGCGCAGCGGGAACATGGAGATTTTCCCGATGGTGCCGGTAAAAGTCATCGAATGGGATGGATTATAATGAACGGTTCGAAGAGTGACTGCAGAGCGCGCCATAGTAACTTATGCCCGTCCAGAATCTCAAGGCCCAGATCGCCAACCTGCCCGAGCAGCCGGGGGTGTATCTGTTTGCCAACGAGGCGGGCGAAACGATTTACGTCGGCAAAGCCCGGTCGCTGCGTGACCGGGTCCGAAGCTATCTAGGCGCCCGGGGCGTGCACCCGAGAACCGACGCCCTGCTCGACGAGGCGGCCGGCCTGGACGTCATCATTACCGATTCGGTCGTCGAAGCGCTGGCGCTCGAAAACAATCTCGTCAAGGAGCGCTCGCCGAGGTACAACGTCCGGCTGCGCGACGACAAGAATTATCCCTACCTCCAACTGACCACCAACGAGGAGTTCCCGCGCGTGCTCGTGGCGCGACGCGTCGAGCGCGACGGCACGTTTTACGCCGGACCGTTCATGCCGGCGTCGCTGGCCCGCCGGACGATGGGGCTCACGCACCGGTTATTCGGGATTCGGTCGTGCAATGAAGTCATCAACGGGATGCGCGATCGGCCATGTCTCGAGTACGACATCAAACGATGTATTGCGCCGTGCGTGGCGGCCATCTGTTCCAGCGAGCAATACCACGAGGCGGTGCAGCGGACGCAACTGTTCTTTGAGGGGAAGAACGACGAGCTGATCGATCGTCTCACCAACTCGATGACCGAGGCGGCGAGCGCGGAGCGGTTCGAAGAGGCCGCTCATCTGCGGGACGCGACCCGCACCGTGCAAACTCTGCGCGATCGTCAGCAGAAGATCGCGACGGCACGGCTGGGCGATCGCGACGCGTTCGGACTGCACATGGGACCCGCCGGCGCCGTCGTGCACGTGTTCGTAATGCGCGAAGGCAAAGTGCTCGAGCGCATCGAGCTCGCTGCCAACGAAGGCATTTCCGAATCGGCCGCGGAAATTCTGCAGGCATCGGTCGAGCAGTTCTACGAGATTCGGCCCGCGCCGGCCGAGGTGCACTTGTCGAGTGCACCAGAAGACTCGGAACTGCTCGAAGCCTGGTTGTCTGCGCGGTCCGATCGCAACGTCCAGGTGGTCGTGCCCAAGCGCGGCGAGAAGCGCGGACTGCTTGACCTGGCCGTTCGCAATGCGCGGATCGCCTATCAGGCGCGGCTCATCGACACCGGCCTCTCCAACTACGACGCGCTCGAAACGCTGCGGGCGACGATTCACCTGCCCGCCATTCCACGGCGCATCGAATGCTTCGACATCTCGACGATTCAGGGGAGCGAGACGGTCGCCTCGATGGTGGTGTGCGAAGACGGAAAGATGCGAAAGAGCGAATACCGAAAGTACCGCATTTCGCCGGCCAATCATGCCGGTTCGGACGATTTCGCGGCGATGCACGAGGTCGTGCAGCGTCGATATCGCAAACTGATCGAGCACGGCGGTCCCTTTCCCGATTTGATCCTGATCGACGGCGGCAAAGGCCAGCTGTCGGCCGCCTACGACGCGCTGCGCGAGCTTGGACTCGCGAATCTGGTGGCCGTGGGCATCGCCAAAAAGGAAGAGCTGATCTACACGCGCGACCGTGGCGAGCCGATCGCCTTCGCCAAGGACGATCCGGCGCTACAGCTGGTTCAGCGCATTCGCGACGAGGCGCACAGATTTGCGGTCAGCTTTCACCGGAAAGCGCGAACGATGCGCGACCTGCGGTCGGAGCTCGACGGCGTGCCCGGCATCGGGCCGCGACGTCGCCGCGCGTTGCTCGTGGCCTTCGGCAGTCTTTCCGGCGTGCGTCGCGCCTCGCGCGAAGAGCTGATGGCGGTGGTTGGCGCGAAAACGGCTGATGCGGTGTTGGGGTACTTCGCAGGGAAGTAAGGCGCGAGAGGGGCGGGAGGTGCGACGCGATATACTCTCGTCGTCTTGAACGGCATCAACATTCCAGCGCTCGTCATCGGATTTCTCGTTCTGCTGCTTTCTCTCACGGTCCACGAAGCCGCGCATGCCTGGACAGCCATGCGCCTCGGCGACGACACGGCGCGGCGTCTCGGGCGCGTGTCGCTCAATCCGATCGTTCACATCGATCCTGTCGGCACGCTGCTGCTCCCGCTCATCGCGATGGCGTCGGGATCGGGGATGATTTTCGGCTGGGCGAAGCCGACGCCGGTCAACCTGCGGAATCTCAGGCATCCGCGTCGCGACAACGTGCTGGTGACGATCGCCGGACCCGCGAGCAATCTGATGCTGGCGCTCCTCGCGGCCATCATTTACCATCGGCTCACGTCCGGCATGGGTTCGATCATCGCGTTCGAAGCGATGAGCCTGAACGTCCTCCTCGCCGTCTTCAACATGCTGCCGATTCCACCGCTCGATGGCGGGCAAGTGCTGCTGGGGCTGTTGCCGCCGCAGACGGCGCTCAAGCTGCGCGCCGTTCAGCCGTACGGTTTCCTCGTTCTCATGGCGCTGATCGTGACCGGCGTATTGGGATATCTCATCGGTCCGCCGTATTATTTCCTCCTCTCGTGGCTGAATTGACCTCCCGAAAGCGCGTCGTCTCCGGCATGAGGCCGACCGGCCAACTGCATCTCGGTCATCTTGTGGGCGCGCTCCAAAATTGGGTCGCGCTGCAGGAGCGGTACGACTGCTTCTATTTTGTTGCCGACTGGCACGCGCTGACGACCGATTTCGCCGACACCAGCCGCTTGACCGAATACGCCTACGACAACGCGATCGACTGGATCGCCGCCGGCCTCGATCCTGAACGCAGCACGTTCTTCGTGCAATCGATGGTGCCCGAGCACGCCGAGTTGTATCTGCTGCTGTCGATGGTGACGCCTGTCTCGTGGCTCGAGCGGGTACCGACCTACAAAGAGCAGCAGGAGGCGCTCAGCGACAAAGATCTGTCGTCGATTGGATTCCTCGGGTATCCGCTGCTGCAAACCGCCGACGTCGCCATCTACGACGCGAACTTCGTGCCGGTCGGCGAGGATCAGGTCGCGCATCTCGAGCTGTCTCGCGAGGTGACGCGCCGGTTCAATCGCGTCTACGGCAACGTGCTCGTCGAGCCGCAACCGCTGCTCACGAAGGTTGCGCGCTTGCCCGGACTGGACGGCGGCAGGAAGATGAGCAAGAGCCTCGGCAACACGATTCTGTTGTCGGAGGACGCCGCGAGCGTGAAGAAAAAAGTGCGATCGATGTACACCGATCCCAAGCGTGTTCGGCCTGATATCCCCGGCACGGTGGAAGGCAACCCCGTGTTTCTGTATCACGACGTGTTCAACCCGAACGTCGAAGAAATCGACGATCTGAAATCACGCTACCGCGCGGGCAAGGTCGGTGACGTGGAAGTGAAGGACAAGCTCGCGGCTGCGCTGAACATGGCGCTCGACCCGATGCGGGAACGGCGCAAGGAACTCGCTTCACGCCCGGAGCGGATTCATGAGATCCTCGTCGAAGGGTCCAGGCGTGCCAGCACGGTGGCTCGCGAGACCATGGATCGCGTGCGGGACGCCATGAAGATCACCTACAAATGACCGGTCTGCCGCCATCCCCGGATTTTGAGTCGTCGCCGGAGGCGTATTCGGTCAAGCTCGACAGCTTCGAGGGACCGCTCGATCTTCTGATTCACCTCATCAAGAAAAACGAGGTGAACATCTGGGACATTCCCATTGCGCTCATCACGAGGCAGTACCTCGAATACGTCGAGATGATCAAGGAGCTGAACCTCGATACGGTCGGCGAGTTCCTGGTGATGGCCGCCACGCTGATTCATATCAAATCGAAGATGCTCCTGCCTCGGCCCGATCCGTCGCAGGACGATGCGCCGCAAGAGGACCCGCGCGAGGCGCTGGTTCGGCGGCTGCTCGAGCATCAGAAGTTCAAGGCCGCCGCCGAGTTGCTGCACGAGCGGGCGGTGCTGCGCGGGGCGCAGTGGATGCGACCCGACGGCCGCATTGCGGAGATCGCCGGCGAAGATTACGCCTACGAGCCTGAGATCGAGGTCGATCTCTTCAGCTTGCTCGCCGCCTTCCGCGGCGTGCTCGAGCGCGCCAAGCAGCGGCCGAAAATGCTGCTGCCCGCCGAGGAAGTGCCCGTCGAGCGGCGCATCGAGCAGTTGCTCGCGATGCTGTCGGAAACCGACGCGTGCGGATTCGAGGATTTGTTCCACAACGACACCTCTCGCGGCGGCATGATCGTGACATTTCTCGCCCTCCTGGAGATGATTCGCCTTAAGCTGATTCGGGTTTTTCAGTCGGAAGGCTTCGGTCCGATTCGCGTCTACAAGCGGGCGCGGCCCGCCGACGCGCCGCAGCCTATCGGGGACCCCCTGAAGCCGAAAATAGAAGAGTGATATGGCAGACGACGATCTGAAACCGATTATCGAAGCGTTGATCTTCGCGTCGCCCGATCCACTGACGCCGAAGATGCTGTTCAAGCTTCTCGAGACCGAGCCGAAGGAAGACGTCGAGTCGGCGCTCGAGTCGTTGAAACGCGACTACGACCGTCCCGGCGGCTTGCAGCTCGTCGAGGTGGCCGGTGGCTATCAGATCGTGACGAAGCCGGAGCTGCACGAATGGGTGCGGCGGCTGTTCCACGAGCGCACGTCGCAGCGATTGTCAGTGCAGGCCCTCGAAACGTTGGCAGTTATTGCCTACAAGCAGCCGATTACTGGCCCGGAGATTACCGAAATCCGTGGCGTGAATACTGCTGGCGTGCTGAACACGCTGATTGAGCGCCAGCTCGTCAAGATCGTGGGACGCAAGCAGGTCGTCGGTCGTCCTTTTATGTATTCCACGACCCGCGAGTTCCTGATCCGGTTCGGGCTGCGCGACCTGACCGACCTGCCGAAAATTGAAGAGATGGCCGAGGCGCTGGGGTTCGAGGTGCCCGCAGGGTTATCGCAGGCGTCGCAACCGCTGCAGCCGCTGCTCGACCTCGAGGGAGGAGTACCGCCGGAAGACAGCGATCCGATGTCGCCCGACGTGCCGCCAGGAGAAAAAATCCACTAATCGATCAGCGTCGTTTCTTTCCCGTTGTTTTCAGACGCCGCACTTCCTCCGCGGTCAGCTCCCGGTACGTCCCGAGCCTGAGATTCTTGTCGAAGATGGGCCCGATTCTGATGCGCCGCAGCGTGCGGACCGGATGGCCGATGGCATCGCACATCTTTCTGACCTGCCGCGAGCGGCCTTCGTGAATGGTGACCCGCAGCATAGACGTTTCGGTGTCGCCGCGGCGTCCGCCGACCAGCTCTA
Organism: Vicinamibacteria bacterium; assembly: GCA_031371345.1. Classification (GTDB taxonomy): domain Bacteria; phylum Acidobacteriota; class Vicinamibacteria; order Vicinamibacterales; family JAMQPK01; genus JAMQPK01. The sequence continues at coordinate 8,099 of JANMJM010000145.1, forward strand.
CATGCGCAGGGCTCGTGCGGCGTCCTTCGAGCACGAGGCCTTTCGAGAGCCGATCGATGTCGTGGGCATCTGGGACGCCCAGCACTTGCGCGTCGTAGACGCGCTCGACTTCGTGCCGCGGGTGCGTCAGCGTGGCGGCCAGCTCGCCGTCGTTGGTCAGAATCAGCAGCCCCTCGGAATCGAAATCGAGGCGGCCCACCGGGTAGACGTACTCCCGCACCCCTTTCAAGAGGTCGAGCACGGTTCGCCGCTTTTCGGGATCGGATCGCGTCGTGACGTAGCCGCGTGGTTTATTGAGCAAGTAGTAGCGCAGCCGTTGCGCGCGCTTCACCCGGCGATCGTCGACGCGAATCTCATCGACGTCCGGATCGGCTTTCGAGCCAAGCTCGCGGACCGTGTCACCGTTGACAGAGACGCGCCCTTCCTGAATGAGCTTTTCAGCCGCGCGACGAGACGCAACCCCGGCCGTGGAGATAATCTTCTGAAGACGAACCTGCATGGGGGAACTGTACAAGTAAAAACTAGAAACTAGAAACTGGAAAGCAAGTTGGAAAGTACGCGCACGTCCAAAGTTGCGCTTTAGTTTGTCGTTTCTCGTTTCTACTTAACGAGGAGCGGTCGTATGAGCCGCGACCATATCTTGTACCCTTCCGCCGTCATGTGCTGTCCATCGGAGATGAACAATTCTGGCTTCGGCTTGCCGTCGGCGCCGAGCATGTCGTGGCTGACATCGAGATAGACACAGTTGGTGTGGCGCTGGCAATAGCCGCGAATCAGCGCGTTGGCCTCAAGGAACTTGTCGTTTAACTGCCATCGTGCCGGCGTGGGCTTCAGACCGATCGCGATGATGCGGGTCTTCGGCAACGCGGAGTGCACCGTTTGATAGAACTTCACGAACCCGGCGCCGACGGTCTCGGGTGTCGTCCCGCGCGCGATGTCGTTTTCGCCCGGATAGAGCACCACCGTGCGCGGCGCGTACGGCACGACCACGCGCCCTGCATACTTTGCGCTGTCGGCCATTTCCGATCCGCCAAAACCGCGGTTGATGGTGTCCTTCAACTCCGGAAACCACTCGGCAAGATCCCACCGGACGATGCTCGACGCGCCGACAAAGACAATGCCGCCCTTCGGCGGAGGGGTGTGTTTGTCCTGCTCCTCGAATTTCTGAATCGCCGGCTCCCAACGACTCGGATCCTGCGGTGGCTGCAGCGCCGGCTGTTGCGCGCCGATCGTGATTGATGCGGTTGCCAGCCACATGGTGAGGAACATGGTTCTCATCTTCATACGCTCCTTTTTACGCTCGAGCCGCAGAACGGTCAATGTTTTCGCTGCTCGCCGAGCGCAGCCGTCCAGAACGCGATCATCTGCCAGGCTTCCATAAACGTGGGTCGTTCGGCCACGTCAACGTGCGAGAGAAAACCGCTCTCGAGACGGCGCACCACCGTCGTGTGCTCGAGATATGAGGTGAGCAGTGCCGACTCGACGGGGGGAATGACGTGGTCGTCGCGACCGTGAAGCAGATAGACCGGCGCGGTCGGCGCAGGAGAGCGATCCGGCGAGAGCGACGGATCCTGGCCGAGCTGGTCGAGATACGGCCGCAGACGCGCGCCGATCGAAGCGACATCGCGCTCCATCACGTACTTCATCAACGTCGCCGACGGCTCTGACATGTCGCGCTGAATGGCGCGTGCAGTTTGCGTGAGATCGGCCGCGAGTTTCTGATTGGTTCTTGCTGCGGCTGATGCGCGCAGGAATGTCTCGATGCCGCGGCGGAGCACGCCGACCTGCTCGGGCGGGACGATCAGATCAGCCGCTTGATGAAGGACGACCGTCACCGCATAGTCGTGCGGTGTCTGCCGGCGGCCGGGCTCGTCCGCGACGCTCGGCTCGACGCCCGTGCACAAGTAGTGCAGCACCCGTGGAAGATTGCCGTGGCCGCCAAACGACAGCACGTAGGCCACGCGATCGCGCAGGGCGGGCCGTCCAGCGGCCACGATCGACAGACCGCCCGAAAAGCTGACGCCAATCATGCCGACGCCCGAATGGCCGGCGAGATCCTCGCGCCCTGCCGTCCAAAGCGCCGCATCCTCGATGGCGTTGGCCACGTTCGCCGTCAAGCGGTACTCCATCAGGTCGCGAATCTCGGGGGTGATGACGTTGACGCCGGTGCCGGCGAGATCTTTCGCGAGGGCGACGAGCCGTGGTTCGTCGATGCCGTCGGGATGGACGCCACTGACGAGCAGTACCGCGCGCTGCGGCTGCCCCGATGGCCGGAAGATGCGGGCGCGAATCGATCCGTCGCGCGCCGGCAACTGTTCGATCGAATCCGAGACCGAGCGCGCTTCCCAGCGCGCGATGCGACCGAGCGAACCGCCCGTGCCAGCCGCCCGCAGAATCATGGCCGCGCCGCTGAAGTAGGGCAGCAGCACAAACGCCGCGACCGCGGCAGACACCATCACAACGACCGCGCGGACCGCCGCCTTCACCGTTCCGCGCATGTTACATTAGCGGCTTCGTTTATGCGGCCCCTCATCATTGCGATCGACGGTCCCTCCGGTGCCGGAAAAGGCACCGTCGCGCGCGCGGTTGCCCAGCGGTTAGGGTACCGGCATCTCGATACCGGGGCGATGTATCGCGCGGTGGCGTGGAAAGCGCTGCAGGACGGTCGCGGCCTGGACGATGAAGACGCGATGGCCTTAATCGCCGAGCGCGCGGCGCTCGACATCGGCCCCGATGTCGTGAAAATTGACGGGCACGATGTCACCGCCGCGATTCGCACGCCGCAGATCGACCGCGGTGCGGCAGCGGTGGCGCGGTTGCCGGGCGTGCGTGCTGCGCTCGTGACACGGCAACGCGAGGCCGGCCAATACGGTGGCATCGTGATCGAAGGCCGCGATATCGGCACGGTGGTGTTTCCCGACGCCGACGTGAAGATTTATCTGGACGCGTCCTCCGAAGAGCGCGCGCGCCGACGCGCCGCGGATCCGGCGCATGGGTTCGGACGGCAGGCCGCCCTCGCCGACGTGGAGAACGAACTGAAGGCGCGGGATTATACCGACTCGACGCGCACGGTCTCGCCACTCGCCGAAGCGAAAGACGCGGTCCATTTAGATACGACGGGCCTGTCGATCGACGACACCGTAGACAGAGTCATGGGCGTGGTAGGGGAGAGGCTGAAACTGGAAACGAAAAACTCGTAATTTGGCGAATGGGCGCATGGTGAATGGGCGATAGGAAATTGCTGACAACGAAATTCCTATCGCTCAATCACCAATCCCCCAATCACGCAATCTTTCATTCCTTCTTGTTTCTGTCGCGATAATCTTCAGCCGAGGCGGGATCGTATTCCCACCGGTGGCGATCGCGTTCCACGATTTTGTCCGATCCCTTCAGCTCTTCGGCGTCGTCGTACTCGACGCCGAGCGCGCGGCCGATTTCTTCCACGACGTCCTGATCCGGTGTCGGCGTATCGCCGCCCGGCGATTCTTCGCCGCTTGAATACGCTTCGTTCCAGTCGATATCGACGTCCCCGCCAATCAGCCGCGCGTCTTCCGACGCGTGCTGGCGCGCATGCTGGTGGTATTTCTCATGCCCCGATTCGGCAGACGAGGCTTTCGGCGAGTAGCCGAGCGTCGACGGCGCCGACGGAATGACGATTTTCTCGTCCGGCAGCACGCGTCGAGGACGCGACAGCGCGGCGGGTTTCGGTCGTACCGTGCCGGTCTTGGCGCGGCGCGGCGCGGCGCGACGCGCGGGACGTGCTTTTCGTGCAACCCGCGAGGTTTTCCGCGCGGTCGTTCGCTTCGCGATCTTCTTTTTCGCGGGCGTGTTTGCGCTTCTGGCTCGGCGTGGCTTCTGCTTGCGCGAGCGGGCATTGCGCTTGGCCATATCGGGTCCTCTCTACCTTGACAGCGTACCCATAAACTCTCTACACTCTAATGCTTATCGCAACATCAGCGGCCGCAGCTTCAACGCCAGCCGACGCTGAAATTCGGGCGCCGGTCCCCTCAAATCCGGCAATCGATTCGATCGATCAGGAGAACTTTAAGGCATGGTGAACGTGGACGACGAGCGCACTCAGAAAACAGCAGTCCCGGAGGTCGCCGGCGCAGCGACGACTCGCGCGGGCGGAAAACCTCAGGGGCGGGGCGTGCTTACCCCGTTCAAGGATGACGATGCCGACCCTCAAGAATTTTCCCGAATGCTCGACGTCTACGATAACAGCTTCCGCAACATAGCGGAAGGCGAGGTGATGAAGGGCACGGTCCTGAAAGTCACCCCATCTGAAGTCATCGTCGACATCGGTTACAAATCCGAAGGCATCATCGGTGTTGATGAGTTCCTCGACGAGCGCGGCGAAGTCACCGTGCAGCCAGGCGACACCGTCGACGTGCTGCTCGAGCGCACCGAAGACCGCGACGGCTACGTCGTCCTCTCGCGCGAAAAAGCCGAGAAGATGAAGATTTGGGACGAAGTCGAGAAAGCCTACGCCGAGCGGAAGGTCGTCATCGGCCGCGTCATCGAACGGATTAAGGGCGGACTCGCCGTCGACATCGGCGTGCGCGCGTTCCTGCCAGGCTCGCAGATCGACGTGCGCCCCGTGCGCAATCTCGACGCCCTGCGCGGCCAGGAACTGCGGATGCGCGTCATCAAGGTGAACAAGAAACGCGGCAACATCGTGCTGTCGCGCAAGGTCCTGCTCGAGGAAGAAAACGCGGAAAAGAAGAAGCACACGCTGCACACCCTGTCGGAAGGCAAAGTCCTGAAGGGCACGGTGAAGAACATCACCGACTACGGCTCGTTCATCGAATTGTGCGGCATCGACGTCCTGCTGCACATTACCGACATGTCGTGGGGCCGCGTGGGCCATCCATCCGAGCTCTTCAAGGTGAACGACGAGATCGACGTGATCGTGCTCAAGTACGATCCGGCGACCGAACGTGTCTCCCTCGGGCACAAGCAGCTCATCAACGATCCATGGTCGAACGTGTCGGATCGCTACCCGGTCAGCGCGCGCATGTCCGGCAAGGTCGTCAGCCTCACCGATTATGGTGCGTTCATCGAGCTCGAGCCCGGCGTCGAAGGGCTCATCCACGTGTCGGAAATGTCGTGGAGCAAGCGCGTGAAGCATCCGTCGAAGATCCTGAATGTCAGCGAC
>JANMJM010000209.1:0-15381 GCA_031371345.1 Vicinamibacteria bacterium
AATGTTCCGCGTTGTACTGCCCGCCGTCAGGCCGCACTCGAACTTGAGCGGACAGCGGCACGCGCTTCCGCTCGATGAGCTTGAGGAGGGCGGCGCGCGGGTCGGTTTGCGCGGCAGGCCGCGACCATGGCACGAGCATCCCAGCGGCCGTCAGTGCGCAAATGAAGGAACGGCGCAGGTTCATCGGTCGCTCACCCGAAAAGAGTAACCCAGATCTATTTTCTTGGATCTCAAAGTTATCAAAAATTAGGTCTCAATCGCAGTTTAGGCTTGTTTTTATCTGGGGTTCCTTTACGATTCGGAACACACGATCCTAGGCGTTCTCCGAAATCTCTTTGAGGAGGCAGGTATGTTCTCAACTCGCTCGCTGGGCGGCGCTCTCATCATTCTTCTTGCACTGAACACGTTCGCATTCGCGCAAGGCACCGCCGACATCGTCGGTCGCGTCACCGACGCGAGCGGCGGAGTGCTGCCCGCGGTGACCGTGACCGTGACAAACGTGGCGACGAAAGCGACGCGCTCGACGGTTAGCACCGACACCGGCGACTACACCTTCACGTTGTTGCCAATCGGCAGCTACACGGTGAAGATCGAGCTGCAGGGTTTCCAGACCGTCAACGCACGTGTCGATGTGTCGACCGGCGACCGCTCGCGAGTCGACGCGAAGATGACGATCGGCACGGTCGAGGAATCCGTGATGGTGACGGGGGAAGCCCCGCTGCTGCAGACCGACTCGTCCACGGTCAGCTCGCTGATCAACGAGAAGACCGTGCAGGACGCGCCGATTCCCGGACGGAACATCATCCGCATGGTGCAGCTGATTCCCGGTGCCAGCGAAGGCGCCCTCAGCTCGCTGGCCAACGGCACGCGGCCCGACGAGCGGCGGCAGACCTCGTCGGTGTCGATTAACGGCGTCAACGACGTGCTGAACAATCAGCTCGTCGACGGCATGGACAACAACGAGCGCTCCATCGGCACGGTCGCCATCAAGCCGTCGATTGATGCCATTCAGGAAGTGCGCGTCCAGACCAACATGTACAACGCCGAGGTGGGTCGTACGCTCGGCGGCGTCATCAACATCATCACCAAGTCGGGCGGCAACTCGTTCCACGGTTCCGGGTTCGAGTTCGGCCGGCACGAGAAGTTCGACTCGCGCCTCTTCTTTGCCAAAGGCAAGCCACCCATCCGCCAGAACCAGTACGGTGGAAGCCTGGGCGGGCCGATCAAGTCGACCCGGACGTTCTTTTTCGCCGACTACGAGGGCTATCGTCTGAAGCAGGGCGTGCCGTTCCTCATCACGGTGCCGACCGTGAAGATGCGCGCAGGCGACTTCTCCGAGCTCTCCACGACGATCTACGACCCGATTAACGCGGTGCGCACGCCGTTCCCCGGGAACGTGATTCCCGCCAGCCGGTTCGATCCGATTGCGGCGAAGTACCTGGCGCTCTATCCAATGCCGACCAACGGCGCGCTGTCCAATAACTTCGCGTATACGAGCAACCGCGTGCAGAACAACCAGGCGGCCGACTTCCGTGTCGATCATCGGATCAACAACAACAACAGCGTCTTCGTTCGCTATTCCTACAACCAGACCTACACGCTTACGCCAAGCCTGTGCCCGCCGGTGACCATCGGAGCGAAAACGATCGACCCCACCTGCATCGTGGGCGGCGCGGCCACCGGCAACTACGCGGGCCCCAACGACACGACCGCCCAAAATGTGATCGGCAGCTTTGTGCACATTTTCAACGCCACGACGGTCGCCGAGATCAAGGGCAACTTCTCCAAACCGGACATCTTGTCGACTGGACCGAACCACGGGGGAAACCTCGGCGATTTCTTTGGCGTCCCGAACGCCAATGCCGGCACCATCGAGACCAGCGGGCTGCCTCTGATGGAAATGCGCCCGACCACGTTCGCCGCGGTGGGCGAGACTCAGTGGGTGCCGCTCCAGATCTACAACAGAACGTACCAGATCGCGGGCTCGATCACCCAGGCGCGCGGCGCGCACAACCTGAAGATCGGCTCCGGCATCGTCCTCCGGCATTGGGGCGTGCTGCAGTCGAACTCGGCGCAGGGCCTCTTTGGATTCGACGCGAACCCGACCAATAGCGGCACGGGTGCCGGAGGCGGCCACGCCTTCGCGTCGTTCCTGCTGGGGTACCCGACCGACGTCCGCCGGCTCTACACACCGGGCTCGCCCGTCTATTCGACGCCCGAACCGAGCGTGTTCTTCCAGGACGACTGGCGCGCAACCTCGTGGCTCACGGTCAACATGGGCATCCGCTACGACGTCTTTGGGCCGTTGAGCGAGAAAGACAATCACCTGTCGAACTGGGACCCGGTGGGAAAGAAGCTGCTCGTGGCCGGTACCAGCGGCGTCAGCCGTACTTCGAACGTCAAGTCAGACTTGACGGACGTCGCGCCGCGGTTCGGTTTTTCCGCCTCGCTGCCGCACAACATGGTCCTGCGCGGCGGCTGGGGGCTGGCCTACTTCCCGAATAACAAGAACGCCGGCGCGTACATGAAGAACCCGCCGTTTACCGCAAACTACGGGCCGGTGACGAGCACCGCCCAGGCCAACCTGCCCCCCAATTTGTTCCTGAAGGACGGGCTGCCGGTGGTGACCTTCGCCAATCCGGCGCTGCCGACGGGTAACGTCATCGGCACTGCGCTGGACTACAAGTCGGATCGGGCGAAGCAGTTCAACCTCATGATCGAGAAGGAGTTCGTCGGCAACGTGCTGACGGCCGGGTACATCGGTTCGCGCGGCGACCGTCTGGTGCAGGGCAAGAACTTCAACCTCGCACCGGCCGGCCCGGGAGCCGTCGATCCACGCCGCCCGCTGTACTCGCAATATCCCGGCATTTCGGCCGCCAACGTTCTGAGCAATCTCGGCAAGTCGACCTACAACGCGGCCCAGTTCGTGTTTACGCGCCGCTCGCGCGGCGGGCTCACCATGAACTCGCACTATACGTGGGCGCACGCGCGGTTCTTAACCCTCGCGCCGTGGGACATGAGCATCCTGGAGTGGGGCGACACCATCAACTTCGACGTTCGGCATCGCTTTGTGCTGTCGGCGAACTACGAGCTCCCGTGGGGCAAATCGCTGACCGGCGTGGCGCATGGGCTCCTCTCTGCATGGCAGGTCAACGGCACCTCCTTCTGGCAGTCGGGCGTGGCCTACACGGTTATAAACGCGGCGTCCCGCACGAACACCGGTGGTACCGATCGCCCGAACGTGACAGGGGACCCGAACCTGCCGAGCGATCAGCGGACGGTGCAGCGTTGGTTCAACACCGACGCCTTCTCGGCGGCACCGCAGTTCACCCCGGGCAACATCGGGTCGGCCCTGATGCACGGGCCGAACCAGCGCCAGACGAACTTCTCGATCTTCAAGGACCTCGCGGTCGGCACCGGCAGTCAGAAGGTGCAGCTCCGGGCTGAAATCTACAACTTGTTCAACCAGGCCAACTTCGGGCTGCCCGACAACAACTTCGGCAGCACGGGGTTCGGCAGCATCTCGAGCACGGGCAACTCCATCCCGCGCCAGATGCAGTTCGGCATCAAGTATCTGTTCTAAGAAAAGAAAATGGGGCGCAACTCGCGTTGCGCCCCATTGTTTTCCCGCCTGCAATCACCCGCCGGCTGACGCCTCTCGGCCTACGAATTCACAATCTGCGGAATCAGGGTCCCGTACACGTCGGTCAGCCGCATGTCGCGACCGTTGAACCGGTACGTGAGCTTCGTGTGGTCCAAGCCGAGCAAGTGCAGCATCGTCGCGTGCAAGTCGTGATACGAGATCGGCTGCTCCATCGCTTTGTAGCCGAACTCGTCGCTCGCCCCGATCACCTGGCCGCCCTTGATGCCGGCGCCGAACATCAATACCGTCTGCGCGCCGGGATTGTGATCGCGGCCGACGCCGCGCTGCGAGATCGGCATGCGGCCGAATTCTGAATGCATGATCACGAGCGTCGAGTCGAGAAGGCCGCGCGCCTTCAAGTCGAGGAGTAAACCGACGGTTGGGAGATCGACCTCGGCGGCGTGTTGCGTGTGATTGCCCTTGAGGTCGCCGTGCGCGTCCCACGTGTCGGTGTTCTGGTTGCCGACGCCGCCCGCGAAGACCTGCACGAAGCGGACACCGTGTTCCACAAGGCGGCGGGCCATCAGGCACTGCCGCCCGTACTGCTCGGTGACCTTGTTGTCGATGCCGTACAACTTCTTCGTGGCGTCCGACTCGTTGGTGGTGTCGATGGCGCTCGGTGCGCATCCCTGCATGCGATACGCCAGCTCGTAGGACGAGATGCGGGCCGCCAGTTCGCTATTGCCCGGGAACTTCTCCATGTCGAGCTGGTTCAGCTTCGCCAGCGCGTCGAGGCGCGCACGCTGATCCTCTGACGTCAGACCTGCCGGCGGCTTCAAGTCGACAATCGGATCTCCCGTCGATCGGAACAACGTGCCTTGGTAGGCGGCGGGCATGAACCCGGCGCTCCAGTCGTTCGGGCCGCCGAGTGGGCCGCCACGATTATCGGTCATGACCACGAAGGCGGGCAGGCTGGACGCCTGCGATCCGAGACCGTAGGTGACCCACGAGCCGACGCTCGGGAACCCGAGGTTGATCTGCCCCGTCTGCATTTCGTAGGTGCCCTGCACGTGATCGTTCGATCGGCCGTATACCGATCTCAGGAACGCGATCTCGTCGACATGCTGGCTGAGGTGAGGGAAGATCTCAGACACTTCGATGCCGCTTTGCCCGTACTTCTTGAAACTGAACGGACTCGGCATCAACGGGCCGGGGAATCCCTGGCGAACGATCACGTCGCCGCGCACTTTTCCGTCGATCGGCTGCCCGGCGTATTTCGACAAGGCCGGCTTGGGATCAAACGTGTCCATCTGGCTCCAGCCACCTCCCATGAACAGGGAGATCACGTTTGTCGCGCGCGGCTTGAAGTGTGGCGCCTTCGGCGCATAGGGATTGGCGCCTGTCGCCGCGGCCGCACACGCGTCGGATCCCGCCGGACCTGCCGCAAGCAGGTTGTCTGCGCCTAGCAGCGACGCCAGCGCGAGCCCACTGATGCCGCCGCCCGACTTGAAGAGAAATTCGCGCCGGTCCCAGAAATTCTTACTTCTTCCATGCGACATCACTCACCTCATGTACAAAAACTCGTCCAGATTCAGGACGACGTGCGTGAAGGATTCGAGCGAACGGTTCTTCACCAGATCCAATCCAATCGAGATTTCCGTCTCGGTCGCGGGCCGCGCAAGCGCGATGCGGTAGGCCAGCTCCACTTGCGTATAGGGGTCCGACGCTTCGCGCTTCACGCGCTCGGCGAGCCAGTTGGCCTGCGACAGGACAAACGGGTTGTTGAGGAGCGTCAGCGCCTGGGTGGGCACGGTCGACACATTTCTGGCCCCGACCATGGCGTTCAAATCGGGATGATCGAACGTGTCGAACATCGGATACGGCAGCGAACGGCGCTGATAGACGTAAACACCCCGACGCCACGCCGCCGGCCCTTCCAGAGTGTTTTCCCATTTCCCGCGGTACTGCCCGAGCAGAATGTCGCTGGGAATATAGGGGAAGATCGGCTCTCCGCCGATCGCGAGATTGATATTCCCGCCCACGGCCAGCATGCTGTCGCGGACGATTTCCGCATCGAGACGCTGCGGACGGAACTTCCACAAGTAGCGGTTCTCGAGATCGTTCTTGATGCTGTCCGCATCCTCGAAGACCGACGCCATTTGATAGGCCTCGGACATCATCATCAGCTTGTTGAGCTGCTTCGTGCTCCATCCGCGGTTCATGAACTCGACGGCGAGCCAGTCGAGCAGTTCCGGATGCGTCGGCAGCGCACCCATCTTGCCGAAGTTCTCCAGCGTCGACACGATGCCGCGACCGAAATGCTTCTGCCACAGCCGATTCACCCACACGCGCGCGGTCATCGGGTTCTGCGGCGACGCAATCCACTTCGCCAGCGCGAGCCGGCGTCCGGACGTGCGGCCGTCGGGACGTGGAATCTCGGTGGGCGGATTGCCGTTGGTGATGACGCCGATGAAGCCGGGCTTCATCTCGGGGCCTTTGCTCTCGACGTCTCCACGAATGAGGAAATACGACTTCGGAACCTTGTAGGGCTCCGATCCTTTATGGATGAAGCTGCCGCCTTCGGGCGGCGGGATGCGGCACTTCGGGCAGCTGATGGTGTTGTCGCCGAGCGCCAGCGGCTGGAACCGGTAGTCGCCATCGGTGACGATTTCCGCCATCGGCAGCGGCTTCGGCCGCTGTTTCAAGAGAGCGGTCTGCTCCGCTCTCAGCTCTTTTTTGCGCGCGAGCTCGGCGGGCGTCATCAGCGCTTCGACTTCGACGACCGATGCTCTGACGCCCGTGAGCACCTGAACGGCCAGCAGCTGCTCGCCCGGCGTGCGCTCAGCCTCGGGCTTGGCCGCGGCGGCGTAGATGTGCTCCGGATATTTCTTCTGCACTTCCGCGAGATTCAGCTTGTCGCGGTACGGTTTCTCGAGCGTGTCGATTTGCAGCCGAATCGACTCGACCTTGTCGTTAATCTCTTCGTTCTTCGCGAGGTACGCTTCCGCCTGATCCGGGGGGGCCAGCGGATATTCGGTCTCGACGAAGCCGAAGAGGGCCGCTTCCATGGCGTAGTAATCCTTCGCCATGATCGGATCGAACTTATGGTTGTGGCATCGCGCGCAGTTCACCGTGAGTCCGAGCATGCCCTTTCCGATCGTGCCGAGCATTTCGTCGAGGTAGTCGTAGCGGCGTTCGGGGTTGTCTTTCTCGCGGAAGAGCACGCGCGGCCCCATGCGCAGAAATCCCGTGGCCACCAAACTATCCTGCGTCCGGTAGTCCATCTCGTCGCCCGCGAGCTGCTCGGTGAGGAACTGCGTAAACGCCTTGTCCTGATTGAACGATTTGATCACGTAGTCGCGATAGCGCCACGCGTTCGGCCGGTGAATGTCGTATTCGAAGCCGCCGGAATCGGCGTACCGGGCGACATCGAGCCAATGACGGCCGTAGCGCTCGCCATAATGCGGCGATGCCAGCAGCCTGTCGACGAGGTTTTCCCACGCGTCCGGGCTCTGGTCCGACACGAACTCTTGCACCTGCGCCGGCGTCGGCGGCAGGCCGAGTAAATCCAGATAGGCGCGGCGCACGAGCGTGTTCTTGTCGGCGCGCGGGGCCGCTTTCAAGCCGTGGTCAGCTCGGGTCTTTTCGAGGAACCGATCGATAGGATTGACGAGGTTCCTGTTGGCAACCGCCGGAGGCGGCGTTTGCACCGGCAACTTGAATGTCCAGTAGTTGCGCTCTTCCTGCGTAATCGGGCGCTCCATCAGCCCGGCGATGGCTGCCGAGGCCGCAGTCGAAGGCGCGGCCGGCGTGGCGGAAGACGACGCGGGCGGCGCGTCCCACTTCGCGCCGTCGTTAATCCACTGCTTCACCGCGGCGGCCTGCGCCGGCGTCAGGGGCGTGCCCTGCTGCGGCATGGCGGGCTTTTCGAGTCCGGCCACGCGCTTGTACATGCGGCTTTGTTCGGCGTTGCCCGGCACGATGTCGGATCCGTGCTGGCCGCCGAGCAGCGCACTTTCGCGCGTCCGCAAGTCGAACTTCGACAACTGCAGGCTCTCGCCGTGGCAATTGAGGCAGCTGCTCGCGAGGATCGGCTGAATGTCCTTCGCGAAGCTCACCGAGGTTTCCCAGACCGCACCCTGGTCGATCCATGCCTTCAACGCGGCGAGCTGCGCCGAGGTCAGCGCGTCGCCCTGCATCGGCATCTTCGGTTGATCGAGGCCAGCCGCCATGCGATATAACTTGCTGCGGTCGGCGCTTCCGGGCACGAGCACGGCACCGTGTGTGCCGCCTTGCATCGCGGCCTCGCGCGTGCTGAGATCGAGCTCGGCGAGTTTAAGGTCGGCGCTGTGACAGCTCAGGCAGCTCTTCTCGAGCATGGGCTGAATGTCCTTCGCGAAGGTCACCGAGGGTGGCACGGTCGAGGGAGCCTGCGCCTGCGCGCTGACCAGCGCCAGCAGAGCGACCGTCGTACCCGCAGATAAGGCGAAAACCGCCGACCGAATGACTCGCCGCATCGACCTGCCTCGCTTTCGTATGGTTCGTCTATGCCGAGCAAAAACCCGCCAAAAACGCAATTCAGAGCGGAAAAATAGGTACTTAATGATAAGCGAAGAGGACGTGCCAGAATGCTCTAAATTTTCAGCTGCGTCTGGCCGCCTAGAACATCAGCTTCAGCGCGAGCTGCACGTTTCTCGCCGGCCCCGAGCTGCCGATCGTGCCGAAGTTCGCGGCGCCGAGCGCCACGCCGAGCGTGTCGAAATTGGCGCGATTGGTTAGATTAAACGCCTCCAGTCTGAATTGCAGCTGGGTGCCCGTTCGCGGCACGAAATCTTTGAAGAACGAGAGATCGATCGTCATCAGTCCGGGCCCACGAACGATGCTCGCCGGGGCGTTGCCGAGCGTATTCAGCGCCTGCGGTTCGAATGCCGCTGTGTTGAACCACCGTGTGATCGAGCGCTCGTTTCTCGGAAGGGTCGGATCGCCCACCAGGTTCGGACGATCGGCGCTGCCGGTGTTTCCGCGCGCCGAGTTGTTCGTCACCGTAAACGGGCGCCCCGACTGGATGACCGCAACGCCGTTCACCTGCCAGCCTTTCGCAAGAATGCCGACCAATCCCCGGGATTCGCGTGCGATGCCCAATTCGTAGTTCAGCCCGAGCGTCAATCGGTGGCGGATGTCCTGCGGCTCGTCGAGCCTCTCGAGTCTCACGTTGTTGAGCATCGCAGGGAACGGATTGGCTCCGCCCGGAATCGACGTGAACGGGTACTGGCCTTCGGGCTGCGTCAGGACATGATGCGCCCACGTATAGCCAACGCGCCCTCCCCAGCCTGCGGCGAATCGCCGATCGAGGACGGCTTGCATGGCTTTGTAGTTGGCCGTTACCAGGTTGGTCTGATAGCCGATGCCCGCCACGTTCGGGAACACGGCGACAAGCGGCCGTCGTGCCTGGATCGCGCCCGGGCCGGGCGGCGGCGTATTGACTGGTAAGGCCACGACGCCGTCACGTAACAGGACACCCACGTAGGCGACCGTCGCAGACATCTGCCACGGCAGCTCGCGCTGCACTGCGGCGTTGAACTGGTGCACCCACGGCGTTTTCAGATTGAAATCAACCGGCGCCAGCGCACCGGTCGGCGTCGACGCGCTCGTGGCCGTGGGCGCCGGTAATCCATCCGATAGTCGGTTCACCGGCGTGAACGTGCTGGTGGTGATGTCGTAGAGGCTGACGAATGGAGGATTGCGCAGCGATAACCCCGTCCCCTGCACCGGCGGACTGTAGCTGATGCCGTAGCCTCCTCGAAGGACGGTCTTCGGTGTCAGCGTTGCCGCGAAACCCAGACGCGGTGCAACGTTGTTGAAATCGTTCTTCCGCCCGCCGGTGCGAGAGACTTCCTTGCCCGCCAGAACAATGCGCCCAGCGGCGAGATCGACGTTGGAGATCACATCGTTCTGTTCCGTCGGCGCGCCGTAGTAGTCGTAGCGGGCTCCCAGATTCAGTGTGATCCACGGCCGCGCGCGCCAGTCGTACTGCACGTAGGTTCCCGTCTCCACGTACTGATAGACCGGTAGAACGAGGTACTTGCTGCGCGAGGTCGACGTCGGATACCCAAGCAGAAACGACGCGTACGAGTTCCCGGCGCCGCGAACCACGCCGGTCGGATCGCTCGTGAAGTTGGCGTTGAACGCGAAAAGGCCCCGCGCCGTCGAACTCTGCTTCGCGGTCACGTCGCGGAGTTTTACGTCGACGCCGACTTTCAGCGTGCGCGCCCCTCTCACAAAGGTGAGGCTCGACACCGCCTGCCAGACGTCATTCTTGATGATGAGCGGGATGAACCCCGCGTCGCCGAGCTCGGTGAATCCCGCTATCGTGAGGCGCGAGAGACCGGAGCTGTCGGTGTCGCCTTCGACATTCACGCCCGGTATTCCCATCTGGCTCGACACGTTCAACCCGTAATTGGAATGGAGCGTCTCGGCATCGTACCGGGAAAAGCCGGCCTTGGTTTCCATGACGAGCGCGGGCGAGAACACGTGGTCGAAATTCACCTGCGCGGCCTGTGGCTTCTGGTGCGAGGTGCCTGGAAACACCGTATTGCCGAGACCGCCTGGCGTGATGCCATTAATCGGCGGAAGCGCGTCGGGCACGAACGTCGTCGTGTTGTTATACGAGTACCGTGCGAACAGCACGTGCCGGTCGTCGAATCGATGATCGAGTCTCACGTCGAAGCTATCGTCGTCCTGGGTTCGCGTCGGGCTATAGGTGAAATTGTTCGCGAGTGCGTTGTTGGTCGGCAGCGGGTATAAGTTCGTCAACGCGACGGCTGCGGGATCCAGGCGCCCGGCCGGGATGCGGTTATTCGCGAATGGCTGCCCGGTCAGCGGATCGAAGATGGGCGCCAGTCCTGAAAAATCTCCCTGCCGCATGGCCAAGGTCGGCACCGTGGAGTTATAGGTCTGACCCTGCTGGACACGCAGGCCGGCGTAGTCGGCGAAGAAGAAGGTGCGATCCTTTACGATGGGACCGCCGATGCTCCCACCGTATTGATTCTGCTTGAAGACCGGCTTCGGGCCGCTCGGCGCGAAGAAATTGCGCGCATCCATCGCCTCGTTGCGGTAGAACTCGAACGCCGACCCGTGCAGTTGGTTCGACCCGCCCTTGGTGACGACGTTGATGACGCCGCCGACCGTGCGGCCGAGTTCGGCAGAGAACGCATTGGTCTCGACCTTCATCTCGCGAATCGCGTCGACCGACGGGCGCACGATCACCGTGCCGATGAACCGTTCGTTGTTGTCGAGACCATCGATGAGGAAATTATTGAGCGACGTATTCTGACCGTTGATGGAGATGGAAGACGACTGGCGGCGATCATCTGGCCGGTTCCCGCTGCTCAACGAATTCGACGCGCCCTCGGTGGCCCCGGGCGCGAGTTGCGCGAGTCGCACAAAATTCCGTCCGTTCAGAGGCAAATCCTGCATCGCACGCTCGTCCACCAGCACCGCCACCGACGCGCGTTCGGTTTGCAGCAGCGGCGCCTGCCCGGTGACCGTGACGTGCTCTTCCATCGCCCCGACCTCGAGTTTCGTCGTCACGCGAAAGCGGTCGGCGATGGCCAGGGTGACCTCGTTGTCTACCGTCTTGAACCCCTGCAGCTCGGTTGTCACGCGATAACGGCCCGGGGCAAGGCGGAGGATTTGGAAGTTGCCGTTGGTGTCGGCGACCGTCGTCTGAACGGCACCGGTGTCGAGGCTTCGCGCTGTGATAGTGACGCCCGGCAGGACGCCTCCCGATTGGTCGGTTATGGTGCCGAGGATATCGGCGGTTGTGATTTGAGAGAGCGCAGCGCAAGGGAACAGCACGAGCGCCAGCAACGCGAGGAACAGAGACGACCGACGCTGATGGCACGCCATGATGCCCCCCTCTGTCTGCGCGCCTGTGTGAATCGAGCCGTGGGTCAGGCGCGTTGCGGCCCGCGGCCCGGAATGCGCCGCGCTAGTTCGGCAGCGCGAACGTAAACAACGTCAGCCCTCCCATGGCAGCAACGTATTGCTTCCCGTTCACGGCGTACGTGATTGGGTTGTTGAGCATCTGGGCACCGAGGTTGGCCCTCCAGAGAAGCGTGCCGCTGCGCGCATCCAACGCTTGAAGATAACCTTCACGTCCGCCGGTAAACAGCAGATCCGAAGCGGTCGTCACGATACCCGTGTCCGTCACGTCGTACATGATGAATTGCCACTTCGGCTCGCCGGTACTCGGATCGATCGCGAGGACCGCGCCATGACCAGCGGCATCGGTCCAGTTGTTGACGGGTCCGCGGCGGAGGTTCGGCACGCCAGGCGCACCGGGTATGGCTCGCGTCGGTGCGCCCGGTGTCGGCACAAACGGCGACAGGTTGCCGCCGCCGAAACCGCGCCCGCCTTCTTTGTAAACAACAGGCACACCGCCAAACAGCATCCCCTGCTCTTGCCAGCTCGAGACGTACATCAGCTTCGTGCGAGGACTGTAAGACGGTGAATACCAGTTAGAGCCTCCCTGCACCGCCGGATAGGTCGGCATGCCGGGCGGCTGCGGGGTTTGGACGGGGCGGCCGTTGGCGTCGAACCCGCTCATCCAGTTCACTTTGACGAAGGGTTTTCCGAGCATGAACTTTCCTGTTTCGCGATTCAGGACGTAGAAGTTGCCGTTGCGGTTGGCCCACAACATCGCCTTCAGCGGCGCGCCCTGAAACGTGATGTCGGCGAGCACGGGCACCTGCACCGAGTCGTAGTCGTACACGTCGTGCGGCGTGAACTGGTAGTGCCACTTGAGTTTCCCCGTGTCCAAATCGAGCGCGACGACCGACGCCGTGTAGAGGTTATCGCCCGGACGCTGGTCGCCGTTGTAATCGGGGCCGACGTTGCCGGTGCCCCAGTACGTCAGGTTGAGCGCCGGATCGTACGACCCGGTGACCCAGACCGATCCGCCGCCATGTGTCCATGCTTCAGGATCGCAGTACGTCCTGGAGTTCGGCGGGCACGGCTCCCAGGTTTCGTGACCGGGCTCGCCCGGTGCCGGAATTGTGTTGAACCGCCACATCTCTTTTCCAGTTTTCGCGTCGTATGCCGCAATCGCGCCGCGAATCCCGAACTCCCCGCCGCCGAGTCCAACAATCACCCTGTCTTTCACGGCCAACGGCGCGACGGTGAGCGAGTACCCCATCTTGCTGTCTCCGACCTTGGTCTTCCAGACAGGCATGCCGCTCTTCGTGTCGATGGCGACGAGGTGCGCGTCGAGCGTGCCCATGAACAACGTGTCGCCAAGAATGGCGAGGCCGCGGTTGTTCGCGCCGCAGCACACGCCGATCTCGTTGGCGTTGTTGTAGCGATACATCCAGAACACGCGGCCGGTCGCCGCGTCGAGCGCCACGACATCGTTGGGGCGCTGGGTGAGATACATGATCCCGTCGACGACAAGCGGCGTCGGCTGCCAGCTGCCCGTCGTCGGCGACTGATACGCCCAGGCCATGGTCAGGTTTTTGACGTTCGCCGGTGTGATCTGCGTGAGCGGGCTGTGCCGATTGCTGAAGTAGTCGCCGCCGTAGATCATCCAGTTTTGCGCGTCCTTCGAGGCGTTCAGCAATCGTTCCGGGCCGACGGGCGTCTGCGCCTGGAGGCCGAGTGACGCCAGGACGATGAGCGTAAGGACCACGGACGTACGGGAAGTCTGTCGCAACATGCCTTACTGCCCTTTCAGGGAGAGGAGGTACGTCACCACGTCCGACAGCTCCTCTGAGGTGAGCTCCTCTTTATATGAGGGCATGGACGACTTGGTGGACACGATGAATTCGCGCAGTTCTGCTTTGTTCAGCGAGATGAGCCGCCCTTCTTCATCGCTGACCTGCACGGTGTAGGTGTCTTCATTGAGACGACGGCCGTTAATCACTCGACCATCCTTGGTGACGATTCGCACCGGACGGTTGATCGGCCACATCTGACTGCTCGGATCAATCAGCGAACGTTCGAGCGACCCCGCGCTGCGGTTGGCGCCGATGTCGCTCAGATTGGGTCCCTTACGGCTTCCCTTCTCGTTGATGCGATGACAGCTCAGGCACGCGCCTTTGGTTTCAACGACGAGCTGACCGTGCGCGGGATTGCCAGATTTCAGCGAGCCTCGATCGATGCTGTTCATGTTGCGCAGGAACGCGACGAGGCCGGTGAGATCGGCCGCATCGAACTTGAACGCCGGCATCCCGGCGGTGGGAAATCCGTTGGTGATGACGGTTCGCAGCTGCTGATCGGTGGTGGCGTTGCGAAATTTGCCGCTGCGAAGATCGACGCCGTTGACGCCGTTGCCGTTCGCGCCGTGACATCGATCGCAATGTTCGCCGTACAACCGCGCGCCGTGCTCGATATCGACCCGCGAGTAATCCTCGGGATGACCCAGCATGGTCGGATTCTGTGCGCCGATGAGCGCAATCGATGCCAGACATACCGCCGCAGCCGACAAGAGCGCCCTGTTGAGGGAATGAACCACAGGCATGACGAAGTTTTACTCCTAGTTCGGCAACGCGAAGGTGAACAGTGTCAGCCCCGCCATCGCCGCCACGTACTGTTTGCCGTTCACGGCATATGTGATCGGATTGTTGATCATCTGCGCGCCGAGGCTGGCCCGCCACAGCAGCGTGCCCGTACGGGCATCCAGCGCCTGAAAGTACCCTTCGCGACCTCCCGTAAACAGCAGATCCGCGGCGGTCGTTACGATGCCGGTGTCCGTCACGTCGAACATTTCGAACCGCCACTTGGGCTCACCGGTATTCGGATCGATCGCCAGCACCGCGCCATGTCCGGCCGCATCGGTCCAGTTGTTAATCGGGCCCCTGCGGAGATCGGGAACGTTCGGCGCATCGGGTATACCCCGCGAGGGGGCGCCCGGCGTCGGAACAAATGGCCGGCGGTTGCCCCCGCCGAACCCTCGACCCGGTTCATATTTGATCGCGATGCCGCCATAGAGCATGGCCTGGTCTTGCCATGTCGAGACATACATCAGCTTGGTACGCGGACTGTATGAAGGCGAGTACCAGTTCGAGCCGCCCTGCACCGCCGGATAGGTCGGCATGCCGTTGGGCTGCACGGTCTGGATGGGCTTCCCGTTCGGATCGAAGCCGCTCATCCAGTTCACCTTCACGAAGGGTTTCCCGAGCATGAACTTTCCGGTTTCACGATTCAGCACGTAGAAGTTACCGTTGCGGTTGGCCCACAACATCGCCTTCAACGGAGCGCCCTGAAACGTGATGTCGGCGAGCACGGGCACCTGCACCGAGTCGTAGTCGTACACATCGTGCGGCGTGAACTGGTAGTGCCACTTCAGTTTGCCCGTGTCCAAGTCGAGCGCGACGACAGAGCACGTGTAGAGGTTGTCGCCGGGACGCTGATCGCCGTTGTAGTCGGGACCGGCGTTGCCGAGACCCCAGTAGGTGAGATTGAGGGCCGGATCGTACGACCCTGTGACCCATACGGACGCGCCGCCATGCGTCCATGCTTCCGAATCGCAGTAGGTTGCTGGATTCGGCGGGCACGGCTCCCACGTTTCGTGGCCGGGCTCGCCCGGGCCTGGAATCGTATGAAACCGCCAGAGCTCCTTCCCCGTTTTGGCATCGAATGCGGCGATGGCCCCGCGAATCCCGAACTCCCCGCCGCCGAGGCCAACACTCACTCTGTCTTTGACGGCGAGTGGCGCAACGGTGAGCGAGTAACCCATCTTGCTGTCTCCGACCTTGGTCTTCCAGACAGGCATGCCGCTCTTCGTATCGATGGCGACCAGG
>JANMJM010000228.1:0-21595 GCA_031371345.1 Vicinamibacteria bacterium
GTGTAAGATCGCAAGAAGGACGCCAACGATAGAGCGCGATCAAGGCTGAAAAACGGGCGTTTTTCCCATCTTTCAACCCGCTGCTGATTCGGACTGGCGGGATTTCCCCACTCCCTGCCAAAAATCACGCACCTGGTTCTCGCGAGTTCTCGATGTGATCCCTAGCGTAATCACGGTACTTCGAGCCCCTATCGTGCGCTGTCCCACGTGTCGGCGCGCATCAAGCACGGTCCCGCGCGCCCCGCATGGTAAAGGCCCGGTCGGCACGGCGAAATAGCAGCATCAACAACAGGCACACTGTTGGTAGAACGCCTGCATAGCCCACGATAGCGATGAACTGCAATCGCATCTCTCCGGTCGCCGGGCCGAGGATGCCAACAAGACAGAGCGTCCCGCCGACGGACAGGCCAGTTCGTACCGCGTGCGCAAGCTTGCTTCCTCGAAATACCGGCGCCGCGAAGAGCAGTGAGAGACCCAGGAACAGGTCCCATCCCAGCAACTCGAGCGCGTATGCCGTCGAAGGCCAGGTCAGGTTTGCCGTCGAAGACTGACGAACAGCGGTCAGCTCCACGAAGTGGACGCTGCTCGTCAACCCAGCCAGGATGACCATGAAGGCGACCGCGACGACGCCGTGGATCTTGTGCTCGGGCGGAGCGTATGCGTGAACCGCCGCCATCAAGACGACCAGGATGGGCGCCGACAGAAGCGTCAGAATCTCCATCACAGCCAGCACGGGATCGAGGATTGGCTTGGCGAAACCAGCGGTGGTGAAACCGAGGGCGAGTGTGATGACATACGCCACCCCGATAACGCACAGGGCCGAGGCGGACCAGACGCCGAGCCTATTCATTCGTGCACCTTATATATATGCGGGGTCACCGGGTGTGGGGGATTTCGCTAGCGCACTGACACGTAAGCATGCCAAACACGCGAACAATTCGGCGAGGCAACTACGTCCAAGCGCTCCAGTCTGGCCGCCTGCCCTCGGCATCCGTCACCGGTCAGTGGTCGGTGACATCAGCGACGTCTTGGCGGCTCGCGCCGCTATTTCCCGCTGCAGACGCTCAATCATCTGGCCTGCGTCGCGCCGCAGAAGGCGCTTGAGCATCCATTCCGGGATCTCAAATGACGGCTCGGCCGTGAGCTCGTACGTGATCGCGGTTTGCCCGTCGTGACGAGAGAGGCGCCAGGCGCCTTCGTACCGTACGAAACTTCGCGCGCAGCGATCGCGGAAGATCAACGCGTCAGTCTGCTCCTCGATGTCGAGGACGAGATGGACACGCTTGGAAAACATCATGAAGGCCGATACTGCCTCCTGCTCCACCACCGCCCATCCAGTCCCGCGCTCACGAACAATGCTCGTGCGAACATCCGGCATGAAGCGCGGAATCTGTTCGTAGTCGGTGAGGACCGTCAAGGCCACTGATGGAGGCTGGTCAACCAGGAAATGGGCGACCACCTTATACACGCCCTTCTCCTCGCGGACAGTGAGACGTGCTGGCTGTTCGGTCGCCGCGCCCAACCCCTGCATCAGGATTAACACGATGGCGGCGGCCGTCAGACGCCGGCCGCCGTTTGCGCTTTTGAGGAACATGAGGGATTTCCTAGAATGCGATCACGCCTTCGAGCATCATCCCGTTGAACCTGCCACCGTTCTTGATGTTCGCGTCTGGATAGCCGAAGTACTTTTGGTTCACGTACTCGACCTTGGTCAGAATGTTCGGCGTCATGAACCAGCCGCCGCCAACCTCCCACCGATTGGCCCCGACGTCGCCACTGATGCCCGCCGCATCGCCGTGCGCCCTGTTGTAGCGAGCTCCGACGAACAGCTTTTCGTCAGCCATGAAGCGGTAGACGGTGTCGATCGCGTATTGCTTCCAGATTCGCTCGGTGAGCTCTGTCGAGGCCTTGCCCTTCGCGCGCTCGATCACGCCAAATAGTTCCAGGCCCCGGAATTTGACGAACGGGTTCATCTGAAGCGCGGTGACCTTGTTCTTGAAGCCGGGGTTGATGAGCCCGGAATCCTTCTGGGCGGTCTCGGTCGCCGTTGTGTTTTCCAGGACGTAGTAGTAGCGCGAGCCGGCGCGGTCGCCGCCATACAACGTGTTGCTCAAGGCTTTGTCGGCCTTATACATGGACCCTGTCAGGCGGACCCGAAGATCGTTTTTCACCTGTCGATCGTAGCCAAGCTTGCCAATGTAGGTGAGTCCTCGCTGGCCTGGCGAGAGCACGGTTCCGCGGATCTCGCCGCCGGTCATCGCACCCATCGCGATCACGTTGGCCGCCTTGAGGTACATCTCGCCACCGATCTCGG
The DNA here is from genome assembly GCA_031371345.1 of Vicinamibacteria bacterium. Classification (GTDB taxonomy): domain Bacteria; phylum Acidobacteriota; class Vicinamibacteria; order Vicinamibacterales; family JAMQPK01; genus JAMQPK01. The sequence goes on from JANMJM010000228.1 coordinate 2,315, forward strand.
TGGTGAACGCGTCCATGATGTAGTTGCCGACGAACGGGTTGTAAATCGCGTTACCGTTGTCGCTCCGGCGGAAGTGCGCGTCACCGTAGTTGATTTCCATGTGCCCGACACGCACGGTCACGATCTCCATCAGTGCCTTCAGCGGAGCGAAGTCAATCGGAGACTGGTCAATCTGCACGTATCCGTCCTTGACCCACGTCTCGTTGTGGTGCCGAGACGAGAGGTAGCTGGTGAGCGCGACCCGGATGCCGGGCGCGAGCTGCGCGTGCAGGTAGACGTTCGCCGTCGAGTTGTTGAAGCCGAGCCCGATGTCCGCCAGTTGATTGGCGTTGACGCCGCTCACCATGTTCGGCGCCGCCGTGTTGCGGTGGGACAAGTTCTGGACCTGCGAAGTAAAGGCCGCACCGAAGTCAAATTTGAAGCCGGTGAACTCCACACCCGGATCCTTCGTCGTCTCGAAGACGTTGATGCCGCGCTTGTCCTGCGCACGAAGGTACTGGATCGTGGCTGGCCGCCCCTTCTTCCATGACGACTCTGCGGCGGCCGCGGCCGCTTCCTCAGCCGGAGCGGCCGAGTCCTCGACAACAGTGGCCTTCGGCGCCGAACCTTCAGCGATTTGCTGCGCCGCCGCCGGCGAAGTCATCGCCAGCAACGCCGTCAGGGTAGTGGCCAAACGAAATGCGAATCTCATGATCATGCCCTTCTTATGAGTGCCGTTTATTCGAACCATCGATATCGTCGTCATGATGTGTGCGGAATTGTTAGGACCGTCTCGAAGGTGACCGTCACCTTCGGATCCGTTTTCAACATCCCGAGCATTGCCGTCGGAGGCTTGATGCCGAAATCGGTCATGAGAAGCCGCACGCGTCCCTGCACATTCAGGGTGGATTTTTTGCGCTCGGTTGTGATGTCGAGGGTGACCTCCCGCTCGACGCCCGCGATTTGCAGCACGCCAACACCGCGAACGGCGCCTGTCTCTCCCGGGCGAGGCTCGAGGCGCAGCAGACGGAACACGATGTCCGGGTGCGCTGTGACCTGCAGCGCGTTGTGCATGTTCTTGTCGACGCCCTCCACGGGCGACGTCAGCGTCGCCGACGGGATCGCGACCTCGAAGATTTCAACAAAACCTGGCTTCAGCACGTTCGCCCAGAAGTCCGGTCCCTCCACCGCGCCAGCGACCTGAGACCGCGTCACGCGGACCGTGCTCGTTGAGGCCGTATACGCATGGATGTTCGAAGTGCCGCTGATGGTGATGCGGGCCGAGTCGATCGCAAGAGGTGGCTGCGCTCCCATGATCGTGGTTCCCGCGACGTACATCGTCAGGACCAGTGCCGAGCCAAGGAGCGTGAGCGTGCCAAGTCGTTTTCTCATATGAATGAATCCCTCGTTGATGTCGTGCGTGTTCCGTCATCCATCAAGGGCAAGGGCGATGCCAGCAGCTGAAACGGCCGTTTACCGGGGATTCGAGAGGTCTGCGCGTGTCGAGGGGCGAAGCATGGGGATTATTCCCCGGCTGGATTGGGTTTTTTCCGCTCTCAAATATCTCGACCTTCCGGGCCTGTCGTCAAGCGCCAGGCAGATGCAGCGGCTTTCGAAGAGGTTCCTTCGTCGGACGCCGCCTTTTCTGGATTACGATCGAGTGCCCAGCCGAGCGACCATGCAGACCTCACCGTTCAATCCAGATGATGACGCGCGCATTCTCGCCGCCCTCATCGACTCCTCAGACGACGCCATCATTGCCAAGAATCTCGACGGCATCATCCTGAGCTGGAATCGCGGCGCCGAGCGGATGTACGGTTATTCCGCAAGCGAGGCGATCGGACGCCCCATCTCCTTCTTGATTCCAGGTGATCAGCGTCATGAATTCGACGAGATCCTCAAACACATTCGAGCCGACCAGCGCGTGGCACACCACGAGACTCGACGACTGACGAAGCATGGCCTGGAGCTTGACATCTCTCTCACCGTCTCGCCCATCAAGGACGCCGACGGCAAGATTTTCGGCGCCTCTTCGATCGCCCGAGACATCACGGAGCGAAAGAGGGTCGAGCAGGCGCTGAGGGGCAGCGAAGCGCGTTGGCGCGCAATCGTCGAATCTGCCGTCGACGGCGTCGTGGTCATCGACGCCCGCGGCAACGTGGAAGCCTTCAACCGCGCGGCCGAACGATTGTTCGGCTATACCGCCGATGACGTCATCGGCCGGAACGTGAACATGCTCATGCCCGCGCCCTATCACGACGAGCACGACGGTTACCTTGCCCGCTATCGCGAAACAGGCGTCCAGAAAATCATTGGGATCGGCCGTGAGGTCACAGGTCTGCGCAAGGATGGCGGCGCGTTCCCGCTGCATCTCTCTGTCGGGGAGGTGCTCATCGAAGGCGAATCAAAATTTACAGGAATTCTCCATGACCTCACCGAACGCGTGCAGCTGGAAACACAGTTGCGTGAGCAGTCGGCGCTGACGAGGTTGGGCGAGATGGCGGCCGTGGTCGCTCATGAAGTCAAGAATCCGCTGACCGGAATTCGAGGCGCCATTCAAGTCATTGGTAGCCGTTTACCAGCCGGGAGCAAAGACGTGCAAGTCGTCGGGGATATCGTTGCGCGCATTGATGCGCTCAATGAGCTGATGAAGGATTTGCTCCTCTTCGCGCGACCGCCACAGCCGAGAGTAGCGCCGGTAGACGTGATTCTCTTGCTGAAGACCGTCGCGCATCTCGTGCGTCAAGACCCAGCGATGCGGGATTTGCGAGTCGAGGTGACGGGGGAGGCTCCGGTCATCAACGCCGACGCGGAGCTGCTCAAGATTGTGGTTCAGAACCTGTTGATCAACGGCGCCCAGGCGATGCACGGGAGTGGACTCATTCGTATTTCCGTCAGCTGCGATGACCACGTGTGTCGGATCACGATCGCCGATCACGGACCCGGAATTGCCCCGGAGGTCCGGGAAAAACTCTTTACGCCATTCTTCACGACCAAAGCGCGCGGCACCGGGTTGGGTTTGTCGACCGCCAGGCGCTTGGTAGAGGCGCAGGGGGGCACGCTCGCCATCGAGTGCCCACCGACCGGAGGCACGTCGGCCACGCTCCGGCTTCCGGTCCGGATCGCTTCTTGAAGCGCTGAAAGCAACACCCTCCGGCATCGCAAGCAACAGGAAGGCGCAATGTGACTTTTTCCGCAGTCCCGGTGAAAAATCCTTCGGCCGCTCACGTGCTCGTCGTGGATGACGAGCCGCTCATTCGGTGGTCCTTGTCTGAAGTGCTCAGTCAGGGTGGCCACACCGTCACGGAAGCCGGCGACGCCAAGGAAACGCTCCAGGTCGTGACACGCACCGTCAATCCTCCCGATGTGATCCTGCTCGACTATCGGTTGCCCGATTCCAACGATCTGAGTCTATTCGCCGCGATCAAGCGCGCGCTGCCCGAGATTCCGATCATTCTGATGACGGCGTACGGCTCTCCCGAGATCACCGCCGGAGCGCTGGCGCTTGGTGCGTACGGCGTCGTGAGTAAACCGTTTGAGGTCCAAGATCTCGTGACCCTTGTTCAGCAGGCCGGTGCATCCGTGCGCGGAGGGTGATATCGGGGCCGATATACTAGGACATCGTGCAGCCTGCCACTGTCCTCGTTGTTGATGACGAGCAACTGATTCGCTGGTCGCTCACCGAGCGGCTCACTGCGGAAGGGTACCGCGTGGTCGAAGCCGAGACGGCGGCCGGCGCTCTCGCCAAACACGACGAGGGTGTCGACTTGGTCTTGCTCGATTACCGATTGCCGGACGGTGACGGGCTCAGCGTGCTCAAGCGGATCAAAGAGCGCGATCCCGACACGCTGGTCATTCTTCTGACCGCTTACGCGAGTGTCGACGCCGCGGTCGACGCGATGAAGCACGGCGCCTATCATTTTGCGAACAAGCCGTTCAACCTCGACGAGATCGCGCTCCTCGTAGAAAAGGCGCTGGAGACGACGCGGCTGCGCCGCGAGGTTCGGGCGCTACGGGCCAGCCAGGCGCAGCCATTCAGCTTCGATTCCATCGTTGGAGAGAGCCATGCGCTCGTGGCCATGAAAGCGCTGCTCAAGAAAGTGGCGTCAAGCCCCGCCTCGACCGTGCTGCTGACAGGAGAGAGCGGCACCGGCAAGGATCTCGCGGCAAAAGTCATTCACTACAACAGCAGCCGCGCCTCGAAACCGTTCATGAACATCACGTGCTCCGCGCTGCCAGAAGCGTTGCTCGAGAGTGAGTTGTTCGGACACGAGCGTGGCGCCTTCACCGGGGCGGACCGTCAGAAGCGCGGACTCCTCGAGGCCGCTGACGGCGGTACGGTGTTTCTGGACGAGATCGGCGAGATGGTGCCTGGTCTGCAGGCGAAACTCCTGAGGTTTCTCGAAGAGAAGACGTTCAAGCGGGTCGGCGGAGCTGTCGATATCCGTGTCGATATTCGCGTGATTGGTGCGACCAACAGAAACCTTCAAGACGAAGTCAGGGAAGGCCGATTTCGCGAGGACCTCTTTTATCGTTTGAACGTCATGCCGATTACCTTACCGCCGCTGCGCGAACGCGCTGGCGACATCCCGAGGCTCGTGAACTTTTACATCGACGCCTACAACATGGAGTTCAAGAAACGCGTCCGCGGCGTCACGCCAGAGGCTCTGAAAAAAATTCAGACCTATGGGTGGCGCGGCAATGTTCGCGAAGTGCGGAACGCCGTCGAGCGGGCGATGCTCCTCGCGGAAACCGACACGTTGACCGTGGATGATTTCGCCGGTGCCATTACCGACTCGATGCGCCTGGGCGATCAAGTCGAGCTGCCGGCGGGAGGCATCGACCTGGAGCAACTGGAACGCTCGCTGGTGGTGCAAGCCCTCGAGCGCACCGGCTGGAACCAGACGCGGGCGGCGGCGCTGCTGGGCGTGAATCGAGATCAAATCCGCTATCGAATCGAGAAGTTCAACCTCGAAAAGTCGTGATGCATCACACGTGATTGCGAAGCATGAGCTCCTTGGGGTGAGGCTCGAGGTAGAGCTGTCCGGTGAGGTACGACATGTTGTGGATACGAACGTAGTGCCTCAACAACGTGATCGGCACGATAAGCGGCACGAGCGCGTTCCGATAGTCGTCGATCGCGGCGGCGAGCTCCGCCTTTGAATCGTGATCGAGCCGATCTTTGAAGTACCCAGCCATGTGCTGCAGAACGTTCGTGTGGCGGCCAACGGTGGCAATCTTCGTCAGAGCGGCCATGAACATCTCCGTGTAGCGTTGCGACATTTCTTTGCGCGGTACCTTCGATGCGCGTCCCACCAGCCGTCCGATCTGTTGATAGGCCTCCGGAGAATGCGCCATCAGAATCAATTTGTGCGCAGTGTGAAATCGCACGAGCGCACCGAGATTCCACTGTCCGCTGAAGAGGCCTCGAAGCCGCCAGTAGGCAAACACGCGCTCGACGAAGTTCTCGCGCAGGCGGGGATCCGACAGGCGGCCTTCTTCTTCGACAGGCAGGTCGGGGAACCGCTCTATGAGATTAGCGGCGAAGAGTCCCCGCCCTGATTTGAGCGCAACGTTGTGGGCACCGTACACCTTGACGCGTTCCATCCCGCAGCTCGGCGAGTCCTTCTTGAGCACGTAGCCGCACAGATCCTCCGAGGCCAGCTGGGCGACCCGTGCTCGAGCGTAGCTCTCCATCTGATCAGTCAGATCGACGGCGGTCCTGACGGTGAGTAGCCGAACGCCATCGTTCGCACGCACAAGCCGCATTGATTCTCGCGGTGTGCCGAGTCCGCATTCCACTTCGGGGCAAACAGGCACCCATTCCACAAATGATCCGAGTGTCCCCGTCAAGAATTCGTCCCGCTTGTGGCCGCCGTCGAAGCGGACAGCCTCGCCCAGCAGGCACGATGAAATGCCAATTCGAATCGGGCGGGTGGGCTTCGAATCTTCCTTCATGGGATTCGCTACAGCGTGCGGCTGTCGTACGCCCAATGCAGCACGGCCTGCCGCTGCTTGCGGCGGCAGGCAACATCGCCCTTTTCGCAGTGCTTCTGAATCGCCGCGACGTGCCGGCCGATCGCCCGCCAGCGTCGAATCTGCCGTCGGTCATCGGCCGTCCGGCGTCCCATGTAGTAACGGCAATACCATTGGAACCAGCCGCGTGGATCCTGGGAATGGATCCATCCATTTCGCCGCCATACCGCAAGCGACTGCGAGGCATTGACGCCGAAGTAGTTGAGGCGGGCGTCGTGGCGCTCCGCGCACAGCTTCGCTCTGGCAAACCATGTCGCAGGAAACTCGCCGCGGCAGTCGGTCATGTACTTTCCGCCGAACACGCCCAGCTGCAGCATCTGCTTCGGTGTCACCTGAGGCCTGAATACAGGCCAGAAATTGCGACCGATGGGCTCGGTGCGGTGGTAGACGTACCCGCGCTGCATGATGTCGTTGACGATGACCTTCTCGTTCATGGCAGCGAGACCGGGACGATGGGCAGGCCAATTTCGCGGCACACTGCGGCGGCTTCGCAGTCGAGGTCTGGAACCAGTACGACGCTCGAGACTGTGCTCGAGATCGCGCGCAGATATTCGCAGACATCGGGCGACAGCCACGGATCCTCGGGGCGCCCGCTTCTGCTCTGGAAGACGACGGTCCAGTCGTCGGTGCCGAGCGCGGCGGCGACGAGCCGCGCGCCTGCGCGCGTCGTCACTGGCAAGCGATCGAGCGCGTCACGCACGTGGCACGCATTGGCTTCGACAAATTTCGGATGCACATGCCAGTCTCCCACATACGTGACCGACACATCCGGGAGCCCGTCAGTCGCCAAGGCGGTGGGCGCGTCCATCACGTTCTGCCTGTACTGCGTGCAGCTCGAGTACGAGCGCTGCGGTGCGAGGACGAGACCGATGGCCCGCCGTACGCCATCAACCGCCAAAGGAAGCCGCTGAAGGCTTGCAGGAGTGTTGCGTCCAGGCGCATGACGTTATCGCGTGTGCGCCGGGATGGGATGCGCCCAGCGCGTCTGCACACGCTTCCAGAACAGTGCCTGATACGCACCGGCCAACCCGACAAGGGCGTACACAATGCCGCTCAACGCTGAGACCTCATGACTCCTCCTTAGTTTGCGCCGGACCGTCCCGACGTTGTATTTGAATGTAATGCACAAATAATTGATTACAAGTAAAATCGCCTGCGATGGCCGAAGTCATATGAACGTCGTGAACAAAACCGGCGCGGACTGTGACCGTCGGGAAAAATTGGAGGATTGATGCTGTCGCCGACGTTGAAGGCCGGATTGAGTGGGTACGAGATCGGCGTGAAGATCCGCTCGCTTCGCCTGAAGAAAAAAATGGGCCTCGTGGAACTCGGGCGGCACACGGGACTGTCGCCGGCGCTGCTCTCGAAGATCGAACGCGGCCGGCTGTTTCCGACGCTGCCGACGCTGCTGCGCATCGCGCTCGTCTTCAGCGTCGGTCTCGAGTTCTTCTTCGCCGGCGCCCGCGAGAAGCCCCTTATCGCGATCGTCCGGAAGGCAGAGCGCGTGCGACTCCCCGAGCGGCCTGGCGCACGGCAGGTTGCGTATCGATTCGAGTCGCTCGACTACCCGGCGGCCGAGCGCCAGTTCAACTCGTATTACGCCGAGTTTCTGCCTATGGCGGCGAGCGAGTTGCGACCGCACGTCCATCCTGGAGTGGAATTCATCTATGCACTGGTCGGCGCGTTGAGTGTGCACATCGCGAGCGACGAATACGCGCTCGAGGCTGGCGACTCAATGTATTTCGATTCGAGTATTCCTCACTCGTACAGGCGTTGCGGCGGCCGGACATGCAGCGCCATCGTCGTGACCACGGCTTAACGGAATGGCGTACACCGGACTCGCCGGGCTGTACCGTCGGCGGCGCGGCTGACGAGGGGCTCGGAGCAGCCAACTTCCTTTCTCTCACGTCAAAAGGTCATGGCCCTGTCAATTTAAGGGCAAAATACCTTTATGACGTTCCGCACCCGCATCCGCCTGCTGCTTCCGATCCTCGCGATGGCATCGGCGGTCAGCTTTGCCGGCGCTCAGCAGCCGCCCGCGACCATCAACCTTCAAAACGCGCCGCTCGGCCAGACGATTCCGGTCGACCCGCTGATTACGGTAGGCTCCCTCCCGAACGGGCTGCGCTACTACGTCCGCGAGAACAAGTTGCCGCAGGCGCGCGCCGAGCTTCGGCTCGTGGTGAAGGCGGGTTCGGTGCTCGAAGACGAAGACCAGCGCGGGCTCGCGCATTTTGTCGAGCACATGGCCTTCAACGGCACGCTGCATTTCCCCAAGCAGGAGATCAGTAACTTCATGCAATCGCTCGGCATGCGGTTCGGCGCCCACGTGAATGCGCACACGAGCTTCGACGAAACCGTCTACGAGTTGCAGATTCCGACGAGCAGCCCCGCGGTGATCGATCGTTCGCTCACCATTCTCGAAGACTTTGCGCACGCCGTGTCGTTCGACCCGGTCGAGATCGACAAGGAGCGGGGCGTCATTCTCGAGGAGTGGCGGCTAGGGCTTGGAGCCAGCGAGCGGATACAGGACGCGCAATTCCCCATTTTGCTGAAGGGCTCGCGCTACGCCGAGCGGTTGCCCATCGGCAAGCCGGACATCATCCGGAACGTGAATCACGATCGGCTGAAACAGTTCTACACCGATTGGTATCGTCCCGACCTGATGGCAGTCATTGCGGTCGGCGATTTCGACAAATCGGCGATCGAAGCCCAAATTAAAACGCGCTTTGCGTCGATCCCGCCTGGGGCGTCTCCGAAGCCCAGGCCCGACTACGCGGTGCCGGAACAACCCGGCACGGTCTATTCGGTCATCACCGATCCTGAATTAACGCAAACATCCGTCAGCGTCTTCACAAAGATGCCCGCGCGCGATCAGTCCACCGTCGGCTCGTACCGTCAGCAAATGGCCGAACGGTTGTTCAGCGGCATGCTGTCGGCCAGGCTCGACGAGCTCACGCAACAGCCCAACGCGCCGTTTCTTGCGGCCCAGACTGGCCGCGGCATTTTCGTGCGCACTGAAGAGGTGACCTCGCTCAATGCGCTCGTCGCGCCAGGCGGCGTGGAACGCGGCCTCGCCGCACTCTTTACCGAGATCGATCGCGTCGCGCGCTTCGGGTTCACCGCCACGGAACTGGATCGGCAGGGGCGCGATCTGCAGCGATTTCTGGAGAATGCCGCGGTTGAGAAAAACAAGAGCCCGTCCGGACCGCTGGCAGACGAGTTCATACGAAACTTCCTTCAAGGCGAACCGATCCCGGGGATCGTGTATGAGTACGCCTTGAATCAGCGTTTCCTGCCGGAGATCACGCTTGCCGAATTAAATGCGCTCGCCAGGGAATGGATGCCCGATCGCAATCGCGTTGTAGCGATTAGCGCGCCCGAGAAGGATCGGGCGACGTTGCCCGATGCGGCAAAGATGACGGCGGTGATCGCCGCGACCAGCGGCAAACCGTTGACCGCTTACGTCGATACCGTCAGCACTCAGCCGCTGCTCGCGCCGCTTCCGTCGGCGGGACGCGTCGCGACGACCTCGACCAACGAGCCGCTCGGCATCACCGAGTGGCGGCTGTCAAACGGCGTTCGCGTGGTACTGAAGCCGACGACGTTCAAGGAGGACGAGATTTTGTTTCGCGCCATCAGTCCTGGCGGCACGTCCTTGGCGAGCGATCGCGACTTCATTCCGGCGGAAACCGCCGACGAAGTGATTGCGCAAGGGGGCCTTGGCAAGCTGCGAAGCCTCGACCTCAACAAAGTGCTGGCCGGCCGCAGCGTGTCGGTGAGAGCCGACATCGGCGAGACGGAAGAAGGGCTTGGCGGCGGCTCGTCGCGCAAAGATCTCGAGACGATGTTTCAGCTCATCTATCTCACGTTCACGGCGCCACGCCCCGATCCCGTCGCATTCGGTGTATTCAAGGAACAATTGAAGGTGGCGCTGGCCAATCAGGACGCGCTGCCCGACACCGCGTTCGACGATGCGCTGAATGCGGCGTTGACACAGAACCATGTGCGAGCGCAGCCGCTGAAGGTCGCGAACCTCGATCAGATGAATCTCGACAAATCGCTCGCGTTCTATAAAGACCGCTTTGCCGATGCCAGCGACTTCACGTTCGTGTTTGTCGGGAGCTTTGATCTCGCGACCATGAAGCCGCTCGTGGAGCAATACCTGGCCAGCCTTCCGTCGCTCCATCGCAACGAATCGGCGAAGGATGTGGGCATTCATCCTCCGACAGGCGTCGTCGAGAAGCAGGTCAGAAAAGGCATCGAGCCAAAGAGCCAGGTGAGCATCGTCTTCACCGGGCCTTTTCAGAACGACGAGATGCATCGGCTGACGCTGCGCGCCATGGGCGAGATGCTGAGCGGAAACCTGCAGAAGACGTTGCGGGAAGATCTGGGCGGAACCTACGGCGTCAGTGTCGAGCCGCGCTTCACCAAACGTCCGAGCGAGGAGTACCGCATTACGATCAGCTTCGCCTGCGACCCGGCGCGAACCGCGAGCCTCGTCAAGACGACGTTCGAGCTGATCGATGAGTTCAGAGCATCGGGACCGAGCGAGGGGCAGGTGGCTGATGCACGCGAGGCCCTGATGCGCGACTTCGAAACCAACAGCCAGCGGAACGGGTATCTGCTGAGTCGCATCCTTTATAAGTACGAGTACGGCGAGAACGTCGCGGACGTGTTCAACGTGCGCCCACTCGTCGACCGGCTCACCGCTCCACTGATCCGTGACGCTGCGCGAACGTACTTGGACACGCGCCGGTACGTCGAAGTGACGTTGCTCCCAGAGGCTCGCGCGCAGTGAAGCCGGAAAGCCTTGGCGAAGAACTTTATCGCCGGCCGAGAATGATCACGAACGACCCGAGGATACAGATCGCCCCGCCGAGAAGATCCCAACGATCCGGACGGACGCCTTCGATCAGTCGCAGCCAGAGAAGCGATGCCGCGATGTAGATGCCGCCGTATGCCGCAAAGGCCCGACCCGCAAAGGCGGCGTCAATCCTCGTCAGTGTGAGGGCGAAGAGCACCAGACTGACGGCGCCAAGCATGGCGTACCAGGCGGACCGTCCAGACCGAAGCCATGACCAGAAGGCAAAGCAACCCGCGATTTCGAAGAAGGCTGCCACCAAGAACAACAGGATGCTTGTCACTCGCTCCGCCGCTAAGGCACCGCGAAGACGAACAACGACAGCCCCGCGATAACGGCGACGTACTGCTTGCCGTTCACGGCATACGTCATCGGATTCTGCCGAATCTGCGCACCGAGATTCGATCTCCACAACAACGATCCGTTCCGAGCATCCAGGATGTGAAGATATCCTTCGCGTCCGCCCGCGATCAACAGATCAGAAGCCGTCGTGACGATTCCGCTGTCGGTCACGTCCGTCATGTTGAATTTCCATTTCGCGTCGCCGGTGCTCGGATCGATCGCCTGAATGACGCCATGCCCCGCGGCATCCGTCCAGTTATTGATAGGGCCGCGGATCAGCCCCTGAATCGCGGGTGCGCCAGGAATGGCCGTCGTGGGTTCACCCGCCATCGGCACGAACGTTTGGTTCACACCGCCCGTGAAATTTCGTCCTTCCTGATACTCGAGTGGCGACGCCCCGAACAGTTGTCCCTGAGCGTCCCACGCAGAGACGTACATCAGTTGCGTGCGCGTGCTGAATGACGGCGAGTACCAGTTCGTTCCGCCTTGTATCGCCGGATACGTCGGCATTCCCGCGGCTTGAGGCGTCTGGATCGGCCGTCCGTTGGCGTCGAACCCACTCATCCAATTGACCCGCACGAACGGTTTGCCGAGCAGAAATTTTCCGTTCGCGCGATCGAGCACGTAGAAGTTGCCGTTGCGATTCGCCCACAGCATGGCTTTGACCGGCGCACCTCGAAAGGTGATGTCTGCCAGCACGGGCACCTGCACCGAGTCGTAGTCGTACCGATCGTGCGGCGTGAACTGGTAATGCCATTTCAATTTGCCGGTGTCGGCATCGAGCGCGACGACGCTGGCCGTGTAGAGATTGTCGCCAGGCCGCTGTTCGTGAGCGTAATCGGGGCCGACGTTGCCGGTGCCCCAATACGTGAGGTTCAGATCGGGATCGTAGGATCCGGTGACCCACACCGATCCGCCGCCATGTTTCCACGCTTCAGGATCGCAGTAAGACGCGCTGTTCGGCGGGCATGGCTCCCACGTGTCATGCCCGGCCTCTCCAGGTCCAGGAACCGTGTAGAACTTCCACATTTCTTTGCCCGTCCGCACATCGAAGGCGGCAATGAATCCGCGGATGCCGTACTCGCCGCCGCCGACGCCGACAATCACCTTGTCTTTGACGACGAGCGGCGACACCGTGACCGAGTAGCCGGACTTGCTGTCGGCCACCGCTGTCTTCCAAATCGGGCGTCCGCTTCGCGCGTCGAGTGCGACCAGTTGTGCGTCCAGCGTGCCCATGATGAGCGTTTCTCCGACAACCGCCACTCCGCGATTGTTCGAGCCACAGCAGACGACCAGATCCGGCGCGTTCGTATGCCGGTACATCCAGAACGCACGCCCGGTCGTGGCGTCTAGCGCAACAACATCATTCTGCCGCTGGGTCAGGTACATGATGCCGTCAACGACAATCGGCGTGGCTTGCCAGCTGCCGGCGATCGGCGACTGATACACCCACGCAAGGTTCAAACTCTTGACGTTTGCTGGTGTGATCTGCGTGAGCGGGCTGTAGTGATGGCTGAAATAATCGCCGCCGTACGTCAGCCAGTTGTGCGGCTCTTTCGCGGAGTTCAGCAGCCGGTCGTAGGTGACCGTACTTTGCGCCTGCAGTCGATACGACAGCAACGCCACCGCCAGCGCAAACAACGCAAATACGCCTCGTCGTGCCATGGGTACTTACCGCCCTTTCAGCGAAAGCAGATAGGAAACGACGTCGGCCAATTCCTGCGACGACAGCTCTTTGTCATACGACGGCATCGGCGAGGTGGTGGAAATTTGATAGTCGCGCAAGTCGGCTTTGGCGAGTGAGATGAGACGACCCTCTTCGTCGGCGAGCTGCACGGTGAACGTGTCTTCGTTCAGCCGGCGGCCGTTGATCACTTTGCCATCGCGCGTCACGATGTGAACGGGCCGATTGATGGGCATCATTTGCCTGCTGGGATTGCGAAGCGAGCGCTCGATCGAGCCGGCGCTTCGATTCTCGCCAACGTCGCTCAGGTCGGGCGCTTTGCGGCTGCCGACGTTATTCACACGATGGCAGCTCAGGCAGGCACCCTTGCCGTCAAACACAACTCGACCACGCGCGCCGTCGCCACCCATGGCCGAGCCGCGGTCGAACGTGTTCATGTTTCGCAAATAGGCGACCAAGCCAGTGAGCTCGGACTGATTGAACGTGAACGCGGGCATCCCTTTGTCTGGAAAACCGTTGGTGATGAGGGTTCGAAGCTGTGGGTCGGTCGCCGCGTTCTTGAGCTTGCCGCTTCGCAGGTTCACCCCAGCCACGCCATCACCATTTTCTCCGTGGCAGGCGGCGCACTGCGCGGTAAACAACCGCGCGCCGTACTCGATGTCTGCACGCACGTAGTCCTCGGGGTGGCCCTGCAATGTCGGATTCTGGCGCGCGAGAAGCGCTGGCGTGCCGACACAGCTGATCGCGAGCAATACGGTCGATATTCTGAACATACGGCGGGGAGTGTATCGCCGCCGGTGCCCGGCCGCAAGCGCGGCCGTTAGGCATATACTGCGATCAGAGGGCTCCATGAAGTCTGGCATCCCGCGTCCTGTCCGATTTGTGGTTGGAGTTGCCGGCCTCCTCATGACCAGCGTGCTGTTGTGTTACGCGCAGCAAATCTGGCGCGGCGGGTACGGCTACACACCGCCGCGATTTCCGACACCAACAACCTTCACTGGCAGCTTCAACTTTTGTCGCGTCCTGTTCAACAGCAACCGGCGCGAAAAGAGCGGGTGGAGCACCGATTATCCCGGCGCCGATCTCAACTTCAGTACGCGCCTTGCGGAACTGACGAAGACCGACGTCAAGATGGGTCACGGAGCCGGAGAAGACGACATACCGGATGCCGTCGTGGTCCGTCTCACTGACGATGCGCTGTTTCAGTGCCCAGTTGTCCTCATGGAGGATGCGGGCACGGCGCACTTCAGCGACGGGGAGGTGGCTCGCCTCCGGGAGTTCCTGCTGAAGGGTGGGTTTTTACTGGTCTCCGACTACCACGGCACGTACGCGAAAGCGCAGTTCGACGAAGAGATCGGCAGGGTCCTTCCCCCCAACAGATACCACGTCATCGATTTGCCACCGAGCCATGCGATGTGGAACACCATGTTTCACGTTCAAGAGTTGCCGCAGATGGCGTCCATTCAAACCTGGCGCCGAACCAGCGGTGGAACGATAGAGCGTTGGAACGATGATCGCTCCGGGCCTGATGCGCGAGGCATTACAGACGATCGTGGGCGCGTCATGGTCGTCATGCTTCACAACACCGATATCCCGGACGGGTGGGAGCGGGAAGGCGAAGACCCGGCGTACTTCTTCCACTTTTCGCCAGACGCCTACGCCGTCGGCATCGACGTTATTCTGTACGCGCTGACTCACTAGCGTAATGGCAGTTAGCGCGTTAGCCGGCCAGCCGGCGCGGGTTGCACAGCTCGTTGACGTTTCCAAGCTGGTCGCTTCCTACTACAGCCAGCGGGCCGACCCGGCGGTGCCGGCTCAGCGCGTATCTTTTGGTACGTCGGGCCATCGCGGTTCGTCCTTCGAGGCGAGCTTCAACGAAGCGCACGTCTTGGCGATTACCCAAGCGATCTGCGAGTACCGTCGGGCGCGGGGCATTGACGGGCCGTTGTTCATCGGCATCGACACGCACGCGCTATCGCTGCCGGCCTACCAGAGTGCGCTTGAAGTACTCGCGGCCAACGGTGTCAACGTGATGACGAGCAAGAGCGGCGAGTTCACGCCGACCCCGGCGGTCTCGCACGCGATTCTGGTGTACAACCGCGGACGCACGAGCGGCTTTGCCGACGGCATTGTCGTCACGCCTTCGCATAATCCGCCCGAGGACGGCGGCTTCAAGTACAACCCCCCGAATGGCGGCCCAGCAGATACCAGCATCACGGGCTGGATCGAATCGCGCGCGAATGCGCTGCTCGAAACCGGTCTCACGCAGGTGCGCCGTATGTCGTTCGATGATGCCCGGCGGGCTTCGACGACGCACCAGCACGATTTTCTCCAAGCCTACGTTCGGGATCTTGGCAGCGTGATCGATTTCGAGGCGATCCGCACCTCGGCCGTCCGTATGGGTGTCGATCCGCTGGGCGGCGCCGGTGTGCACTACTGGGGTCGGATCGCGGAGCACTACCAGATTGATTTATCCGTTGTCAGCGACGTTGTCGATCCGACGTTCGGATTCATGACCGTGGATTGGGACGGTCGCATCCGCATGGATCCGTCGTCGCCCTACGCCATGCAGCGGCTGATCGGCTTGAAGACTCGCTACGACATTGCGTTTGCCTGCGACCCCGACCACGATCGTCACGGCATCGTGACCACCAGCGCAGGGTTGCTGCCGCCCAATCATTATCTGGCGGTGGCGATCGATTACTTATTCGAGCATCGCCCGCGCTGGAAGACAAACGCTGGCGTCGGCAAGACCGTGGTCAGCACCACGATGATCGACCGCGTAAGCGCGCGACGAGGCCGCACACTTTACGAAGTGCCGGTCGGTTTCAAGTGGTTTGTCGACGGTCTGTTGGATGGATCGCTCGGTTTCGTCGGTGAGGAAAGCGCCGGCGCGTCATTCAGCCGTATGGATGGGTCCGTATGGACGACCGACAAAGACGGCATTGTGTTGGCGCTGCTGTCGGCCGAGATCATGGCGCGGACCGGCCGCGATCCCGGCCAACTGTATCGCGATCTCACTCGCGACTTCGGCGATCCAGCGGCCGACCGCATCGAGGCGCCCGCAACGGCGGAGCAGAAGCAGAAACTGGCGAAGCTCTCGCCGGCGCAGGTGCAGGTCGTACAACTTGGTGGTGAAAAAATTGAGAGCGTGATCGATCGCGCGCCTGGAAACAACGCTTCGATCGGCGGCATCAAGGTGGCGACGGCGAGCGGCTGGTTCGTCGCACGGCCTTCGGGGACCGAGGATATCTATAAAATCTACGCTGAAAGCTTTCGCAGCGAAGATCATCTGCGCGTGCTTCTTCGCGAGGCACAGAGCACCGTCGATCGCGCCTTGGCTGAAGAATGACATCATCAGGGATGATCATGGCGGACGATCTCGACGAGCTGTGCATCGACACGATTCGTTTTCTTTCGGTCGACGCCGTGCAGAAAGCGAAGAGCGGACATCCGGGCATGCCCCTCGGCGCCGCGCCGATGGCGTACGTGTTGTGGACGCGACTGCTCAAGCATCATCCGCGCAATCCCAACTGGTTCGATCGCGACCGCTTCGTGCTCTCTGCCGGACACGGCTCGATGCTGCTCTACAGTCTGCTGCATCTGACGGGCTACGACCTTTCACTGGACGACATCAAACTGTTTCGCCAGCTTGGCAGCAAGGCGCCCGGACATCCCGAGCGTGGGCACACGCCAGGCGTGGAGACCACCACGGGGCCGCTCGGGCAGGGCTTCGCGAACGCGGTCGGAATGGCGATCGCTGAAGCGCAGATGGCGGCGCGCTACAACCGTCCGGGCTTCAATGTGATCGACCACGCGACGTACGCGATTGTGAGCGACGGCGATCTGATGGAAGGCGTGGCGTCGGAAGCGGCGTCGCTGGCGGGTCACCTGCGGCTCGGCAAGCTGATTTTTTTGTACGACGACAATCGCGTCACCCTCGCAGCCGGGACGGACATGACGTTCTCGGAAGATCGCGCGCGGCGCTTCGAATCGTACGGCTGGCACACGATCGCTGCTGCCGACGGCAACGACCTCGCCGCGATCGACGCCGCATTGCAAGCCGCACGCGCGGAAACCTCGCGGCCGACACTCATCCTCGTGCGCACACACATCGGATACGGTTCGCCGCACAAGCACGACAGCTTCGAGGCGCACGGCTCGCCGCTCGGCGAAGACGAAGTGCGATTGACCAAGCAAGCGCTCGGCTGGCCGACCGAGCCGCCGTTCCTGATTCCCGAACGGGCCTTGGCGCACTTCCGCGGCGCGCTGACGCGCGGCGCGCGCGATGAGGCGGCATGGCAGGAACGCATGGTGGCCTACACGCGAGCCTTCCCCGAGTTGGCAGAGGAGTTACGGCGACGGATCAGCGGCGAGCTAGCGCCCGGCTGGGACGCGGACATTCCGGTTTTTCCAGCCGACGCGAAAGGGATGGCCACGCGGGTGGCCTCTGGCAAAGTGATGAATGCCGTGGCGCCCAGACTGCCGGCGCTCACGGGCGGTTCGGCCGATCTGGATCCGTCCACGCACACCGCGCTCAAGGGCCTCGGCGATTTCAATCCGCCGCCTGGCCAGAAGCTCGATACGCAAGGCTCGACCGGCGGCGACTGGAGTTTCGCCGGGCGCAACTTGCACTTCGGCGTGCGCGAGCACGCGATGGGCGCGATCGTCAACGGCATGGCGGCGCACGGTGGAACGGTGCCGTACGGCTCGACCTTCCTCATCTTCTCCGACTACATGCGTCCTCCGATCCGGCTGGCCGCGCTGATGGGCTTGCACGTGATCCACGTGTTCACACACGACAGCATTGCACTCGGCGAGGACGGCCCGACGCACCAGCCGGTGGAGCAGTTAGCGGCGCTGCGCGCGGTACCGAATCTCACGGTGATTCGTCCTGGCGACGCGAACGAAACCGCGGTTGCGTGGCGGGTCGCACTCGAGACACGCGATCGTCCGGTGCTGATCGTGCTGAGCCGGCAGGAGCTGCCCACGCTCGATCGCAGCCGCTACGCGAAGGCGGACGGCGTGCGGCGCGGCGCCTACGTGCTGTCGGATGCGGCCGATGGGAAACCTGCACTGATTCTGATCGCCAGCGGCTCGGAGGTCGGCCTGATCGTGGCCGCGGCGGAACGCTTACGGGTGGAGGGAATCGCAGTGCGCTGCGTGTCGATGCCGAGCTGGGAGTTGTTCGACGCTCTGCCGCAACGTGATCGTGACGGCGTGCTGCCTCCATCGGTGAGCGCACGGTTGGCGGTCGAAGCAGGCGTGGCGCAGGGCTGGCACCGCTACGTCGGCGCTTTTGGCGACGTGATAAGCGTGGAGCGATTCGGCGCGTCCGCCCCGCCGGACGTGTTGTTGCGTGAATACGGTTTCACCGTCGATCACGTCTGCGCCCGAGCCAGGAAGCTAATCGCCAAGTAAGACGACGGAGGAACACGTGCTTTATTGGTATACGTGGACGCGGTACGATCCTCTGTCTTCACTGACCCCCGTGATGTCGATTTTCAGCCCCGATCCGACCGTCTTCACGGAATTGTATGGGATCGACGCGTCGTAGTACGCCGTCTCGGAAGAGTCGAAGAACGACGGAACCGACGTCGAGGTATACGTTTGCTTGAGCGTTCGGGATTTGTTAATCACCTGCGAAAGCGTGACGGCGTTCGTGTCGACCCCAAACGGCGCGTCCCACGTCTGCCATCGTGTGCGCCAGTCGGTGCGCCCGTCGGGCTTCACGTTCGGCGTTGGATGAGAGTCGATCGGCAGAACCTGGCCATACCCAGGGTGCTCATACGTGTTGTTATCTGAGATCGACGAATTACGGTACCAAATCAGAAGACCTCTCGCGTAGCACTGCTTTTCGAGCCAGTTACCGCTGAGGAAGTTGTAGGCGCCGCACAGACTCGTGTCGTTGCGGACGTAGCTGCGCGACTCCGCCAAGTAATAGTGGAAGTACGTCTCCGTGAACTGGCCACCCGTGAGCTGCCGGAAGCCGTCCAATGTCCAACCTGATGTGCTAGTGGCATTATCAATGGTCCCGCCAACTGCAATGGTATCCACCGCGAACCCTGGCCTGACGACGGCTCCGTCGGTCCAATAGCGGAACCGGTACGCGGACGTACCGGCGGGCAGCGTTGCCGTGACGGTCGCCCAACCGACAGACGATCCGGTGATACCGAACCCGAAGTTTTGTCCGTTCGGATTCGTCGTGGTGGAAACGCTCGTCTGAACGTGCTGCCAGACGCCGCTCACCTGAGCATCTAGTCTCGTGAGTTTAACGGTTCGATACACCGGCGGACATCGCGCCCCGAGAAAACGCTCGGGAAATACGTCCGGCCGGTGTACAGCGGTTTCGTACTCACGAGACTAGAAACTGGAA
>JANMJM010000293.1:0-7345 GCA_031371345.1 Vicinamibacteria bacterium
AGCGATGACGGAAACTCGACACATTTGATTGATCTCACGATTCCCGTGTTGCTCGAACAAATGCCAATTCACGAGCCCGCGATAAAACTGGTGGACCGCTATCGCGGGGCACTTCTCGGTCTCGCGGCAGGCGACGCCCTCGGGACAACCGTGGAGCTCTCCGCGCCCGGCACTTTCGACCCGATCGACGACATGAACGGCGGCGGCCCGTTCAACCTTGAGCCGGGGCAGTGGACCGACGACACGTCGATGGCGCTGTGTCTGGCGGAGAGTCTGATCGAGTGCGGAGAATTTGATCCAGTTGACCAGCTCGCGCGATACGTGCGCTGGAAGCCGTAGCTCGTCATCCTGAAGCCACTACACGCACATCCACCTTGAGCATCGCAGCCGGACGGCGTATCCTGAGCCCCACCCAGCAGAGACTATCCGCAGAGAGGCGAGCGTGATGGCAACGAGAGATCGATTGAGCGGCAGCGGCGTCTCGCGGCGCGACATGATCCGGATCGGCGCCGGCGGCCTCGGATTTGGCCTCGTCGGCGGCATCGGACCGGTCCCGTTTGTCCTGAACCGAGCCAGCCTGGCAGCCGCCGCGGAGCAGTCGGGCAAAATCCTTGTGGTCTTCGAGTGGTTCGGCGGCAACGACGGACTGAACACCATCGTCCCGTACGGCGACCCGATGTACTACAAGCATCGGCCGACCATCGGCATCAAGGAACGCGACCTGCTGAAGATCGACGCGCAATTCGGCTGGCACAAGTCGATGCGCGGCATGAAGCAGCTGTACGACGAAGGCAAAGTGGCCATCGTGCAGGGTGTGGGCTACGACCAGCCGTCGTTCTCGCATTTCACGTCGGTCTCGTTCTGGCACACGGCGGCCCCGAACAGCGGCAACGAGTACGGCTGGATCGGACGCACCGCGTCCGCGATCGATCCCGCGGGCACGCGCGGCAACATGATTGTGAACATCTCCGATAGCCAGACGCTGGCGGTGAAGGGCGAGAATCATGTGCCGCTCGTGTTCATCGACCCCACGAGGTTCCAGCGCGGCGTGTTCGCGCAGGAGAAGCCGGTCCTCGACGCGCTGGGCGCGCAGCACCAACCCTTCGGCGACGCACACCAGTACGTGCTGGAAGTGACCAGGAGCGCGGCGCAGGCATCCGAGCTGGTGCGTGCCGCGTGGAGCCACTACCGCGGCAAAGATAATCCCGACCTGCGCCTGCTCGATCTCGACAAAGTCGCGGCGCTGATCGAAGCGGACTTCCCGACGAAGCTCTATTACGTGCCGCTGCGCAACAGCCTGTTCGACACGCACGTGAACCAGGCCGCGCCGCACGATCGACAACTCGAATACTGCGCCGATGCGGTGGCGGGCTTCTTCCACGAAATGCAGCGGATCGGTCGCGCAGACGACGTCGTCATGTACATCCACAGCGAGTTCGGCCGGCGGGTGCCCGAGAACACGAGCCTCGGCACGGATCACGGCACGGCGCAGGTGAACTTCGTCATCGGCAACGGCGTGAAGGGCGGGCTCTACGGCACGCCGCCGAGCCTCACCAACCTCGTGCTCGGCGACAACCTCGAAACCACCACCGACTTCCGTCAGGTATACGCGACGTTAATCGAAAACTGGCTGCGCGCCGATTCGGCGAAAGTGCTGGGACAGAAGTTCGAAACCTTGAAGATATTCCGCGCGTAGCGCGCGGCTGGAGAGATACGTGGCCAATCGCACGGGCTGGTCTCCGGGACCGCCGGAGTGGAAAGAAGATCTCGCGCCGATCACCGGAGCGGACTGGAACTACGACCGCGCCGCGCACCTGCTGTCTCACGCGGGATTCGGCGGGACGCCGGTGGAAATCCAGCAGCTCGCAGATCTCGGCCTCGAGCGCGCCATCCGCTCGCTCGTCCATTACGAGACCATCCCGAATCCGAAGATGCAGCCGTTTGTCGAATCCGGATTGTGGGATTCGTCGCTGAACGGGTTTCCGGAAAGCCGGCCCGAAGCGACAGACCGCGCGTTGAAGTCCGGCGTGTCGATGGGTATCGACACCAAGCCCGAAGGGAATCGTCCGGTACAACCTGTTTCCGATCGCTTTTTCTACTGGCTGCGCGCGACGATGCTCGAGACGCGGCGGCTGGGGTACTGGTGGGCGAACCGGATGGTGCAGACGACCCATCCGCTCGAGCAGAAGATGGCGCTGCTGTGGCACGGCCACTTCGCGACCCACGAAAACAAAGTCCGCGACTATCGCAAGATGATGCAGCAGATCGATCTGTTCGAGCGGGGCGCCACGGGCAACCTGCGCGATCTCACGATCAAGGTCGCCGAGAACCCGGCGATGCTGTACTTCCTCGACGCGCAGTACAACGTCAAAGGCGCGCCGAACGAGAACTTCGCCCGCGAGGTGATGGAGCTCTTCACCATGGGCGTCGGCAACTATTCCGAGAAAGACGTGCGCGAGTGCGCGCGCGCGTTCACGGGGTGGTACTTCGACAACCTAACATTCAAAGTTGACCCGGCGAAACACGACGCTGGTGAAAAGACGTTCCTCGGCCGGACCGGAAACTTCGACGGTGTGGACGTCCTCAAGATCGTCTTCGAGCAGCCAGTCACCGCGGAGTATCTCGCTGCAAAGATTTACCGCTTCCTGGTACGAGACGAGTTGTCGCCGGACCTGCGAAAGAAGCTGGGCGCGGTGCTGCGCACGAACAACTTCGAAGTCAAACCGCTGCTGATGGTGATTCTGTCGTCGAAGGACTTCTACAGCCAGGCGAGCTACGGCGGACACATCAAGGGACCGGTGGAGCATCTGATCACGATGATGAGGCACCTGGGCGTTGATGAGGTTCCGGGTGTGCCCGACTTCAATCAATCGACGATCGCGATGGGCCAGCATCTGCTGAACCCGCCGTCGGTGGCCGGCTGGGCCGGCGGAAAGGCGTGGATTACGCCTGGAATGCTAATCGAGCGCGGCAACGTCGCACGCGAAGTGCTCATCCCCGATATGACGGGCTTCCGCGACTGGAACTTCGGCGCCGGCAGCGACGGCGTGCTGGGCAGCCGGTTGCGCGATGGCTACGACATCGGAGCGGCGACCGCCGTGGGCGATCCCTCGCGCATGAGCACATTCGACATGGTGAACCTCGAGCGCGACGAGCAATTCAACACGCGCATCTCGGGCTACATCGGCTGGCAGCAGGCGGCGCGCAAGTTGATTCCCACGCCGCGCAATGCCGCGCAGTTCGACCTCACGCAGATGGTGCTGCAAAGCGAGGCGAAGACGGCAGCCGACGCCGTGGACTATCTGCTGTGGCGCTTGCTGCGCGTGCCGACGGCGAAGGCGACTCGTGATGCCCTCGTGGAATTTCTGACCCGGGAGCTCGGAACCGACAGCCTCGTCCGGGCCAAAACTTACATGGAAGACGCGCTGCGGATGACTGTTCACCTGATCATGAGCACGCCCGAGTATCAGCTGGCGTAATGAAAACGCTTCTGCTGATTTGTTGTGGTGCCTTCGTAGTCGGGATGGCGGCGGTAAATGCGGGTGCGCGGAATCAGTCCGCGCAGCCGCGCGCCGCTTCCGGTTCCGGCTTCACGATGGTACCGGCGCCATTTGGCGTCCAATTGAGGACTCCGGACGGCCGCGTCGTGTTCGAGTACATGACGAAGAAGCCCGACAACGTTGCGCTCACCTCACCGAGCACGGCGTGCTTCCATCCAGTGAACACGCCGTCGGGCGAGCGGGTCACGAATCTCGCTCCGGACGATCATCCGCATCATCGCGGAATGTATATCGCGTGGCACGATGCGGAGTTCAGACAGCCAATCGATCTGTCGAAGCGCACTCCGACCAGCGCGTTGTACGGGTGGAGCATCACCAAAGCCGATTTCTGGGGATGGGGTCAGTACGCGCCGCGCGAGGGCCGCGTCATCGAGACTCGTGACGTGAAGCTCGTGTCCGCTGACGCGTCCAAGGCGCAGCTGGAAATTCACAACGATTGGAGCGTCAACAACCGCAAGATGGCGGACGAGACGACGACGGCCACCGTTACAGAACGGGAGGGCGCGTTCGTCATCGACATCGGATTTCGACTGGCAGTCCTGGTCGACTATCAGCTGAACAAGCAGTCGTTCTCGGGTTTTAATTTTCAGGCGCGCAAGGACGGCGAGTCGCACTACACGTATCCAGGGGGCGTCGTCACGCTCCCCGACGCGCATTATTCGGTTCCGGAGCTGAACTGGCCGAGCGCGCCGTGGTACGGCTACGTCGTGAAGCTTGCCAGCGGGAAGACGGTCGGTGCTGCCGTGCTGGACCATCCGTCAAATCCGCCGACAACATGGCATGGATCGCGCGGATTGTGGATGCTGAATCCGAACATTGCCGCGCTGGGCCCCATGACGATCAAAACCGGCGCGCCACTGACGCTGCATTATCGCGTCGTCGTGCACGACGGTGACACGCCCACGGCGGTCATCAATAAATTGTCGGACGAATGGCGAGCGACGAAGTTTTAGCTTTCAGTCACTCGAATAAAGAAAAGGCCAGCACATGCTGGCCTTTTCTCTTCACCTCGACTAATCCTCGCCCTACCGACCCGACCTAGTACTCGACGTTCAACCCCAACTTGATAATCCGCCCGCGCTGAATGCTGTTCGGCAGCAGATAACTCCCGCCGAGCGTGGTCACGCGGCTCGTGATCGTCGCGTTGTTCAGCATGTTGTACAGGTCAAGCCGCGGGAAAAAGGCTCGGCCTTGCATCCTGAACGCGCGCCGAAGGCTCATGTCGAGTTGATTCAACATCGGCAGTCGTGTCGTCGCACGCGGATCGACCGCGACGCTCGTCGTTCCCTGCACGAGCGCAACGGTGTTGTTGCCAACCGACACCGTCGTCAGTTCGGGGAAGCCGCTCTGACGCTGGAACGTGGCGCTCGCCGAGACGCCATACGGCAGCTCGTACAGACCGGAGAGCCGCAAGGAGAAGGGCACGTCATTCCCTTGGATGCCCCGGCGGAACGTTCTGTTCGGATTGTTCAGGTCGTCGGTGCCGTAGATGTCGCCCACGTTTTTGCCGACGCTGACGCCGCCGTTGAACATCCACCTGTTGCTCAGCCGTTTGTTCACCGTGAGGTCTGTGCCGTTGTAGGTCGAATTCAGCGCCGACTCGTTGTTCCAGAGAATGTCGTTCTTGCCCCTGGTCGCCGGATCCTGATTGAAAACTGTCAGCGCCTTGCCGCTGTTCAGCTCGGTGACGTTGAGCGCCGTGTAGCCCGACATCGGCACAGCCACGTTGCGGGAGCCAATTTGTCCAAGCTTCTCGCGATGCGTGTAGCCGACGGTGACGACCATGTTGCCCGGGAGCTGCCGCTGCAGCTCGGCCGTAAGCTCGCGCGACCAAGGCCACTTGGTATCGGGAGCGTACCGGTTGGCGTTACCAAACGGATAACCGGACGAGGGTCCGAGCTCGTTGATTTGCGGCAGCCGGTCGCCGTTCAAGTCGCAGCCGATGAAGTTCACCGTCGCGCATTGGGACTGCGCGACCCAGCTGCGCGTGTCGCTTACGGCCCTGATCGGATTCACACGCTCGACGATGCTCTTGCCGACAGGCGTGATGTAGCGGTTGGCGGCAAATTTCAGCGCCGTTTTGCCGTTGCCTGCGATGTCATAGATGGTCGAGAAGCGCGGGTTCACAGCCGTCCAGTCGGGAAATCCTTTGAGCGCCGGGAAGCACTGCGCATCCACGAACGGCGTCTTCGACTGGCATGCCGCCGTCATCCATCCGTAATTGGTCTCGGCGCGCAGCCCGAGATTCATGGTGAGCCGGCGAATCGGCCGCCACTGATCCTGAATGTAGTACGCCGTTTCCCGATCCTTCATGTCCGAATAGGTCGGCGTGTTGTAGGTGTTCACGGAGTCGGGAACGCCCGCCCGGTAAATCGCGCGCATGCCCGACGACGAATAGGTATAGGGAGAGAGCGATCCGTGATTTAGCTGCAGACCCATTTTGATGTCGTGCTGGGTCGTGTAATAGCTCGCGCTGACTTGTCCGACCACACGGCGCATGTCGCTGATCGCGTAGGTCGCGAGAATGCGCGACTCCGTATTGGTGATCGGATCCCACCCGGCAATGGCGTCGTCCTTCGCCTCTTTCGGCCAGTGAAAATTGTCCGAGACGCGAAAGATGCTCGTCGATGCGTCCATGAGGAACTTCGACGAGATCGTCGAGGTCCACTTCACCTGATTCACCTGCGGGGTTTTCACGTTGTGCAGCGTCGCGCCCGTTTCCGCGAAATTCGTCGTGCTGGCGCGATGGCCGTTCACCTTGTGTTGCACCGTATAGAACCAGCTGAGCTGCGAGGCCTTCGTCATCTGCCACGCCAGCTTGTTGCTGTTGTTGAACAGATTGTTATCGTCGGGCACCGACGTGCCGTCCGGGTTATAGCTGCCGAGGAGATACTGCAGAATCTGCTGGTAGTGCAGCGAGGTCGAGAACCAGACTTTGTCCTTCAACACCGGACCGGCCAGCCACCAGCCGCTGTCGTAGAGATAATTGATGTCTGCCGTCGGCTTCAAGTCGGGTCTCGCCGCTTTCACCGACGCCGGAATGCTGCGCAGCAGCTGCGTCTTCACGGTGCTCGAGACGTTGTCGAACCCCATGGTCTTGGTCATGCCGGCGATATCAAAGCCTCCGTGCAGCTGATTGGTGCCCGTGCGGCTGATCATGTTGAAGACCAGGCCGCCGCGCGGCGACTCTGCCGGACTGTTGCCCTGCAGGAAGTTGTTCTCCTGATAGGCGTACGGATCGATGTAGAACGTCGCGCCCGCGCCGGCGCCGTCCATGTGCGACACGTCCATGCCGTCGACGTAGTAGCCGCCCTCGGTGCTCGTGCCATGCACCGTGATGCCCGACTGCTGGAACGACTCCGATCCGCCAACATCGACTTTGCTGACGACGATGCTGGGAATGGCGCGCGTAATTGACCAGACGTCCATGCGATTCGGCAGCGTCTGCAGCACGTCGTGCGTCAGAACCGTCTGGCGCATCGCGGATGTCGTATCGAGCAACGGTGCTTCACCGGACACGACGACGCCTTCCTCGAGCTGACCAATCGACAATGAAAGATCGGCGCGCGCCGTCGCGTCGGCGTTGACGGTGATGTTCCGCTGCTCGACCGGTCTGAACCCCTGCATGGTCGCCTTGACGGTGTAGGTTCCGGGGACGAGCCGCACGAACTGATAGCCGCCGCGCCCATCGCTGGTTGTTTCCTGATTACTCCCCACGGTGCCTTGCGCGTTTGAAAGCGTGACGGTCGCGCCCGGCAGTACCGCACCGGTCGAATCCATCACGG
>JANMJM010000322.1:0-3796 GCA_031371345.1 Vicinamibacteria bacterium
ACCAGTCCGGAAATCTTCAGACGGAACGCCGCCGGGTCGATGACGGGATGCCCATAGTGCTGTGTTGTGAAGAAGAGTTCCTTGGGAGTGAGCGGGCCGTCGATCGTTCGGACATCGAGAATGCGCCGGTCCACGCCCGTCACCGTCGGGAAGTTCTCCGGTATGTCGGTAAAGGGTACGAGCACTTCCGCCTGGGCGAGAGCCGGAAGAGCAAATTCGTTCATACCGAGAGCGGCGAGGCCCACAAGGGTGAAACCGCTCTTGAGAAGGTCGCGACGGGCCTGCACAGTTTTCATGGTAGCGAAGTGATAGCACAGATCGAGCCCCGCTGCGAGAAACATCGGGACTGCGTGGATTTTTCCTTCGCCATGTGGAAAAATTCCCAGTCTCGGCAGGTATCAGAGTTGCGGCAGCATGTCGCAGACATGTAAGACCCCGGGCACGGAACGTGCTCTGCTTGTCTCACAACATATGCGCACTGTTGTCATCGCTCTTTCGCTCGTTCTCTCCAGCGCTCTCACAGCCTCGCCACAATCGCTTCAACCAGCCGGCTGGGATGCCGGCGTAAAGCTCGCGGACGCTGTCGATGTGAACCCTGAGTCGCACATCGTCGAGATCAATCTCAAAGCCGCGGTGTCATCGATAACCGTCGTGCCGGGCGTTCCCAGCGAGCTGTGGACGTACAACGGCGGACTTCCAGGGCCGCTTATTCGCACACACGTGGGCGATCGCGTGATCGTGCACTTCTCCAACGCGTTGCCACAGCCAACCACGATTCATTGGCACGGCGTGCAAGTGCCGATTCAGATGGACGGCGTGCCCGGTGTGTCGCAGGAGGCCGTCGCGCCTGGTGGAACATTCACGTACGACTTCATCGTCCCCGATGCCGGCTTGTTCTGGTATCACCCTCACGTCATGTCGGCCGCGCAGGTGGGCTTCGGCCTCTACGGCGCGCTGCTGGTCGAGGAGCGGGAAGACACGGTTCGGGTGCCAGACGAGCTCGTGCTCGTCTTAAGCGACATTGCGCTCGACGATGGGAAACTGGAGCCGCCCGACAGTGGGGGAGTACTCGGCGACCTGCTCGGGCGTGAAGGCAATCATCAGCTGGTGAATGGCCGCATACAGCCGATCCTCACCTTTCGAGAAGGCGCTCTGCAACGATGGCGTTTGGTGAACAGTTCCAAGAGCCGGTACTTCGATTTGGTGCTCGGCGCCGCGCAGTCGTTCATGCAGATTGGCGTTGACGGCGGCCTGCTCGAGTATTCAGTGCCTCGCGATCATCTGGTCCTGGCTCCGGGCGAACGTATGGATGTGCTCGTCGCGCCGCGTGCAGAGCCGGATGCGCCGCTGGTGCTTCGAGCCGTCCCGTTCAACCGCGGATTCGGCAGCGTAGAGTTTCGGAGCGTGGAAGAACTGATGACCTTGACTCCCGCGCCGTTGCCACCCGTCGCGGCCGCGCCACTGCCGGTGATTCGCCGTGCCATCGTATCGATGGATAGCCGCGATGCAAAACCAGTTCAACTTGAGCTCATACTCGACAAGAACAAGGGACAGTTCGGCATCAAAGGCGGCCCCTTCTGGGAGGGCACCCGCGTACGCGCTGCACTTGGCGAAAAACAGCTGTGGACGATTACCAACAACGCGACCTGGGCCCATCCCATCCACCTTCACGGGTTTTTCTTTCAGGTGCTCGACGACAACGGCGTGCCTGTGCGGCCGCTTGCCTGGAAAGACACCATCAACGTGCCCGCCGACATGACCGTTCGCTTTCTCGTGCGATTCGAGCGGCCGGGATCGTGGATGTATCACTGCCACATCCTGGATCACGCCGAAGCGGGGTTGATGAGCACCGTCGATGTAGGGGAGGTCGAACAGGGGGAGCACATACACGGGCATTGAGTCCGATGCTCGACGTGTCGTAAATTACGTCAGCGACGATCATGTCTTTTCGCCCTCAGCCCTTAGCCGTCAGCCCTTTCCAGCGATGCGGGCTGTGGCCCTGTGCTTGCTTCATTTCGCGTCATGGCTTATCAACCTTCTAATCTCACTGTGCTCCGCGAGGGTCCCAGCGTCTGGGACAAACAGACGGCCGCGGATTCCCGATGCCGCACAAAGGGCGCATTGGGCTTTCTGTTGATCGCCGGGGGGCTCTTCCTCGTCGCGCACGCGTATGAAAAACGGTTCGGCTCTGTCGTGAAAGGGCGGCTCAAGGCGATGCTCGCCGAGCGCAACAGCGGGGATGAAGTGATGAAAGCGTCTGAGGAGTCGTTTCCTGCGAGCGACCCTCCTGCCTGGACGCCAGCCGTCGGAAAGCCCGCGCAGGCCGAGCCTACTCTGTGAAAGCCGCCAGCTTTTTCGCGCTCGCGCTCACGGTAGCGACCTCGGCGGCGGCGCAGACTTCGCTGTCGTATTCGCCGCCTCGACTGGTGCGCGGCGATCTGCCCGCTGTGGCGCCGCCTAACGTCGTCGGGGGCGGGCAGGTGGTCATCGAAGCCATCATCGACCGGCGCGGCACGTTAACGAGGCCGGTGATCGTTCGCAGCACGCCGCCGTTTTCCAACCTGCTGCTCGACGCCATTGGACGCTGGACCTTCAAGCCGGCGGAGGCCGTCCGTGATGACAACACCATCGGCCCCGTGGACGCCACCGTGTTAATCGCTGCGGTGTACCGCCCGCCAACAGTTGTGAACGGTCCCACGCTTGGGGAAGTTCCGAAAGACGTCGCGAAGGCGTCCACCGACGTGCCCTATCCCACCTCGCTTGTGTCGCCGCCCTATCCGGTGAAGGCGTTACACGCTTCTATTGTTTTGTTTGAAGTGCTGCTCGACGAGCGAGGAAAGATGACCGACGTGCGCGCCATCGGCTCCGAGCCGGGATTCGAGAGCGCCGCGCGTGACGCGTTGATGCAGTGGACCTTCAGCCCCGCAACATACCGCGGGCGTCCGGCGCCGGCTGTCGCATACATCGTCTTCGGCTTCGCCGAGCCCGTCGTCGGGACCCACACGATACCCCCCGGCGAGTCACCTGGTATATCGTCCGGACGTTGACCTCGCCGGATAAGCCATCCCAACAGCACACGCGCGCGTACTGGGCGTGGATAGCGGTGTGCCTTTCGTGGGGCACGACCTACATCGCCACACGCGTTGCCATCGAAAGCTATCCGCCGCTGTTGATGGCGGGCGTGCGCCATCTTGCGGCCGGATCGCTGCTCGCCGCCGCCGTGAAGATGCGGGGCATCGCGTTGCCGTCGCGCGCGTCGTGGCCTGGCCATGTGCTGCTCGGCGCGCTGATGGTTGGCGCCGGCAACGGCTTCCTGGTGTGGGCTCAGCAATTCGTGCCCAGTGGAATGGCGGCCGTCATGATCTCGATGATCCCGTTCTGGATGGTCGGAGTCGAGGCGCTCATGCCCGGCGGGGAGCGTCTGCGTGCGCGCCATTTGACAGGGCTGGCCATCGGATTCGGGGGCATCGTGCTTTTGGTCAGCGCTGGAGAGAAGCTCGTCGGCGTGGGGAGCCGTCAGTTTCTTCTCGGCGTGATCGCGCTGCAATGCTCGTGTTGCGGATGGGCCATCGGCTCTGCGTATTCCAAACGTCACAACCGTCATGAAGACGTTCTCGCCGCCGCTGCGATGCAGATGCTCTTTGGAGGCGCGATACAACTGGCGATTGGGACGGTTGCCGGCGAATGGCCGGCATGGCACTACACGCTTCGCAGCACACTCGGAATGTTCTATCTGCTGATCGTGGGTTCGTTCATCGGCTACGTCTGTTACACGTACGCGCTGAAATATCTGCCG
>JANMJM010000041.1:0-15432 GCA_031371345.1 Vicinamibacteria bacterium
TGGGGAGCCACGGAAGTGAAGCCTCCGGTACTTGCCGATGCCATCGTCGAGGCCACGGAGACCGGGTCCACGCTACGCGCGAACCGCCTTCCGATTATCGATACCGTCATGGAAAGCAATACACAGCTGATCGCCAACGCATCGGCCATGTCCGATCCGTGGAAGCGCACGAAAATCGAGAATATTTCATTGCTCCTCAGGGCAGCGATCGAAGCGCAAGGGCGCGTCGGCCTGATGCTGAACGTCCGGCGCGACGACTTGAAAGGCATCCTCGAACTGTTGCCCGCCCTTCAGCGGCCGACGATTTCGCCGCTCAGCGAGGACGGATGGGTGGCCGTGAACACGATTATCGAAGAACGTACGGTGCGCGACCTGATACCGAAGCTCAAAGCGTCGCACGCGCAGGGCATCGTCGAGTACCCGTTGAACAAGATCGTCGTCTGATGAAAATCATCTCCTCGAGCGATACGAAGGCGGTCGACCGGCTCCTGCGGCCGACGAGCGGAGACGACCGCGCGACGAGGGCGTCGGTGGCTGCCATTGTGTCTGCGGTGAGGCGGCGTGGAGATACGGCGCTCGTGAGCTACGCCAGGAAATTCGACAACCTCGACGGCCCCATCGAAGTCTCGAAGGATGAGATTGAGGAAGGCGCAGCGCGAGTGCCGCCGAAAGTCCGAGCCGCGATCGCCGCGGCGGCGAAGAACATCCACAAGGTGGCCCGACGTCAGCGCCCGAGGGAATGGAAAATCGTCACGCAACCGGGCGTCATCGTCGAGCAACGTGTCACGCCGCTCGATCGCGTTGGGTGCTACGTTCCAGGGGGTCGTTATCCTCTTCCTTCATCCTTGTTAATGACGGCCATTCCCGCGCGCGCTGCCGGTGTGGCCGAGGTAATGGTGGCCTGCGCCCGTCCGGCGCCAGTCGTCATGGCCGCAGCACGTGCAGCAGGAGTGACCAAGCTTTTCCGAATGGGCGGCGCGCAAGCCATTGCCGCTTTCGCCTATGGCACCGAGACAGTGCCGAAGGTGGACAAGATCGTGGGTCCAGGGAATAAGTACGTGGCGGCGGCGAAAGCGCTTGTGGCCGGCGACTGCGCCATCGATTTCTACGCAGGCCCCACCGAGATCGTCATCGTCGCCGACAAGGGCTCTCCGGAATGGATCGCGGCCGACTTGATCGCGCAGGCCGAGCACGATCCTGAAGCGCGCGCGATTTTCATCACGACCAGCCGGCGGCTCGCGTCGCAGGTCTCTCGCGCCGTTGATGCTCGCATGCCCGCGACCGGGCCCGCACGCGAATCGCTTGCTCGCAACGGCGGCATTGTCATCGCCAAAGATCGGGTCGAGGCCACGGAGCTCGCGAATCGGGCTGCGCCTGAACACCTCGTGTGTGACGACGAACGGATTGCGGCGGGCGTTCGCTGCGCCGGCGCGATTTTTATCGGCCCGTACACCGCGCAGGTCGGTGGCGACTACGCCATCGGCTCGAATCATGTGTTGCCGACCAACGGCGCCGCGCGGTTTCGCGGCGGGCTGCACACATCGGATTTCGTCCGCATATCCACTGTGCAGCGCGTGACCCGTCAGGGATTGAAGAATCTTGCGCCGACGGTGACGATTCTCGCCAGACAAGAAGGGCTTGAAGCGCACGCCTTGTCGATCGAGGTGCGACTCCGATGACCTACGCGCGCCCGGCCGATCGCGCAGGCGCACTGCGTCTGCACCTGAATGAAAACACCGGTGGATGCTCGCAAGCGGTCGTCGAGGCCATTCGCCAGCTTACGGCGGAGGACGTTGCCTACTACCCCGACTACGCCCCACTCTCCAAGGAATGCGCCGAGTACCTCGGTGTGCGCGAATCGCAGCTCGTGCTGACGAACGGTCTCGACGAGGGACTGCTTGCAGCGACCGTCAGCAGCTTTGGCGTAGCACAGCGCGAAGAAGGGTTGCCGGAAGCCATCATTCCGACGCCGGCGTTCGAGATGTACTCGGTGTTCGTGAAAGCCGCAGGCGGGCGGATTGTGGCGATCCCGCCCAAGCCTGCCTTCGAGTTTCAACTTCGCGAGGTGTGCGACGCGTTGACGAAACGGACACGGATTCTGTTTCTGACGAATCCGAACAATCCGACCGGTCAGATTATTCCGCGTGAAATGCTGCGCGAGGTCGCACGGACGGTGCCGTCGGACGTCACCGTCCTGATTGACGAGGCGTACTACGACTTTTGCGGCGAGACCTTTCTTCCGGAGATCGATGCTCATCCGAACGTCGTCCTCGGCCGGACGTTTGCGAAGGCTCACGGTCTGGCTGGCCTTCGCGCGGGCTGCTTGATTGGTGATCCCGAACGGCTGGAGCAGATCCGCAATGCGGTACCTCCCTACAGTCTCAGCGTGTTTGCCGCCGCCGGCTGGCGCGCGGCGCTCCGCGATCGGGAGTATCTCAGCTGGTATCGCACGCAGGTCGAGGAATCGAAGGACCTGCTGTACGCGGCGTGCGAGCGTCTCGCCTTGCAGTACTGGAAGAGCGCCGGGAACTTCGTCTTAATCAACGTCAGCCGAGTCGGCGACCCAGGCGAAATGGTCGAGGCCATGGCGACGCGCGGCATTCTGATTCGCAATCGATCGCACGACCCCGGCTGCGGAGGCTGCATCCGGATTACCGCGGGGCTCGTGCGCCACACGGAAGTCGTCATCGAAGCGTTGGAGGGTTTGTGCGTCGCGCCGTAATCGACAGGCGGACCCGCGAAACACAGATTCGCGTCCGCATCGGCATCGAGGGCAAGGGCCGGTACAACATCGCCACGGGCATTCGGTTTCTCGATCACATGCTCGAGCTGGTCACCCGGCACGGCGCATTCGATCTCGAGATTCGCGCGAACGGCGATCTTGACGTTGACCAGCACCACACGGTCGAAGATCTCGGCATCGCCATCGGCGAGGCCATCTCGAAGGCGCTGGGCAACCGAAAAGGTATTAATCGCGCCGGCTATTTCATCATGCCAATGGACGAAACGCTCGCCGTTGCCGCCGTCGATCTTGGAGGCCGGGCACACGCCGTCGTCGATCTCGGCGTGAAGGTGCGCCTCGTCGGCGATCTCCAGAGCGAGCTGATCCACGACTTTTTCGAAGGCTTTGCGCTCGGCGTTCGGGGCAACGTCCACGTGAAGGTGATGTACGGACGTTCGAACCATCATCGCGTCGAGGCGGCGTTCAAGGCGTTCGGCCGTGCGCTGCGCGTCGCATGCGCCAAAGACAAGCAGTTGGCGCGCATGCTGCCGAGCACAAAAGGACTCTTGTGATCGCCCTCATCGACTACGGCGCCGGGAACCTCACCTCGGTGCGCAAGGCGCTCTCCGCCATCGGCGCCGATGTGGAAGTGCCGCGCCAGCCTTCGGATCTCGACAGGGCGGCGGCGGTCATCGTTCCTGGCGTCGGTCATTTTCAGGCGACTGCGGCGATGAGCGACGCGTGGCGCGAAAGTATCCTCGGCGCGCTGGGGAACGGACGCCCGATATTCGGTATCTGTCTCGGCCTGCAGTGGCTTTTTGAAGGCAGCACGGAGGCCTCCGATTGTCGGGGCCTGGCGCTCATGACCGGGCAGTGCGATCGCCTCGAGGGGGGCGTTGAAACGCGCAACGGCCAAAGCTGGCCTTTGAAGATCCCGCACGTCGGGTGGAACGCGTTGCACTTTCCGCGCACCTCTCGAATGTTCGACGGCATCGAGGAAGGCTCTCAGGTGTACTTCACTCACTCCTACGCGGCTCCTGTCACCGGCGACGCGGTTGCAGTGACGACGCACGGAAGACCGTTTGCGAGTGCGGTCGAGCGGGGTCAAGTATTCGGCGTGCAGTTTCATCCTGAAAAATCCGGCGATGTCGGCTTGCGCGTCTTGAAGAATTTTCTCGATGCTATCTAAGCGCATCATCGCCTGTCTCGACGTACGCAATGGCGAGGTCGTGAAAGGCGTTCACTTCGAGGGGTTGCGGAACGCTGGCGATCCTGCGGAGCTCGCCGCCCGCTACAACGAAGAAGGCATCGACGAGGTGGTCATCCTGGACGTTACCGCCACGATCGAAAACCGGCGCGCGCTGGCGGATACTGTGGGGGCGGTTGCCAAGCGGATCTTCATTCCACTGACCGTCGGCGGCGGCATCCGCTCGGAAGGCGACGCGGCCGCGGCCGTCGATGCGGGCGCCGACAAAGTGAGCTTGAACACGGCGGCCCTCACCCATCCTGAGTTGATCACGAGGCTGGCTGCCCGCTACGGCAGCCAGGCGGTGATCGTCGCGATCGATGCAAAATGGGTCGACGGCCGTGCAATCGTGTACGTTCGCAGCGGACAAAGCGGCACCGGGCGCGAAGCGGTCGAGTGGGCGCGCGAAGCGGCGGAACGCGGGGCCGGCGAAATCCTGCTCACGTCGATCGATCGCGATGGCACACGGGCCGGCTTCGATTGCCGGCTGACGGCCGCCGTCTCGAAAGCTGTGCCAATTCCGGTGATTGCGTCGGGAGGGGCCGGCTCGCTCGAACATTTTGCCGAGGTTTTCATTGAGGGCTCTGCCGATGCGGCGCTGGCCGCCTCGATTTTTCATTTCTCAGAGCACAGCGTCACAAACCTGAAGGAGCTGCTTCGCAGCCGTGGCATTCCGGTGCGACTTTAACCATGCTGATTCCGGCAATCGATTTGAAAGGCGGCAAGGTCGTTCAGTTAATCCAGGGCGACAAACTTGCCATTGAAACGACCGACCTCGATTACTGGATTCAAAAGTTTTCGGGGTTTCCGCGCGTGAATGTCATCGATCTCGACGCGGCGATGAATTCGGGCTCGAACGATCATCTCGTCCGCGAAATCTGCGGCCGGCTTCCCTGCCAGGTGGGCGGCGGCGTGCGGACTCCAGCCCGCGCCCTCGAGCTCGCCGGCATCGGCGCCAAGAAGGTCATTGTCGGGTCCGCGCTCTTCACAGACAAGCGAGCCGACATCGACAGCGCCCAGCGGTTCGCCGACGCCGTTGGCGTCGAGCGCATTATCGGCGCTGTCGACAGCAAGGGCGGACATGTCGTCACGCACGGATGGAAGAGCTCGACGTCGACGACGGCTGTGGACGCCGTCCGGGCGCTCGAGCCGTACTGTGGCGAGTTTCTGTACACGCACGTCGACAAAGAGGGGCTCATGAAGGGGACCGACATCGCAGCGATACGCCGCGTTCGCGATGCCACGAGGCGGCCGCTCATCGCCGCCGGCGGCGTGACCACGCAGGCGGAGATCGACGAGCTCGACGCGCTCGGCATCGACGCCGTCGTCGGCATGGCGATTTATACTGGTGCGCTCGATCTGAAGGGCGCGTAGGCAGGGACAAACACACACATGGGTCACGATCCGCGAAAAGGTATTGAGCCACCCGATCTGAGCGAAAAGGGTGGGATGAAGAACGGACAGCCGCAGCGATCCGATGAGCGGCTGTTCATGCAGCTCCTGGTGTACGGCGGCTGCCGCGACGGCAAGGTGCTGGCAGACGCGCTGGCGTCGGCTGGCATCGAAGGCGCCGTGTACGAGGATGCGAACGACCCCCACGGGGTCGGTATTCTCACCGTCACGAAGGATCCGAATTTCTTCGTGAAGACGCTTCGCGGAGTGCTGAACGGCCGGCCGTTCGAATCGCTGGTCGCAAAACCCGAGCTGACAATGCTCGGACGGACGTATGCGCTGGGCTACGAGCCCGACCTCACCGAAGCGATTCTTCACAGGCCGCGCCGCACGATCCTGAACAAAGACTGGCCGTGGGCGGTCTGGTACCCGCTGCGGCGCAGCGGCCGATTCGCGCAGTTGCCGCCCGACGAGCAACGGGTCATCCTGGCCGAGCACGGGGCCATCGGCATGTCGTACGGCGCCGGCGATTTCGCACACGACATCCGCCTGGCCTGCTACGGTCTCGACAAGAGCGACAACGACTTCGTGATTGGCCTGCTGGGCAAAGAGTTGTTCCCGCTGTCGCACATCGTTCAGGCCATGCGAAAGACCCAGCAGACCTCGCTCTACCTCGACCGCCTGGGGCCGTTCTTCGTCGGCCGCGCGCTCTGGCAGAGTCCGGCGTAGCCCGTTACGTTATAATCCGTAACGGTTACGTCAATTACCGTAATGGAAAATCCGTTCGTGTACGGCGAGGTCGTGCCCGCGGCGTCCTTTGTCGACCGCATCGACGAGCTCGATCGGCTCGTGCGAGATCTGGCGTCCGGCCAGAAAGTGTTCCTCATCTCGCCGAGGCGCTACGGCAAGTCGTCGTTGATCCGCCAGGCCCTGCGGGCCGCGGCTCGCAGCGGAGCCCTCACCGCCGAGATCACCGTCAGCAGCTACAGCTCTTACCTCGCGTTCCTCGAAGGCTACACACGCGCGCTGCTCACCATGCAGACGGGCTGGGAAAGAACCCGCACGTGGCTGCGCGACGCCATTGGCGCGGCACGGCCCGAGGTGCGTCTGGAAGCCGACTC
The DNA here is from genome assembly GCA_031371345.1 of Vicinamibacteria bacterium. Classification (GTDB taxonomy): domain Bacteria; phylum Acidobacteriota; class Vicinamibacteria; order Vicinamibacterales; family JAMQPK01; genus JAMQPK01. The sequence goes on from JANMJM010000041.1 coordinate 6,482, forward strand.
GTCCGGCGTCATGGGCTTCGCGGTGAAGTTTCCGACCGTGCGGACCGAACGCGACGTCTCCAGGCTCGCGGCCGACGTCTTTGCGCTGCCGGGCCGCCTGAGCGAGCTGCGCGCACGGAAGATGGTGATCGCGCTCGACGAATTTCAGGCCATTCGCGGCTTCAACGGTGGAAGCGTCGAGCACACGGTGCGCGGCGCGGTACAGCATCAGCGAACCGTCGGCTACGTCTTTGCGGGATCGGAGCCAAGCCTGATGGAGCGCATGCTCGGTCCCAAGCGCCCCTTCTACAAAGCGGGACCTGTGATGCGTCTCGAGAAGATTCCCGCAGAGCTCTTCGCGCCGTTCATCGAATCGCGGTTTTCGAAAACGGGCATTAAGCCGGAGCCAGGCCTCGGCATGTCGATCGTGGACCTGGCCGGCAACATGCCGTACGACGTTCAGCGTCTGGCGCATGAGAGCTGGGACGATGCGCGGGCCGCTGGAAAGCGACGGATTAACGTTGAAGATCTGCACGAGACGCTGCATCGGCTGCTGGCCGAACAGGAAATGATGTTCGAGGCCGTGTGGCAGCGGCTCACGCTTGGGCAGCGTGCAACACTGAGAGCGGTCGTGTTGGCCGAGGGGCGCGAGCTGCTTTCAGCCGACTTGCGGGAGCGCTATCGGCTTGGCGGTCCGTCGACCGTCCAGGCCGCGCTCCAGGCCCTCACGCGCCAAGATGTCATTTCCCGCGACCCCGACCGCTACGTGGTCGTCGACTCGCTGATGCGCGAATGGATCGCCAGAAGAACGTTCTAGCGCGTATCGGGTTGCCGCGCCGCGAACAGCGCGCGTGGGCGATGTACGACTGGGCGAATTCGGCGTTCGCCGCCACCATCATCACGGCGATCTTTCCCGTGTACTTCGCGTCGGTCGCCGGCGCGAATCTGCTGCCGGGCGAAGCCACTCGTCTTCTCGCTCGAACAACGACCATCGCGTTGGTCATTGTCGCGTTCCTCGCGCCCGTGCTCGGCGCGATTGCCGATTTCGCGCCGATCAAGAAACGGCTGCTTGCCGCGTTCATGCTTGTCGGTGCGCTCGCGTCTGCCGGGCTCTTCACGGTCTTGGAAGGCGATTGGCTGTTTGCCGCGGTGCTGTTTGCCATCGGCAACATCGGCTGGGCGGGAAGCCTGGCATTTTACGACTCGCTGCTGCCCCACATCGCGTCGCGAGATGAGATCGACCGCGTGTCGTCAGCCGGCTATGCGGCCGGGTATCTCGGCGGCGGCATTCTACTGGCGTTGAATGTCGCCTGGATTGTGACGCCGGCGACATTCGGGCTGCGCGATGCCGGCCAGGCGTCGCGGCTGTCGTTTCTGAGTGTTGCCGTCTGGTGGGCGCTCTTTTCTCTTCCGCTGTTCCGTCGTGTGCCCGAACCCGCCATTAAGAATGCACCGCATTTCCGATCGCGCGTCGAATTAATCGCGACCGCGTTTCGCGGGCTCGCCCAGACGCTCCGCGATCTCCGGCGGTACAGGCATGCCTTCCTGATGCTGGTGGCGTTCGTGATTTACAGCGACGGCATCAACACCATCATCAGAATGGCGACAAGTTACGGAACGGAGATCGGCATCGGCCGAAATGCGCTCATCACCGCGATCCTCCTCGTCCAGTTCGTGGGGATTCCGTTTGCGTTTCTCTTCGGGATGCTGGCTGGAACGATCGGCGCCAAAGCGTCGCTCTTCATCGCGCTCGGCATATATACGCTCATCAGCGTGATGGGTTACCACATGAAGACGGAGCGCGATTTTTATGTACTCGCGTTCATGGTGGCCGCCGTGCAGGGCGGAAGCCAGGCCCTCAGCCGATCGCTGTTCGCCAGCATGATTCCGCGCGATCGATCGTCGGAGTTTTTCGGATTCTTCTCGGTGTTCGAGAAATTCGGCGCCATCGCAGGGCCAGCCACCTTCGAGCTGGCGAGCGCCACGACGGGCTCCAGCCGCGCCGCGATCCTCAGCATCATTGCCTTCTTCGTGATTGGCGCCGTGGTGCTCTCGATGGTCAACGTGACGGAAGGTCAGCGCGCGGCGCACGCGCCGCATCCTCAACCCTGAGCTCTGTGCGAACACGCAGCTCCCACTGCCTTTGCTTCACCCGGTTCGTACCGTGATCGGTGTCCTTGTCGTAGCGAGCCTGTTCGTCGGTCCACGCGCCCTCGATGGCGGCGACGGCGTTGCCGATGGCGTCGTTGCTGCCTGGTGTCGCACAGGCGCGTGCGAGGCCGTCGAGTTCGCGTCGGATTTTCCTCGCGGCGAGCTCGGTGAGATCGAAGTGCAGCTGCTCATGCTGCAGTAAGTCGTGATCGCGCTGGGCACTCGTGCGGCGGTTGTCGAGCTGGCTGCGCGACAACCCTTCTTCAACGCCTCCCCAGAGATTGGACGTGCCGCCCCGCCACCATGATTGATCCGGATCGAACATCGCGCGCGCGTGCGAACGTGCGTTCCCGTCGCGACATTCCCACGCGACGTCGAGCGCGACCCAGGCGTGCGCCGTATCGGTGGTGGAGGGCGGCACCTTGTTCCTGAAATCCTGTAGGGTGAGCTTGACCGTTGGCGACCACTCAATCGGTTCAGCCGCAGACGCGCCGGTGACCGCAAGGGCCGACACAAACACGCAGAGAGCGAGCGTCATCGGGACCAGGTCCGCATGTTAACACGCAGAAAGGTTAGGATATCTGCTACATGCGGCTCATACGTGACATCTATGCCGACGCGCAACTGGCGCGCCGGCCGGTAATTTCGTTCGAGTTTTTTCCGACCAAAACCCCTGAAGGCGAGCGGACGCTTCTCGAAAAAACGATCCCCGCGTTGAGCCCGTTGAAGCCAGATTTCTGCTCCGTCACGTACGGGGCCGGCGGCAGCACGCGTCAAAAAACGCTGACCATCGTGGACCGCATCCAGCGCGATCAGGGACTCACGGCGATGGCGCACATGACGTGCGTGAACGCGACACGCGAGGAAACTGCCGACGTACTGAATCAGGCGCGGTCGCTCGGCATCAAGAACATCCTCGCACTGCGCGGCGATCCGCCCGGAGGCCTCAGCGAGTTCGTGAAGACCGAGGGCGGGTTTGAGTTCTCGTACGAGCTCGTACGATTCATCAAGGAGACAGGCGGCTTCTCGATTGGCGTCGCGGGATTTCCCGAAGGACACATCGCGAATGCGGATGGGAAGCATGCCGACTGGCGCCACTTGAAACACAAGGTCGATCAAGGAGCCGACTTCGTGATCACGCAGCTGTTCTTCAACAACAGGGACTACTTCGAGTTTCGCGACTACCTGACCGCTCTGGGCGTGAGCGTGCCGCTCGTGCCGGGCATCATGCCAGTTCTGAATGCCGGTCAAATCAAGCGGATCGTCTCGCTATGCGCCGCCGATCTTCCGGCGTCTATGGTGAGCGAGCTCGACAAGCGCGGTGATGATGATGAAGCGGTGCTGCAGTATGGGATCGACTACGCCACCCGCCAGTGCGACGAGCTGCTGCGAGAAGGTGCGCCCGGGCTCCATTTCTACACGCTCAACAAAGCTCGGTCGACGACAGAGATAATGGCTAATCTCACGCTCGCCACTTGATGTTGCAACCGATGCTCGGCCGCTGCTCGGCCGGGATGGGGCGGCCGGCGACGAGCGCGTCGAGTGCCGCGCGCAGGTCTTTCCCGGTTACGGGAATGCCGTTGCCCGGCCTGCTGTCGTCAAGCTGACCGCGATAGACCAGTGTCGCCTGCGCGTCGTAGAGAAAGAAATCCGGCGTGCACTGCGCGTCGTACGCCCGCGCAACCTCCTGCGTGCCGTCAAACAAATAAGGAAAGGTAAAGCCGAGTTCCCTGGACATTTCTGCCAGCTTCTCCGGCCGGTCTTCCGGGAAGCCGGATTCGTCGTTCGCGCTGATCGCGACGATGCCGACACCGCTGTTTTGATAGTCGCGTCCGATCTTCGCTAGCTCGTCCTGCACGTGTTTGACGAAGGGGCAATGCCGGCAGATGAACATGGCCAGCATGCCCTTCGGCCCGGTTGCCTCACCACGCGCAACAGTCTTGCCCGTCACGACGTCTGGCAAACGAAATTCCGGTGCTTTGCTGCCAAGCTCGATCATTGATGATGGTGTGCGTGCCATAGATTAAGTGTATCCTGTCGCCTCACGCGCCTATGAATATGAACAAGCACCGGCTCTTCGTCGCGAGCTGTCTCTCAATCGCAACAGCATCGGCCGTATTCGCCATCCGCGGCGATGTTGCCGGGGCACTCAGTACCGCATTCCATATCACGAACGAGCAGATGGGCGTGGTCTTCAGTCCGGCCTTCTGGGCGTTCGCGGTCGCAATTTTCATCAGCGGCAATCTGGTCGATATCGTGGGCATGCGGCGCCTGCACGTGTTGTCGGCGCTCGGGTTCATCATTGGCGTGCTCTTGATTATCCTGGCGCCACGGCCGGACCAGCCTGTTCGGTCGGTGTTCGATCATCCCGGCACGACCATGCTGTACGCCGGCTTCTTCCTCTTCGGGTTGTCCCACGGCCTGGTCGAGGGCGTCATCAATCCGCTGATGGCGTCCATTTACACCGACGAAAAAACCAAGCGCATCACAGCAGTGCATGCGTGGTGGCCGGCCGGCCTCGTCATCGGCGGCCTTCTCGCACTGGCGATGAGCAAGGTCGGCGCAAGCTGGCAATTGAAGTTCGGCTTGATTTTTATTCCCGCCTCCATCTATCTCGTGATGGCGCTCTCTCAGAAGTACCCGCTGACCGAACGGGCCACCTCGAACGTGTCGACGGCGCAAATGTGGAAGCAGGCGCTCCGTCCGCTGTTTCTGCTGCTGTTCGCCTGCATGTGGATGACCGCGGCCGTCGAAATGGGGCCGGATCAGTGGTTTCCAAAAGTGATGGGCGAGCTCGTGCCGCAACTGAGTCCGGATGCCGGCAGCGGCGTGCTGTTCCTTGTCTACACGGGCGGCTTGATGTTCGTGCTCCGCATGTGGGGCGGTGCCGTCACGCACAAGTCGCCGCTCGCCACACTCGTCGTAAGCTCGGTGCTTGCCGGAATCGGTTTGTACTGGCTGGGATCGCTGGACAAAGGGTCGAGCGCGATCGTTGCCCTGACGGCCGCGACCATTTTCGGCGTCGGCAAAACATTCCTCTGGCCGACGATGATCGGCGTGACGGCCGAGCAGTTTCCGCGCGGCGGGGCGCTGCTGCTCTCGTTGATGGGCGGCGCCGGCATGCTCTCGGTTGCCATCGTGCTGCCGATGATGGGCGCACGTATGGATCAGCTCGGACCTGGCGCGGCGCTTCGGATGGTCGCCGGCCTTGGCGCGATTCTCGCGGTGATCTTCAGTTTGCTGTGGGCGTATTTTCGAGCGCGCGGCGGCTATCGCGCGGTGCACATTTCCGAGCAACCGGGCTTATTGATTCCCGCGGCCGCGACCCTCCCCGGCTCCCCGACCGCCCGCACCGCCACGGCGCGGCAGTAGCTCCATTTTCTTGACCGGATCGCGCGACACGCCGACAATCAGAAACTCGAGCGGTCCCGTTCCGGTGTTCTCGAACGACTTCATATCATTCAAGCGAATTGGGATCGCGTCTCCCGTGGCAATCGGAGCGCTCTCGGTTCCAATCGTCACTTTGCCTGAGCCGGTCATCACGTAATAGAAACCGCCGATCTCGCCGTCCGCATTCGGTCCGACAGACGAGCCGGCCGGCAGAAGCAGATGATCGACAAACGCCCAAGGCCCGAGGAAAACCGTCGGATCGAGAGCCCGACGATACTGCACGGTGCCTTTGCCGCCGTTCATGGCGCTCACCGGGCGCAGCAGCGACTGGTCGAGCCGCATCGACATGAAAACCGGGATGGGGTCGACCGCGGCGCCGACGCGGGAATCGCGAAGGTCGAATGCGTCGTACACGCCCTTCATCGCCGACACGTTGATGTTCATCCACTGAATCGGCTGATCGGTCGGATTGTAGATGGCGTGCGAATGTCCCATCCGCGTGGGCGCGCCCGCCGGCCCTTTCAGCAGCGACGTCCGGCCATCGACGGTGAACTGTGCTTCGCCGTCCAAAATCACGAACATCTCTTCGCACTGATTGTGAAAGTGGGCGCCGATGCCGCTTTTGGGCTCGATGATGCCGCGGTGCAGGAAAAACAGATTCGTGTCGATCGAGTCTTGATTGAACAGCGCCATGTAGTCGAGCTGTCCCGCGCCCGCATGCACGCTCGGCGACGGCCGATATTTCGTGGGATCGGTATGCACAATACGCTGCGCCAGCGGCAAGCCGCCGCCACCCTGGGCGATCGCCGCTGCCGCCGACAGGGACATCACGGTCGCGACGACGAGCACGTAGTTCTTCATGACACACTCCTCAAGCTACGTCACAACATCAAAGAGCAGAACGGTGTAATTCGGGGACGAGAGCATTTTTTCCATCGCACCCCATACTTGCGCGTGGATGTCGGACGCAATCCACTTCTGTCGTAGCTCCTCGCTCTCGTAGCTGAGCTCGAACCGATAATTCACACCGGCGGGGGCACTGCCGGCGAGCGCCGAGCGCAGCTTCAGCATTTTCACTTCGATGAAGCCCGGAAACATCTTTGCCGTCGGCTGGAAGACGGTCTCGAAATGCCGCAGCATCTCCTGCTCTTTCGCCGGATCAACGGCCATGTCGACGAACAATCGAATGGAACGGCTCATCGTCTGCCTTTCGCGGGCGTTAGTAAACCAGTTTCTGGCCGGCCACAGATGTCCGAACGCGATAGAGTCCGGTGACCGCCGTCATGAATAAGGTCTTGCCGTCTTCACCCCAGGCGCAATTGGCTGGCTGCTCCGGCAGTTTGATCGTGCCGAGATGCTTGCCCTCTGGCGTAAACACCCAGAGGCCGCCCGGGCCCGTCGCCCAGATGTTCCCGAGCGAATCGATCTTCATGCCGTCGGGCAGACCGTCTTCGCGCTCGGCACTCACGTCGGCGAACACGCGTCCGTTGCGCAGCGTGCCGTCGGCGTTGACGTCGAACCGCATCCACATACGGTCGTTCTCGTCGGAGTTCGCCACGTACAACGTTTTCTCGTCCGGTGAAAACGCCAGGCCGTTGGGTCGCGTCATGTCCTTCACGAGGACGTGCAGCGTTCCGTTCGAGAGCTTGAATACGCCGTTGAACGGCAGTTCTTTTGCCGGATCGTCGTCGCCCTTCGGAAGTCCGTACGGCGGATCGGTGAAATAGAGCGACCCGTCCGATCGATACACGAGATCGTTCGGCGCATTCAGCTTCTTTCCTTCGAAGTTGTCCACCACCGTCGTGATGTTCATCTTGGAATCGATCCGGACGATGCGGCGATTGCCATGTTGGCACAGCACGACGGATCCATCGGTACTTCTGGTCGAGCCGTTAGGCCCGTTGAAGCCGCCGGCCGGAAGGCTGTGGCCATCGTAGCCGCCAGGGCGGAGAATCTCGATCACCTTGCCATCCGGCGACCACTGGCGCACGACGTTGCCGACCACGTCGCTGAACCAGAGCACACCGTTGGGCCGCCAGACGGGTCCTTCGATGAACGTGAAGCCGCCCGCGAGCTTTTCCACGACGGCGTCGCGGGGAATGAGCGCGTCGAGTGATGGGTCGAGTCGTACGATGCTCATGACGCGTCGCTTTGTGTGAATCGGCCATCGACGAGCCGCCACATGCGGCCGTTCGGATTGCGCTCGCCCAGCGCGTCCGGCAGGCGCGCAGGACGAACGTTGTCGTAACACCGAAGCGCGCCAAATCGGCGAAGCGACGCCGGAATGCCTACTGCAGTGAATCCCGGATGCCCGGTGGCCGGGTAGGGTCCCCCGTGATGCATCGCGGAACTGACGGCCACGCCGGTCGGCATCCTATCATTCAGCAGCCGCCCCACACGTTGCTGCAGCACAGGCGCCAGGACCGCGTAGAGCGCATCGTCTTTTCCCTGAGAATCGGAATAAACGCAGCCTGTGAGGCTGCCCTCCAAATGCGCGATCACGTCGGACGCCTGGCGCAGGTCGCTCACGACGACAACGAGCGCTGCGGCGCCGAACGCCTCGCGCTGCAGTTTCTCGGGGGCGGCCAGAAATCGATCACCCGTCGTGCGTAGCAGCGTGTTCGCGCATCGGTAGCCCGCGGCTGTGACAGGACCATCGCCTGTTACCATCTCCGCCCCGGCCGCTCGCCATGAGGAAACGCTGTCGAGGAGCGAACGCGCAACGCCGGATGAAAAGAGTTGCGCGGAACTGGCAGATTCGAATTTCTCCTTGACCGTCGCAACGAACTGGTCGGCTCCGCTTCCGGCAAAAAGCAGTACGAGACCGGGGTTCGTACAGAACTGGCCGCCACCGAGCAGGCTGCTCGACACGAACTCTTCAGCCACTTTCTGCCCGCGCTCGGCGAGCGCGCCGGGTAACACGAATACGGGATTCACGCTCGACATCTCGAGATAGATCGGCTTGCCTGCCCCATCCGCGGCCGATTTCAGCGCCAATCCGCCGGCGCGGCTGCCGGTAAAAGCCGTCGCGCCAATCCGCTTGTCGCTGACGAGACGCAGCCCGGAGTCCGGCTCCATGTGATACAGCAACTGCACGGTCGCGGCCGGCAACCCGGAATCCTTTACCGCTGCATGCGCTTCCTCTGCGAGCAAACGCGTCGTGCCCGGGTGCAGCGGGTGCGCCTTGGCGATCACAGGATTGCCCGACGCGATGGCTGCCGCAAAGTCTCCACCGGACACGGCGTTGAACGCGAACGGGAAATTATTGGGTCCGAACACGGCGACCGGTCCCATTGGCTCGAAGCACGATCGGATGTTCAGCTTCGTGTCGATCGTCGGCAGCGCCCACGAGCCTTCGTCGGCAGCAGCGGCTGCTTGTCGAAGCTGGTTCGTTGTGCGCGGCAACTCCACGTCGGCGAGCCGCGGGGTTC
>JANMJM010000061.1:0-5368 GCA_031371345.1 Vicinamibacteria bacterium
AGGCATCCTGACCGCGCGGTTGCAGCAGGATCCGCTGCTCTCGGACTTCGCGACGATCGTCCTCGACGAGTTTCACGAACGCAGTATCCACGCCGACCTCGGTCTGGCCCTCAGTCGTCAAGCCTGGCTCGCACGACACGATCTTCGCATCGTCGTCATGTCGGCAACGCTCGACACAACGGCTGTGGCCAGGTTCTTGAACGACTGCCCTGTGATCGATGTGCCGGGAGCACTTCATCCGCTGGCCATTGAATACCAACCGGGCGCATCCGTGCCGGACGCTGTTGCGAGCGTGCTGCCAAGAGCGCACGGTCAGATCCTGTGCTTTCTGCCAGGTGCGCGCGAGATCGAGCGCGCACGCAACGATCTCGGCCCGCTGGCGGCATCGAGCGGCGTCGAGATCGTTCCGCTGCACGGCTCGCTCGACGGCGATACGCAAGACGCCGCCATCAAGCGCAGCAATCGGCGCCGTGTGATTCTTGCGACCAACATCGCAGAGACGTCGCTGACGGTGCCTGGTGTGTCGGCCGTCATCGACACGGGACAGCAGAAAGTCGCGCGCTACGACAACGAGAGGGGAGTAGACAGCCTGACCCTCGAGCGGGTCGCACAAGATTCGGCCGATCAGCGCGCCGGGCGTGCGGCGCGGCTTGGGCCCGGCCTCGCCGTCCGGCTTTGGGATTCGCGCGATCGACTGCGTGCGCATCGCGAACCGGACATCGCGCGCGTGGATCTTGCAGCGTTGCTTCTGGACCTCATCGCGTGGGGCGCGCAGCCCAACATCTTCGAATGGTTCGAGGCGCCCTCGCCCGAACGCGTCGAAAGCGCGTTCCAGCTGCTTCGCCGGCTCGACGCGATCGAAGGCGGCTCAGGTGCCGTTCGACTGACGACGCTTGGCCGCCAACTTCAGCGGATTCCTTTGCATCCAAGGCTCGCACGCATTCTGCTCGACGGGAAAGGTGCGGCCGATGTCGCCGGTGCGTGCGCGCTTCTTTCCGAACCGATCGCATTCGCCGGTAGCGGCAACGTCGCAACAACATGCGATCTCCTGCCGTTGATCGACCGCTTCGATCAACAACCCTTTCACGTAAAACGGGTCGCAGCGGAGTTGCAGCGCCTTGCCGTCAACGCGCTTGGCGGTAAGGCCGCATCGCGAGTGCCAGAAGACGCCTTCCGGCATGCGCTCTTCACGGGCTACGGCGACCGGCTCGGCAAGCGCAGGGCCGCTGGGTCCGATCGCGTGACGCTCGCGTCAGGCCACGGAGCCTCGCTTGGCCGCGAATCGGGTGTTCGCGACGGTGAATATCTCGTTGCGCTCGATGTAATCGCCGCCGAACGCGATGGCATCACCGAATCGCGCATCCGAATGGCGAGCCGCGTGGAGCGCGACTGGATCGAGCCGACGTCGGTCGAGGTCGAACACCACGTCGATGCCGCCAGCGGCCGGGTGCGTGCCGCCCGCATCGCTCGCTACGACGCCATCGTGTTGAGCGAGACACCGATCGTGCCAGATCAGCAGGCGGTGGCGTCCTTGTTGCGCGACGCGTGGCTTGCGCGCGAGCCCGACGAGCCAGCGGCACAGCTTCTTCGACGGCTGCGTTTCGCCGGCATCGAGATCGATGTTCATGCCGTCGTCGAACAGGCGGCAGCCAGCGCGGACCATCTCGCCGCTATCGACGTGGAGGCGCACCTTCCATTCAACACGAAGCGCCAGTTGGAGCAGAACGCGCCGGCGAGGCTCGTCGTCCCGAGCGGCCGTTCAATGTCTCTGGCGTACGCGGAGGATGGATCGGTGTCGGCGGCCGTGAAGCTGCAGGAACTGTTCGGCCTCGCCGAGTCGCCGGTGCTCGGGCCCCATCGCGTGCCCGTGACCTTTCATTTGCTCGCGCCAAACGGACGGCCGGTGCAGACCACGCGAGACTTGCGCAGTTTCTGGCATCGCACGTATCCCGAAGTGCGCGGCGAGTTGCGGGGCCGCTATCCCAGGCACCCGTGGCCTGAAGACCCTTGGACCGCGCAGCCCACGCACCGGACGACTCGCCGATCGAGATAAGATCGAGGGATGTCGGTCTCCCGTAATCCACTTCTTGCACCGTGGTCCGGACCCTACGGCGGGGTTCCGCCGTGGGACAAGATGCGCCCGGAAGACTTTCCAGAAGCGTTGGAGACGGCCATCGCAGAACAGCGAGACGAGGTCGACGCCATCGCGGCCAATCCCGACCCTCCGACGTTCGACAACACGATCTTGGCGCTCGAGCGCAGCGGCGCACTTATCGATCGGCTCCAGCGAATGTTTGGCGTCGCGCGCGAAAATGTCACCACTCCGGCCTATCAGGCATTAGAGCGTGAGTGGCAGCCGAAGCTGTCGGCAGCCGCCGATGCGATCGTCTTCAATCGCAGGCTGTTCGATCGCATCGAAGTTGTCTATCGGTCGCTGCCGGCGTTGACGCTCGATAGCGAGCAGCAGCGCCTCGTCACACGCCTGCGCGACAGCCTGGTGAGACGGGGCGCCAGGCTCGACGCGACGGGACAGAGCCGGCTCTCGCAAATTAACCAGGATCTCGCGACCCTGTTCGCCGAGTTCAGGGCGAAAGTGTTGGCCGACGAGAACACGTGGACCGTGCTGGATGGCGAGTCGGATCTTGCCGGGCTTCCAGCGTCGTTTATCTCCGCAGCCAAAGTTGCGGCCGAGGCGCGAGGACTGCGCGATCGATGGGTGATCGTCAATACCCGCTCCAGCGTCGATCCATTTCTCACGTTCTCCAGGCGCCGCGATTTGCGCGAGGCAGTGTGGCGGCGGTTCAAATCGCGTGGCGACAACGGCGATGAGAACGATACGAAAGCCACGACCGCCCGCATCGTCACCCTGCGCGCCGAGCGCGCGAAGCTTCTCGATTTTGCCACCCATGCGCATTGGCGGATGGTCGACACGATGGCGGGCGATCCGAAGGCGGCCGAAGGATTGATGAGAACGGTCTGGCCTGCGGCAACAGCGCAGGTGCGCAAGGACGTCGCCGACATGCAGGTTATCGCCGATCGCGAACAGAACGGCAGCGCCATCGAGCCATGGGACTACCTGTACTTTGCGGAGAAGGTTCGCAAAGCGACATACGATCTCGACCAGAACGAGGTGAAGCCGTACTTCGCGCTCGAGAACATGGTCGCGGCCATGATGTGGTCGGCGGAGCGTCGCTTCGACATCGCGTTCACCGAAATTACGGGACGCGTACCTGTCTTCCATCCCGAGGTCCGCGTCTGGGAAGTCACCGACCGGTCGAAGGGGACTCATCGCGGTCTGTTCTATCTCGATAACTTCGCGCGGCCCGGAAAGCGTTCTGGGGCCTGGGCCGGCACGCTCCGTTTGCAGAGCAGCTTCGACGGGGCGGTGACGCCGATTTCGTCGAACAACAACAACTTCGTGGAAGCGTCGCCAGGCGAGACCGTGTTGATATCCCTCGACGATGCAGAGACGTTATTCCACGAGTTTGGGCATGCTCTGCACAGCCTGCTACAGAACATCAGATATCGCGGCCTCTCGACCACTCCGCGCGATTTTGTTGAGCTGCCGTCGCAGCTGAACGAGCGCTGGCTGCTGACGCGCGACGTGCTGGATCGGTTTGCTCGCCACTATCAGACGGGCGAGCCGATGCCCCAGTCGCTCGTGGACAAGATCGTGCGGTCGCAGAAATTCAACCAGGGTTACCGCACCGTGGAATTCCTGTCGGCGGCGATCCTCGACATGGATCTGCATACACGGCCGGATGGCGTCAACGACATGGCCGCGTTCGAGCGCGAGGCCTTGGCGAAGCTCGAGGGCATGCCTCGAGAGATCGTCCTGCGACATCGATTGCCTCAGTTCGATCATCTGTTCGGCAACGATTCGTACTCCGCCGGGTACTACAGCTATTTGTGGGCAGACGTGATGGCGGCCGACGCATGGCAGGCGTTTGTCGAGGGTGACGGTCCGTGGGACAAGCGCGTCACTGAACGGCTCGAAAAACACATCTTATCCGACGGCAACTCGATCGACCGCGCCGAAGCCTATCGCCGTTTCCGTGGTCGCGAGCCCAATCCTCAGGCCCTCCTCGACGCGCGCGGATTGACGGCGTCATGAATGCTTAGTTGATTCGTTGGTGGTTGTTGGATATTGTTGCGGCTCGCAACCCGAAAAAGTTCACTCTCGAAACAGGAGCAGCTATGAAACGCTTGCACTGGGCAACGGCCGTCGCAGCATGTTTAGGCGTTTGTATGACGACCGTCTACTCGCAGCAACGCGCCGGCGGAGGACCCGCACAGCCGCCGCGACAGTGGTGGGTGGCCAAAGCCAAACCGGGCCAGTACGGTACGAACAAGCCACATATCAAGCTTCCCGATCTAAAAGCGCGGCACAAAGGGCAGACGAACTGGAACGAAGTTGTCGTCAACGACGAGAACTATCATGCCGAGTACCACCAGGGAGCGCCCGGCACGAAGATCCGCTCCGTGATGCATCCCGACACGCGGGAGTTTTATGCGGTGATGGACGGGCAGATGCGTTTCACGCTCGAAGGGCAGACCGAGCCGATTGTGGCCAGCCGCGGTTCGATCATCAACATCCCGAAGAAAACGGCGTACTCGGCCGAAGTGATCGGCACGGCGCCGGCGCTTTGGGTGGCGGCCAATCAGCAGAACTTCAAGACTCTCTATCCGGTCGACGAGCCGCGGCCGAGCGACAAGCCGGGGTTCACCGTCATGAAGGTCGGCTTGAACGTGACGCCCGGGCCGTACACCGGAAACAACAAGCCGCATTTCAATTTATTCGAGGCGCAGAAAGATCCGAAGTTTGCCGGCCAGAATGTCGTTCAGGACGATCACATGTGGGCGCAGGCGATTTGGGGGTACGAAAAGAATCTGCCCGCCTACGACCCGAAGGACAAAGGACACTTCCACGTCGGTACCGCGGAGTGGTGGATTATTCTGCAGGGGCAGATTCGCCATAACATCGAGACGGTGGGGGACTTCACGTCGAGCGAAGGCGACATCGTGTATGCGCCGCCCTCGACGTGGCACGCGACGCGGTTTGCAGGGCCGGGGCCGTCGTGCCGGCTCGCGACCAGCACGTATCAGTTCACGAGCCTGCTCGAACAGGCCCAGTAGACGAACACGTCATTTCATTAGCCTTCGCAGGTCCACGCCTTTCGACGTGAGGAGCGGCTTCCACAGATCGCCGACCTCGGCGAGCCGCTCGGGCAGATTGCGAATGGTGAAATCGCGCGGGTTCACGCCCTCGTCGATGTCCTTCCACGTCAAGGGCATGGAGCCGCCGGCAAACTCGCTGGCGCGCGCGCTGTATGCGCAGGCAAGCGACTTCCCCTCTATGTTCTGCAGG
>JANMJM010000072.1:0-10350 GCA_031371345.1 Vicinamibacteria bacterium
TGATCACCAGCCCAGGATTCGTGCAGAATTGGCCTGCGCCCATTAAGCAGGATGTGACGAACTCAGAGACGACCGTCTCCAATTTCGCCCGCAATGCTCCCGGCAAAATAACAATCGGATTGACTCCGCCGAGTTCGAGAAAAATCGGAACTCCCGCAGCGTCAGAGGACTTTTTCAGTGCGATCCCGGCCTGTTTCGAGCCGGTAAAGGAGACCGCACCGAGTCGGCGATCACCGACGAGTTTCCCGCCGACTTCAGGTTCGACGTGGTAGAGAAGTTGGACCGTTGAATCGGGAAGGCCCGTCGACTGGCACGCAGTGAACGCCAGTTCTGCGAGCCGCTTCGTCGTCTGGGGATGCCCCGGATTCGCCTTCGCGATCACTGGGCAACCGACGCCGATGGCGCTGGCGAAGTCGCCGCCGCTCACGGCGTTGAACGCGAACGGAAAATTATTGGGTCCGAAGACGGCGACCGGTCCCATTGGCTCGAACCACGATCGGATGTTCAGCTTCGTGTCGATCGTCGGCAGCGCCCACGAGCCTTCGTCGGCAGCAGCGGCTGCTTGTCGAAGCTGGTTCGTTGTGCGCGGCAACTCCACGTCGGCGAGCCGCGGGGTTCTGGCCAGGGCCGTCTCGAGAAGCGCGCGATCGACGAGCTCGGTTTTTCGTTCCTCCAAGCGCTCGGCTAAACGTGAGAGGAAGCGCGCGATCTGGTCGCGTGGCGTCGTGCGGAGCGTCGAGGCGGCGCCTGAGGCGGCCTCCAACGCGGCATCGCAGTCGGCCCAGCTGCTGATGGGATACAGGTCCGTAAGCGGCTCACCGGTTGCCGGATTGTCGGCATGAAAGCTTCCGGCACCGCGCGACGGCCGCCACTCTCCGGCAATGAGAACAGGAGCGGTCGTTGTCATAGTTGTCATAGTTGCTGGACCATGATTGGCGTGAGGTCCGGACGCGCCACGCGCAGCGGATTGCGCAGTGCGCGGCCAAATCCGTCGAATTGAATCGTCATCCTGTCGCCGTCCCGCAGCTGCACGCCATCGGAAAAACTGAGGCTGTGCGCGCCGAAGAAATGCACGTGCAAATCGCCAGGACGGCGATGCGCGTCGAATTTGAAGTGATGGTGCTCGATGTTGGCGAGGCTATGACACATCTCTTTCTCGCCGGTCGCGATGTCGCGGTTCCAGACGGTCTCGCCCGCACGCTCGACGGAGACGTGTCCATGCACACAGTGAAAATCGGGATCGATCACGAGCTCTGGGCCAAGGGCGCAGCTGCGAAGTTTGGATCCCGCAAGATTCAAGTAATTCATCTTCTCAAATTGGTGATCGGAGAATTCGTTTCCGGCCGCCATACCCATGCGGCGCGGCTGACCCGCTGCATCGATCACATAGACGCCGGCAATTTCGGCTTCCTCGCCGCCGTCGAGCGCGTACGGCGGAACAACCAACGGTTCGAGATGTGCGCGCAAAACGCTTCCAGTGCCCTTGTAAAACCACTCCGGCGGTGTGCCGATCGCCCCTTGGGCCGGGCGCCCGCCTTCAACGCCCGCCTTGAACATCCGCATGCTGTCGGTCAGCTCAACGTCCGCCTTGCCATGCATCGCATGGCGGCTCGCCGCGCTGCCGAGATGGGTGAGGCCGGTTCCCGACACGAGACAACGCCCGGCATCGGCCGGGTGATCGATGGGAACCAGCAGCTGCCATTCTGAGCGCCCGTTGTATACGGTATCGTAGTCGATCGATTCGCCGGTCGTCAGCCGTTTGATGACGGCCGCCAGCGATGCGCGCTCACGCAACGCCATGTCCGCCAGTTCGTAGACCGACGCGGTGTCGGTGAGCAGCCGAAGATGGGGCTCGTCGACAAATGCCACGCGGCGAGCGGCGCCCCCCTGCAATTGAACGACCCGCGTCATCAGCGCGGTCTGTAGGTTTTCGTGAAGCCGTTACGCGCGTTGGTCACCGTGAACGTGCCGTCCTGCTGCGCCGTCACTTTGATCCAATACGCGGGGGTGTGAGCCGCAGCCGGATTGCCGCGACCGCCGCCGAATCCACCGCGGCCGCCTCTCGCGTCAACAGCGGGTCCCGGCGGCGCGCCGCCGCCGCGAGGAGCCGGTGGCGGAGCGGTCAAGACATTCGCGATCGTCTCGTTATCGTCCAGGTTCGCGATGAACACGCCTGGGGTGTTCTGCTCCAGTCCCGCTTCATACGACCAGTGCAGCTGCCAGAGATCCTCGAGGCCCGGCGAGCTGTGAAGAATCGCAAGCGCCTGAGTGGCGCCACCTTTGCGCGGTCCGTTGTTCATCAGCGCCACACGCGGTTGAAGACCGTGCACCAGCGCTTCCGATCCGGAACGTGGCAGTCCGTGATGCGATGTGAGATACAGGTCGACCGTGCCGACCTTGTTGTTTGGGCACATGAGATCGAACTCGTTGTCCCACAGCAAATCGCCAAGGTCGATCGTTTTGAACCGTCCGAAGGTTATCAGGCTGCCGACCGATTGCGCGTTGTCGTCGGGGCCCGGCACATTCTGTCGCTTGAACGCGTCGCACGCGGAATTTGGTTTGCCCGCGCCTGGCAGCGGGTTTTTGATCGGTTGCTCGGCCGAGACGACGACTCGCCAATCGACGCCCGCGAACGGCACCTTGTCGCCAGGTTTCAAAACCGTGTGCGTCGCCTTGCCGTACATCCCGGCATACGACGTCTGAAAGCCGTTGACTTGCTCACTCTGCACTTCAACCGTTGGCCCGTGATCGTAGAAATGTTTCACGGGGATGCGCTTGATCAGCTCCTGCAAGCCACCGACGTGATCGACATGGTAGTGAGTGAGAACCAAATGATCGATCTGCTTGACGCCCGCATCAGCCACCGCCAGCATGATGCGGTCGGTGTCGCGCCCACCAGGGTTGCCAGTGTCAACCAAGAGAGACTCGCCGGCCGGTGACACGAAGAGCGTTGCCTGACCGCCTTCAGTGTCGATGTAATAAATCTGAAGCGTTTTCGCTACGCCTTGTGCGGTCAACGGCGTCGCGAACGCGAGTCCTGCTGCAAGTAAGAGAGCGACCATGGAGCGCATATTGGAACCTCTACTTTTCCAGGAGATGTTAGTTCGATTTCACTAAGGCCGGACGCCGAGATATGAGCCGCCCGCGATCCTCCTCGTCTGCCCCACCATAATAGATAATCCTTGCCGCGTCCGGGCCATTTCACTAGTCTGATCCGGTCTCCACAACCGATTCAGCGCACCAACTCCTGGGAGTACCGACGATGGATCGCCGATTAAAACTGCTGTTGGTCGCCGCCATCGCGACGAGCGCTGGCGTACTGGCGGCACAGCAAGCCGATACCGTGCAGAACCCGCTGGCGTCAAATCCCACAGCCGCGATGGACGGTCAGCGACTCTTCACCCAAACGTGCCAGACATGCCATGGTCCTGCAGCGCAGGGCGATCGCGACCGCGGCGGGCCGGCCTTGAACACCACCACGCTCGCACACGGCAGTACGGCTGCCGATCTGTTTCGAGACATTCGCAGCGGCATCCCCGGCACCCAGATGCCACCGTTCGCGCGGCTCAGCGACGAGCAGATCTGGCAGCTCGTCACCTACATTCAGAGTTTGCAGGGCGGCGCACCCGCGGCATCGACCGGGCGTGGCTCCATGGCGCCGATCGAAGGCGATCCGGCGGCCGGCGAAATGGTGTTCTTCGGCAAAGCCGCCTGCTCGAACTGCCACGAAGTGCATGCTCGCGGCGGTGTGGTCGGACCGGATTTATCGACAGCCGGACGGCTGAGTCCCGCGGCACTGCGACAGAAGATTGTTTCGCCGAACGATCCGCTGCCGCCGGCTCCCGGCGCACGTGGCGGTGGTGGAGGCGGGCGTGGCGGTCCGCCACCGGCGACCATCGTGGTCAAAACACAAGATGGCCGCGAGATTCGCGGCGTGCGACGCAACGAAGATACGTTCTCCCTGCAGATGGTGGATCAGACAGGGCAGCTTCATCTGTTCGAGAAGCTGAAGCTCGCCTCGATGACCGTCGAGAACAAATCGCTGATGCCGGATGATTATGCGAAGCGGCTGACGCCAACCGATATCGCCAATCTCGTCGGCTATCTCCAGACGCAGCGCGAGCGCGACCTCAGCAAGACGATCGTGCAGCCGATCGCCGGCGGCGTGACCTACGAGCGGTTGCGTAATGCGAAGGCCGAACCGCAGAACTGGCTCATGTACTGGGGTGATTATCACGGCACGCATTATTCGCCGCTGACCCAGATCAACGCGGGCACCGCCTCGAAGCTGCAGCCGGCCTGGGCGTTTCCGAATCTCGGCGCCTCAGTCATGGAGGGCACGCCGCTCGTCGTCGACGGCGTGATGTACGCGACGGGTAGCGGCAATCCCTTGACCGTGACCGCCATCGATGCGCGCAGCGGACGGCAGATCTGGCGCTTTACGCGTCAGCAGAAGATCGTCAACCCTTTCGAGATCAATCCATTCTCACGCGGCGTTGCACTTCTCGGGAATCGCGCATTCGTCGGGACGCTCGACGGCGCGTTGCTGGCGATTGACACGCGAACTGGGCAGTTGATCTGGGAAGTACAAGTCGCCGACACGATGGAGGGACACAGCATCACGAGCCCGCCGCTCGTGCTCAAGGATATGGTGATAACCGGAGTCACCGGCGGCGAGTATGCGACGCGTGGATTCCTCGACGCCTATGACGCCGCGACGGGCAAACGCCGATGGCGTTTCTACACCATTCCGGGTCCTGGAGAGTTCGGCAACGACACGTGGAAAGGCGACAGTTGGAAAAATGGCGGTGGTCCAACGTGGCTCACGGGCACGTACGATTCTGATTTAAACCTCGTGTACTGGCCTGTCGGTAATCCCTCACCAGAGTTCGATCGCACCACGAGAGGCGAGGGGGACAATCTGTACAGTAATTCCGTGGTGGCACTCGAGCCTGAAACCGGCAAGCTGAAGTGGTACTTCCAGTTCACGCCAAACGACGGGCACGACTGGGACTCGGTGCAGGACATGATGCTCGTCGACCGCACGTGGCGCGGCCAGAATCGAAAATTGCTGATGCACGCCGATCGCAACGGTCACTTCTACGTGCTCGACCGCACGAATGGTGCGTTCCTGTCCGGATCGCCGTTCGTCTATCAGAACTGGAATAAAGGCTTCGATGAGAAGGGGCGGCCACAGCAGGTGCCGGGCTCCAACTCGAGCGCGGAAGGCAGCTTCCTCGTGTATCCGACAGTCGGCGGCGGCACGAATTTCCAAGCGCCGTCTTACAGCCCGCTGACAGGATCGTTGTATCTCGCGTTCTCGGAGGGCGGCGCGCAGTATCTCAGCGCCTCACAGCCCATCGAGCGCGGGCGGCAGTACGTCGGGCGCGGACGGCCAACCGGTGCGGCGCCGGCACGCGGACCAAACGAACCGGCAACCAACGCCGGTATCAAGGCGATCGATCCGGAAAACGGCAAGACGCTGTGGTCCTTCCCTATCTTCCAGGGTTCGTTGACTAACGGGGTATTGGCGACTGCCGGCAATGTCGTGTTCGCATCGTTACGCGACGGCAACATCATTGCCCTCGATGCAAAAACAGGCAAACATCTCTGGCACTTCCAAACCGGCGGGAACAACGGCGCGTCGCCAATGAGCTACGCGATCGACAGCAAACAGTACGTCGCGCTCTCGGCTGGAAACGTCATCTTCAGCTTTGCCTTGCCTGACTAAATAAGGATGAGTCACATGATGCTGAAACGAACGCTGGCGGCGGCCCTTCTTTCGATGGCGGTGTCTATGCCTGTTTATGCGCAACAGTACTCCGCTCACCGGAACGGCGATATCGTCACGCTCGAAGACACGAAGACCCAGACGACCGTCAACATCATCACGTCGGTCGGCAACATGGCCTACGAGATGAAGGTAAAGGGCCAGAACGTGCTTCGATTCCCATTCGCGACAGTTGACGACTTCCGCGCAAGGCCGGGACTGCACGGCATCCCGTTTCTCTCGCCGTGGGCGAACCGTCTGGACGAGCAGGCGTTCTACGCCAACGGGACACGCTATGCCTTTGACATGGAGCTCGGAAACGTGACGGGCGCCATTCCTATCCACGGATTCATGAGCCGAACCGATCAGTGGCAGGTCGTCGAAGCGAAAGCGGATGGAAAGTCGGCGTGGGTGACGAGCCGACTCGACGCCTATAAGCAACCGATGTGGATGAAACAGTGGCCGTTCGCGCACACGATTGAAATGACCTATCGGCTTCAGGATGGCACGCTCGAAACCCATACGAAGGTTACCAACATGGCATCCGAGCCGATGCCCGTCTCGCTTGGCTACCATCCGTATTTTCAACTCACCGATTCGCCGCGCGAGGAATGGGTGGTCACGGTGCCGGCAAAGACCCGCTGGCTCTTGAACTACCAGAAAGTTCCCACGGGAGAAACTGAATCGTCGGACAAATTTTTCCCCGGCGGCAAAGGCACGCTGAAGGATTACAACCTTGACGATGTGTTCAGCGATCTGAGTCGCGATGCACAGGGACGCGCAACGGTGACGGTGAAAGGGCGCAAGCAGCAGCTCGACGTCTCGCTTGGGCCGAATTACAAATCGCTCGTGATGTATTCGCCGAATCCGCTGAATACAGGACTGGGCAGCCAGATTGCGCCCGCGAACCCGAACGCTCCACCGCCTCCGTCGGCACCGCCTGCGCGAGGGGCGGGTCGCGGAGGCACGCCAGCTGCGGCCAATGGGCTCGCCACACCGAATTTTATTTGCTTTGAGCCAATGGCCGGCATCACCAACGCCCTGAATCTCGGCCACAAGGGCGTCTACAAAGAATTGCAATACATCAAACCGGGCGGCACTTGGGAAGAGAGCTTCTGGGTCAAGCCGTCGGGGTTTTAGGAGAGATCATGAATGAAGGCTTCGGACTTTGGGCTTTGGGCTATAGGCCAGTCGCGCGTATCACGCTTTCTTCGCTGATCCTGCTCGCGGCAGTTGCATGCGGAGGAGGTCAGCCGCCGCAACAGAGTGCAGCACCGCCGCCGGCGGCGCCCGCGCCTGAACCGCCAAAGGCGCCCTACTACGTCTACGTTACAAACGAGCCGGGCGGCGATCTGACGATCATCGACGGCGGCACGAACGAGGCGATTGCGACCGTCCCGCTCGGCAAACGACCGCGCGGCGTCCGCGTCAGCCCCGACGGAACGAAGCTATTTGTCGCGCTCAGCGGCTCGCCGATTGCCGGCCCCGGCGTCGACGAAAGCAAGTTGCCGCCGGCCGACAAAGCGGCAGATGGTATCGGCATCTTCGACATCGCGCAGCGGAAGATCATCGCCGTTCTTCATGGTGGATCCGATCCCGAG
Source organism: Vicinamibacteria bacterium (assembly GCA_031371345.1). Taxonomy (GTDB): domain Bacteria; phylum Acidobacteriota; class Vicinamibacteria; order Vicinamibacterales; family JAMQPK01; genus JAMQPK01. Next base: position 7,372 of record JANMJM010000072.1, read on the forward strand.
CAGACGGCCATCAGCAGGGACGGATCGAAAGTCTACGCGTCGAACGAAGACACGGGGGAACTCAGCATCATCGACGTACCGAGCCAGAAAATCGTCGGCAGCATTAAGGTGGGAGAAGAGCCCGAAGGCGTGACGACGAGCCCGGATGGAAAGTTCGTGTACGTCACGTCCGAAGGCGACAGCCAGATCACGGTCATCGACACAGCGACGAATAAGGTCGTCAAGGTGTTCAAGGTCGGCCCCCGCCCTCGCGCGTGCGATTTTCTACCCGACAGCTCGCGAGCGTACTGCACATCTGAAAACGGGGGCACGGTCTCGGTCGTCGACACCAAAAAACACTCGGTGACGAAAACGATCAAGATTACCGGCGAAGGCGCGAAGCCGATGGGCATTGCGATCGCCCCGGACGGCAAACGCGTCTACATCACGACTGGCCGCGGAGGAATGCTCGTCGCGATCGACACGGGGACCAATGAAATTGTCGGTTCGGTGAAGGTGGGTCAACGTCCCTGGGGCGTGGGCATCAGTCCAGACGGCAAGAAGCTCTATACGGCGAACGGGCCATCGGGCAACGTGACCATCGTCGATGCCGAATCGATGGGCGTGGTGAAAACGATTCAGGCCGGCAAGGGGCCTTGGGGAGTTGCGGTCAACTAGTTAGAACTTAAGTTTTACCTGGGCGTCGCTGCCGACGACGGTGGTCCATTCGCGCACACGCCAGCTCTTGATGACGCCGTTCGTCACGTAGGGATCCGACGTCGCGAACTTCTCGGCCGCCGCCGGGGAGTCGGCGTGAAAGAGGATCACGGCCCCGTCGGCAGGATTCCCAAGGGCGCCGCCGAGCACGAGTTCTCCACGCGACACCGCGGCACGCGCGTAGTCGATGTGCGCTTCTCGAAACGGTTTGCGCCGTTCTTCGTAATGATCACCGCCGTCGTAAAAGAGCAGATAGTGCACGGCGTCTCCTTATAAGACAAACGCCCAGTTACTTTCCAGTTTCTAGTTTCCAGTTTCTAAGAGCTGTACCCTCGTCCCACCGCCGCCGCCGCACCAGTCTTCTGCCCGCTCAGCTCCCTGATGAACTCGTCATGGTTCATCGGGTGCGAGAACATCGGATAGTTCTTCTCGGTCGCCAGCCGCTGCTCATCGTCGCTCAGCGCCGCCGTGCAGTCCTTCAGCGTGATGACGTTGTAGCCTTTCTCGTACCCCGTGCGCATCGTCGACTCGACGCAGCAGTTGGTGAGAAAGCCGCCGAGCGCGATGGTCTCGATACCGCGGCTGCGCAGAATGAAGTCGAGGTTGGTGCTCGCGAATCCGCACAGGCCTCGCTTGCCTTCGATCACGATGTCGCCGGGCTGCGGCTTCAGCACATCGACGATCTCGGCTCCCCAGCTTCCCTTGCGGAACGACTTGCTGTCGACGACACCCTTCAGAATCCCGTAAGGCTCGCTGCTGAGCTCGCCGTAGCCCTCCACGAAGGTGATCGGCGCAAAGACGATGGTGCAGCCCGCTTCACGCGCCTTCTTCACCGTGTCGACGGTGTTCTGGAGCATGTTGGTCTTTTCCATGACGCCCTTCACGGCGTCGTGGAGCGTGCCGCCCTTGGATGTGAAATCGTTTTGATATTCAATGAGTACCAGCGCCGTTCTCTTGGAGTCCATCGGTCTTCCTCCTAAATTTTCGTGGTCAGCAGATGACGATATCGCTCTCTATCGCGCCCGTCAACCACTCAGGGGGCCTCCTCAACCGGAAACCATCGCCGCGAAACGTAGCCCTGGACGGCGAATAGCAGAAGAGCGGCCCAGACCATTCCGAACCCGACAAATTGTGTGGCGTTGAACGGCTCGTGGTACACAAGAACGCCTATCAGAAACTGCATCATCGGGTTGATGTATTGCAGCATTCCCATCATCGACAGGGGAATGCGGCGCGCCGCCGCTGCAAACAAGAGAAGCGGCGCCGTCGTGATCGGGCCCGCGGCGACCATCAGGAAATTGCGCAGCGCGTTCTCGTGTAAAAACCCGACGTCGCCGATGACATACGCGTAGATCAAAAACACCACGGCCGGAAGAAATAAAATGCTCGTCTCGAGCGTGAGTCCGAGAACCGCGCCGAGCGGCGCCAGCTTCTTCATGAAGCCGTACGTGCCAAACGAGCACGCCAGCGTCAGCGCGATCCACGGAAAGGATCCATAAAATAACGTAAGGTACAGCACGCCGGCCGATGCGAGCCCGATCGCCGCCCACTCGAGGCGGCGAAGCCTCTCGTGGAACACGACCACGCCGAGACACACGCTGACGAGCGGATTGATGAAATATCCGAGCGCGACCTGGACGATGAAGCCTTCGTTGACGGCCCACACGAACACAAACCAGTTGAGGGCGATTGCCACAGCCGCTACGGTGTAAATCACCATTACGCGCCGCGAGCGCACGGCGCCGAGGAACCGGTTCCAGTCGTGCTGAGCGGTGATCAGTCCAAGCAACAGCACACAAGACCATACGATACGATGGCACATCAGTTGAAGAGCGGGAATGCCCGAGAGGAGCTTCCAGTAGATGGGAAATCCGCCCCAGAAGATGTATGCGGCGGTTGCGTACCAAACGCCCTTGGTGTAGCCGGCGGATTTGTTCACGTGGTCTTACGTGCCTGCTTACGGGCCGCCGAGACGGCGAGCCGCCAGAAAGACGAACGCGGCGTTCACCACCGCTGCCACCACCAGGATCACGACAAACGCCGTATCCGAGTCCCCCACTCTCACGCCAAGTCCCTTGCTCGAGATCGCCGCCACCGCGATACTCGATGGCAGCGTGAGACCGAACGAGAGCATACCCGCGAACTCAGAATTGCCGCGATCGTAAAGCCGGATGCTCAGCTCATAGGCAATCATTGCGACCGCGATCAGTAGATATACGCCTGCGATGATGACGGCCCGCTTCTTCATGCCTTGCGCACCACCCACGTCGTCATGCAGCGCTG
>JANMJM010000119.1:0-17491 GCA_031371345.1 Vicinamibacteria bacterium
AAGCAACGGGTGGGAGAAGGCAGGGCGCGATCGCGGCGAGCGCGGCGTCTATCGCACCCACTGGACCCTGCAACAACACATTGTGGCGTGTGGCGCACAGGCGCCGGCATGTTTCGATCGTCGGTTGGGGCAGGCCGGACATGGACATCATCTCCATCCTGAGAGACATACACGCGACCCGTCGAAAAGTTGATCGATCGCGGGTCAACCAGTCGAAGGTGATCGGCGGCGAAGCCCCCCGCCTACCAAAAGCGAAACGAGCTTTGTATTCCAACGATACATCTGGCGTGTCAGCCATGTGACATCTCGACGGCGACGGGAGTTTCGGCTAGCATCAATCTCAGCCGTGCCGCGCATCCGCCTGACTCGTAAGTTGGCGCTGACGATGAATGGGGTGGATGTGTCTGGTTTGAAAGTGGGCGACCTTATCGATCTCCCACCACAGCAGGCCGAGATGATGATCGCGTGCGGCTGGGCCGAGCGGGTAGCCGACAATATCTTCGCTGCCGCAATTTCCCGAACCACACAGTCCACTCGCGCTCACTGACCGTGCAGCGCGTTCGGCTCACGAAAAAACTAGCCCCGATTCTCAACGGGATCGATCTCTCCAAAGTCGAAGTCGGCGATATCATCGACTTGCCGAATGCGACGGCGGTGATCCTGATCCGCGAAGGCTGGGCCGAGTTGGTTACCGAACGGAAACCGGAACAATAGCGGCTACCATCCTGCTGCTGGTGATCGTTGCGAAAGGGCGACCGCTCCCGCCGTCAGGGGATCCCGTTCAACTCCGGAGGATATCAGGGTGGAAGACCACGAATGGCAGCCGCTGTCGCAGGCCAAGGCTGCCTGCGCGTCTCATCAGTGCCCGAAATGCGGCAGCATCGATGTCACGGTCGAACGGCTGCTCGCAGCTGGAACCAGCGTCACGCAGTGCCACTGCCGCGTGTGCGATCACTCGTGGGCTCCGGATGTAACGGCGAGCTAGGGTAGTGGCGTCCCCAACGGGATTCGAACCCGTGTTTTGGCCTTGAAAGGGCCACGTCCTAGGCCTCTGGACGATGGGGACGACGAAGTCGCGTGGAGCGTAACGAGCCCTACATATTACTACAGCGATTCACTCCACGCGTTTCGCTTCGACATCAATGGTCTTGCCGTCGCGCGGCACAATCACCGCTTGCTGTTTCTTGCGGTGAGCCACTACGAGCGCGACGCAACCAGTCCACGTGGGCAGCATGTCGACGATCGGCAGAATCTCGACGACGAACGTGGGCAGCAGCAGCGGATGAAAACCGAGAATCCGCCACATCACAACACCCGCCACGACATCGATAATCTGGTCGGCAGCCACCCAACCAAACGGACCCAACATCAGTTGCAGCGCGTCGGCCGCCACGGCAACGCCGTACGCGGAGCGAATGCGGCCTGGTGTCAATTTTGGTACTTCAAGGAATCTGTCCCAGAGCATCATCCGATCCTAACTGACCGGCGTAAGGTTTGCAGTCTTGCATTGCAGACTCGGAACCATGCAGCACAAGGCTACACTTATCGCGATTTTGCTCGTTACGGCGCCCTGGATGGGCGGTTGCGGCACGTCGGCGCCTTCGCCGACCGGGCCATCGATCCCCAACACTGGCACGAGTGCAACTGTTACCGCCTCGAGCTTGAGCGTCACCGGATTGACGACCCTGAGTGGAAAAGGTGAGAGCCTCGCTCTTTCCGCACTTGTGACCTACTCCGACGGCAGCATTCAGGATCGCACGGCGACTTCGCGATGGCTGTCGGCTAACGAAGCCGTGGTCACGGTGAATGCCGCGGGCGTCGTCACGGCGATCGCCGACGGACATACGACGGTCTCGGCGACGTTCGGCACGATCACTGGCGCGAAAACCATCATGGTGGATTTGCCATGAACGTGAAAAAACCGCTCACGACGTACGGCACACGCAAGCTCACACGACGTCTGTCGCGATCGATCCCGTGGATCGGTACCGTCATCGCCGCCGCGGCGCTCGGCGGCGCCATTAAACGCAAGGGATTTTTCGGCGGCATCCTTCACACCGCGCTCGACGCCATCCCTTTCATCGGCGCCACGAAGAACATCGTCGAAGCCGGCCGCGGTCGTGATTTCATTCGCGATCGTCCGGAGCGCACCACCGTCACGATCACCAAAGTGTAGCGAACGACCCGTCATTTGCGGACTGCCAGCCGAAGGCTAGGGTTCCTTGAGGTAGACCTTCGTAATCATCACCAACGACTGCGGTACGTCCTTCCCGTTCGTTTTGATCCGCTCGATCTTGTCGACGACGTCCATCCCGTCGACGACTTTGCCAAACACCGCATAGCCGAACTCGTCGGGCTTGATGCTTTTGTGGTCGAGCGAGACGTTGTTCTGGGTATTGATGAAAAACTGCGACGTCGAGCTGTTCACGCCGCTCGATCTGGCCGCCGCAACCGTTCCTCGCTCGTTTTTCATCAACGAGGACGCCTCATTCTTGATAGGAGCTCCGGTCTTCTTCAGCCGCATCTGAGGCGTAAACCCGCCGCCCTGAATCATGAAGCCTTTGATCACGCGATGAAAGATGGTGCCGTTGTAGAAGTTCGCCTGCGCGTAGCCGAGGAAATTTTCCACAGTCGCCGGCACCCGGTCCTTGAAAAGCTCGATGGTGATATCGCCGACGTTCGTCTGCACGACGACGACAGGGTTGGGCGCTTTTTGCGCCGACGCCATTCCACCGGCGAGCGCGAGAAGAAAAGACGCGCACAAGGTGATGATTCTCATGGATCTAGGATACATATTCGATATGATGTGTGACCATGAATCACCAGATCGCCAAAGTTCGTTCCGCACACGACGTCGGCGACGCCTGGACGACCGTCGACGCGGCCGAGATGTACGAAATTGCCCGGTGGGGACAGGGGTACTTCTCGATTGGCGAGAACGGTCACGTGCGCATCCACCCAACCAAAGATCCGACGCGCTCGATCGACCTGAAGCAGCTCGTCGATCATCTGCAGCTGCGCGGCATCAGCCTTCCGACGCTGATTCGCTTTCGCGACATCCTGCAGCATAGGCTGCAGGACATCTACGAAGCGTTTCAGGCGGCGATTGTTCAGCACGAATATGCTGGCAAATACGTCTGTGTCTATCCCATCAAGGTGAACCAGCAGCGGCAGGTGGTCAAAGAAGTGCTCGACTTCGGCAGGCCGTTCAAGTTCGGCCTCGAGGCCGGGTCGAAGCCGGAACTGATCGCCGTGGTGGCGATGGCCGACAACGAGACGCCGATTATCTGCAACGGCTTCAAGGACGCCGAGTTCATCGAGCTCGCGATGATGGCCCAGAAGATCGGGCGCAGGGTGATCCCGGTGGTCGAAAAATACACCGAGCTCGACCTCATTCTCGACCTGGCCGAAAAGGTCGGCGTTCGACCGACGATCGGCATGCGCGTCAAGCTTGCCGCTCGGGGCGGCGGCCGCTGGCAATCCTCAGGCGGCTACCGCTCGAAGTTCGGGCTGACGGTCGCGGAAATCCTGAAGGGGCTGAACGAGCTGAAGACGCGCGGCATGGAAGACTGCTTCCAGCTGCTGCATTTCCACCTCGGCAGCCAGATTCCGAACATCCGTATCGTGAAGGGCGCCTTGAACGAAGCCGCCCGCGTTTACGTGGAGCTCGCGCAGGCCGGCGCCGGCCTGAAATATATGGATGTGGGCGGAGGGCTCGGCGTCGATTATGACGGCTCGCAAACCAATTTTGAATCGAGCGTGAACTACACCTTGCAGGAATACGCCAACGACGTCGTCTATCACCTGCAAACGGTCTGCGACGAAGCCAAGGTGCCGCATCCGACCATCATCTCGGAAAGCGGCCGCGCCATCGTCGCGCACCACAGTCTGCTCGTGTTCAACGTGCTCGGGGCCTCTGGTTTCGGAACAGACGAGGTGGTGACGACGGCGGCGCCAGAGATGGAGCAGCCGCTCATCGACTTAATCGAGACCTACACGAACCTGTCGACGAGAAATGCGCTCGAGAGCTATCACGACGCCCAGCAGGCGCTCGACATGGCGATCAATCTGTTTTCGACGGGCTATTTGCCGCTGGTCCAGCGCTCCCAGGCCGAGAATCTCTACTGGGCGATCTGCATGAAGCTGCAGAAGCTCGTGAAAACCATGGAAGAGGTGCCGGAAGACCTGGCTCACCTCGACGAGTCGCTGTCAGACACTTATTTCTGCAACTTCTCGCTCTTTCAATCGGTCCCCGACAGCTGGGCGATCAAGCAGCTGTTTCCGGTGATGCCGATTCATCGATTGAACGAGCGGCCTACGCAGCACGCCGTGCTCGGCGACATTACGTGCGATTCCGACGGCAAGATCGACCAGTTCATCGATCGCCGCGACGTCCGCCGCACGCTGCCGCTGCATCAGTTCAACGGATCGCCGTATTACCTCGGCGTGTTCCTTGTCGGCGCGTATCAGGAAATTCTCGGCGACCTGCACAACCTCTACGGCGATACGCACGCCGTGCACGTCAGCTTGGATGCCGACAACACGGTCGTCCTCGATGCCGTGATTAAGGGCGATACGGTGAAGGAAGTGCTGAGCTACGTCGAGTTCGATTCGCAGGCATTGCTCACGAAGCTGCGCAACGACGTCGAAACCGCTGTGCGCGCGGGACGACTCGACTACGAAGAGTCGGGCCGGCTCCTGAGGTTCTACGAGGAAGGGATGCAAGGGTACACGTACCTTGAAGATAGAAAGGGTTAATGACGAAAGGGGCAAGGGGCAAGGGGTAAGGGGCAAGAGTTCAACTGCATTTGGAATCCTATCGACGCTGAGTTTCTGTCACCTGCTCAACGACATGATGCAGTCGTTGCTGCCGTCGATCTATCCCATCATCAAAGTCAGCTTCGGGCTCTCGTTCGCGCAGATTGGTCTGCTGACGCTGACCAATCAGGTGACGGCGTCGCTGCTGCAGCCCGTCATCGGCTCTTACACCGATCGGCGTCCGCAGCCGTACTCGTTGGCGGCAGGCATGGGATTCACGCTGGCGGGGATGGTGCTGCTGGCGCTGGGCAACAGTTTCAACGCGCTGCTGGCAGCGGCCGCATGCGTCGGACTGGGATCGGCCGTCTTCCATCCAGAATCGTCGCGCATCGCTCGCCTCGCGTCGGGCGGACGTCACGGGTTCGCGCAATCGTTTTTTCAGGTTGGCGGCAACATCGGCTCGTCGCTCGGCCCGCTGCTCGCGGCGTTTCTCGTGGTGCCGCACGGGCAGCGGAGCATCGCGTGGTTTTCGCTGGCAGCGCTTCTGGGCATCGTGTTCCTCTGGCGCATTGGCACGTGGTACCGCACGAGCGCAACAGCGGCCGCCGGTGCGGCCAGCGCCTCGGCGCGATTACCCACTGTCTCGCCGCGGCGTGTCGGCGTCACGATGGCGATTCTCCTCGCGCTGATCTTTTCGAAATACGTCTATCTGGCCAGCCTCGGCACCTATTACACGTTCTATCTGATCGATCGGTTTCATCTCTCCGTGCGAAGCGCGCAACTGCACCTGTTCCTGTTTCTCGCCGCGGTTGCCGCAGGCACGCTGGTCGGCGGCCCAGTGGGCGATCGGTTCGGACGCCGCCGGGTGATCCTTCTGTCGATCCTCGGCGTGTTGCCCTTTGCGCTCGCGCTTCCTCACGCGAGCCTGCTGTGGACGCGCATTCTGTCGGTCGTCATTGGTTTGATTCTGGCGTCGGCGTTCTCGGCCATCCTGGTGTATGCGCAGGAGCTCGTGCCGGGGCGGGTTGGACTGATTTCCGGGCTGTTCTTCGGCGTTGCGTTCGGTGTGGCGGGCCTGGGCGCGGCGGCTCTTGGAAAGCTCGCCGATGCCATGGGCATCGCCTTTGTCTATCAGCTGTGCGGGTTCCTGCCGGCCATCGGGATCCTCGCGTTGTGGCTGCCGAAGCTCGAACACGACACCGGCAAGTAACGACCCCGGGCGAGCCCAGGATCAGCTTACGGGATCCTTGTGCAATACTTCCGCTGACAAACGAAAGGAGCCTCTTATGCGCGTAGTTCGCTTCGCTCGAATACTCATCGGCTGGGCCTGTGTCGTTGCGGGTCTCGGCGTGCTGCTTGCGGCCGATCGCTCCCCGGCGGCGATGGCCGATGCGGCCAATAAGTTTCTCGCCACGCTCTCATCTGAAGAAAAGAAAGCTGCCACGTTCCCGTTCGATTCGACCGAGCGCGAGCATTGGGGTTTTGTCCCAACAGAAATGTTCCCGCGCAACGGCCTGACGATTGGCGCGATGAGCGCGCCACAGCGCACCGCCGCGCACAACCTGTTGAAGGCGGGCCTGAGCCAAAAGGGCTATCTCACGGCCACCTCGATTATGCAGCTCGAAGACATTCTGAAGGTGATTGAAAACGCCGGCGGCGGCGATGCCGCGCAAGGGCGGCGGATGGAGCGCAATCCGGTGAAGTATTTCGTGTCGGTGTTCGGCACGCCGGCCGCGAAAGGCACGTGGGGATGGCGGGTCGAAGGGCATCACGTCTCGCTGAACTTCACGGTGATGAACGGGACGATGGTCGCGGCGACGCCGCAGTTTTTTGGGTCGAATCCGGCAGAAGTCCGGGCGGACGGACCGAAGAAGGGCCTCAGAGTGCTCGCCGAGGAAGAGGATTCGGCGCGCGCATTGCTGATGGCGCTGAACGAGTCCCAGCGCGCCAAGGCGGTGATCAATACCACCGCGCCGAACGACATCGTGACGCACAACGCGCTGAAGGCCGATCCGCAGTCGCCGGTGGGGATCGCGGCGGGAGAGCTTCAAGCCAATCAGCGAGACCTGCTGATGAAGGTGATCGACTCCTATAGCTCGGCGATGGCGCCGGACATTGCGGCCGACCGCATGGCCAAGCTGCGCCAGGCGGGCATCGAGAAGGTCGCATTCGCGTGGGCGGGCGAAGGTGAACGCGGAAAGAAACACTATTACCGCGTGCAGGGCCCGACGTTCCTGATCGAATTCGACAACACGCAGGACAACGGGAATCACATTCACTCGGTGTGGCGCGATTTCGACGGCGATTTCGGCCGCGATTTGTTGCGCGAGCACGTCAATACCGTGGCGCACTAGTCTCCGGTGGCAGACCCTCGCGACAAAAGCGACAGCGCTGTCAAAGAGCGCGTCGACACGAAGAAACAGCATCCGACGCTCTTCAAGGTGGTACTGCTCAACGACGATTACACCACCATGGAATTCGTGATTCAGGTGCTGGAAACGGTCTTTCAGAAATCGCCGGCAGAGGCCTATCGCATCATGATGCAGGTCCACCAAAACGGGCGCGGCATCGCTGGTGTCTATCCTTGGGAGATGGCCGAAACAAAGGCGGACACGGTGAGATCGCTCGCCAGCACGGCTGGATTCCCATTGCGCGCTACCATAGAAGAAGCCTGATGTTCTCTACAGCCGTTGAAGTCGTGCTCCATATCGCATTCCGCGAGGCCGTCTCGCGGCGCCACGCCTATCTGACGCTCGAGCATTTGCTCTACGCCCTCGCGCACGATCCCGATGGCGAGCGCATTCTCGGTGCATGCGGCGCCGACCTGGGCCTGCTGCGCCGCAACCTGAACAGCTATCTCGACGAATCGATCGAAAAGCTTCCACGCGGGCAGGAACGCGAGCCGGAGCAGACGGTCGCCTTCCGGCGCGTGTTACAGGCCGCCATCATGCACGTCCAGAGCGCACAGCGTCAGGAAGCGCACGTCGGCGACATCCTTGCGGCGATTCTCCAGCAGCCGAAGACGCACGCGGCGTCGATGCTGGGCGAGCAGGGCGTCGCGCGGCTGGACGTCCTCGAGTATCTCTCGCACGGGATCACCAAGACGCCGATTGTGGAAGGGTCGGACGCCGATGCGGATCGGAACGGTGGACTCGCGGGCTCCGGCGAGCCCGGTTCGGCGACGTCAAAAGATCCGCTCTCGGCGTACTGCCTCGATCTCACTGCGCGCGCGCGTCAGGGGTTGCTCGATCCGCTCATCGGTCGAACCGAGGAGCTGCAGCGGACGATCGAAGTCCTCGGCCGCCGCCGCAAGAACAATCCGGTGTTTGTCGGCGACGCGGGCGTCGGGAAGACCGCGATGGCCGAAGGGCTCGCCATCAGGCTGCTGGCCGGCGACATCCAAGAACCGTTGAAAGGCGCGGAGGTGTTCGCGCTCGACACCGGCGCGTTGCTTGCCGGCACGAGGTTCCGCGGCGATTTCGAAGAGCGGTTCAAGGCCGTGATCAAAGCGCTGACGGCGCGGCCGAAGGCGATTCTGTTCATCGACGAAATCCATGCGACGGTCGGCGCTGGCGCGGTCTCTGGCGGCACGATGGATCTTGCCACGATGATGAAACCGTTGCTGACCGCCGGCGATCTCCGCGTGATCGGCTCGACGACATTTGAAGAATTCAAGCAGATAGAGAAGGATCGCGCGCTCGCAAGGCGGCTGCAGAAGATTGCCATCGACGAGCCCACCGTCGAGGAGACGGTCAAAATTCTGGCCGGCCTACGCAGCCGGTATGAAGATCACCATAAGGTGAAATATACCGATGCGGCGCTCGAGGCGGCGGCTCGGCTCGCGTCGCGGCACTTGCGCGATTACCGTTTGCCCGACAGCGCGATCGATCTGATTGACGAAGCCGGGTCGGTGATGAGGCTGAGATCGTCGATCGTCGAGGGTGCGGCGCCCGCACCCGTCGTGGTCGATGCGGCGGACATCGAGCCCATTGTCGCGCGGATGGCGCGCATTCCTGCGCGCCAGGCGTCCTCTTCCGATCGCGAGCGTCTGCGCCTGCTCGAAGAATCGCTCGAGCGCGTCGTGTTCGGACAGCACGAGGCTGTGCACCTGGTTGCGCAAGCCATCAAGCGATCGCGCGCGGGACTGGGTCAGCCCGATCGGCCGGCCGGATGCTTCCTGTTCACCGGACCCACCGGCGTCGGCAAGACCGAGTTGGCCAAGCAACTCGCGATTCTGCTCGGCAACGAGTTCACCCGCTTCGACATGAGCGAGTACATGGAGAAGCATGCCGTTGCGCGGCTCATCGGGGCGCCGCCTGGATATGTCGGCTTCGAGCAGGGCGGCCTGCTCGTCGACGCCGTTCGCACTCATCCGTACAGCGTGGTGCTGCTGGATGAAATCGAGAAGGCCCACTACGACATCTTCAACATCCTGCTGCAGGTGATGGATCACGCCACCCTGACCGACAATGCCGGCCGAAAAGCTGATTTCCGCCACGTCGTATTGATTCTCACGTCGAACGCAGGGTCGCGCGAAATGAGCACCCGTTCGCTTGGGTTTGGCGACGACAGCGGGACCGACGGGAAAGCCAAGGCCGCCATCGAAAAGCTGTTCAGTCCAGAATTCCGCAATCGCCTCGACGCCATCGTCACGTTCCGCGCGCTGTCGCCCGCGGCGATGGAGACGATCGTGGAGAAGTTCATCATGCAGCTCGAGGGGCAGCTGGCCGATCGGCGCGTCGCCATCACGCTCACGCCGGAAGCCCGTGGGTGGCTGGCCGCCAAGGGGTACGACCCGGCATTCGGCGCGAGGCCGCTCGCCCGCGTCATTCAGAAAGAAGTGCGCGATCCGCTCACCGACGAGATCCTGTTCGGCAAGCTCGAACAGGGAGGGACCGTCACCCTCGGCGTGCACGACAATCGGCTGGCCTTTACATTCGAAGCTCAGCGCGCGACGTCGTAAAAATGATTCGCTGACGGGTACGTGCTGCTGGTGAGCCGGCAGTTCAATCCCTGTTTCCCCCAGAACTGCGGTGCGTGCCACGTCTTCGGCGGCGCATAAATAATGTCCCCTTGGGTGGCGATGATGGAATTCGGGATGTCGCCTTCGAAAGTCCACCGCAGCTCGCCGAGCATCACCACCCAGAATTCCGCAAAATCGGAATGGAAGTGACCGCGGTTGTCCGGTCCAACCGGTTGGTCTGATCCGGCCATGCCACAAATCAGATTGCCGCGCGCGCGGTTCTTCCGGATGGCTTCCTGCGTCCAGCTTTTCTTTCCGGTGTTTTGTTTCGCCAGTTCGTAAACATTGAAATGGATCGGCCAGGGCTTGCCATTCGGATCGGCCACGTCGAGAGGATTAGGTCCAGTGCTCAGGCGCACGGGAATGTACTCGATGCCTGGTTGCGCCTTCGTCGGCTTCTCCGGATAAACGGGCGTGGCCGAGGCAAGGGTCACCTCGAACGTGGTGGCCGGCGCGTCGCCTACGACTTCAAACGAGTGCAGCATCCGCTCGGGCACGAAGACGTACGAGCCTTTGCTCGCCTCAATCACCTCGAACGTCCGATCCGGCTTCTCAACATCGAATCGGATGCGCCCGTCGAGCACGGCCCACCAGGCGGGGGAGTCTGGATACAGCTTCCGCTCGTGCTTGGTGCCCGCTGGTTCCTGCACAAGGAACGCTCGCGTGTTTTCATCGTGTACGACCAGCTCGCGCCAGCTCGCTTCGCCTTTGTGCTTCGCTCTGACGTCGGCCAGGCGCGTCACCGGTTTCATCGGCGCTGTCCACGGCGTGCGCGCGGTCGGCTTCGGGAAGTAAAACGTTCGGTTCTCCTGCGCTTGTGCCGACAGCAAAATGGGTGCGACGAACAGGGATATTGCCAGCGCGCGAATTGTCTTTTTCATCATTGAGCCTCCAAGGGCGCCGGGCGTATGGTTTGCATTGCGCTGTAGTCGAGACGAACAGCATGTCTCAGAGTCAGACGATCAGCGGCGTCGGACGTCTTCACCGTGGTCAACGCGCGCTTGGTTGCGTTGGTTACCGGCTCGAGGTCACAACAAGCGGACAAGTATCCATCGTTGAGTTCGATCCCGTACCTGATAGCACGCAAGGAGAAATTTTCAGTCTGAACCTTGCCGACGGCCGGATTCTCGAATGCCAGGCCGGAGAAAACTGCCGTTCGTTTCAGGTCATTGGCGACGGACTTCACGCCGAACGCCGCAAGACTCGTCGAATGTCGGCCACATCGCGGCTGCTCGGGTAGTTCCGCATTGGTGGCGACATCGTAACATTACCTATGACTACTGAAGACTCTCTTATCGTGAACGCGGCAATCGATGGGCTGCTGGCCGTCGTCGCGCGATCGGCCGACGACCTTCGTGCCTTTCACGCCGCGCTGGCGAAGGCGCGGGGCGACGGCTCGGCGCCGTTTCCGCGCGTGGCGGTTGCGACGACCGAAAGCATCATCGACCATCTGAAAACGGTGGAAGAAAAGCTGCAGGAAGTGATGCTGGCTCTCGGCATCACCCATTCATAGCATTCGCGAACGCGCCGACGCGCGTACTTAGTTCAAGAACGTCGTCGGTTCGGGCGGCGGCGGGTTCAGCACATAGCGCAAATCGCGCAGCTCGCGGCTGAGCCGCGCCTGGCGTTGGCGCCAGAGCTCGAAGCGCAACGCGATTGTGCCGAGCAGCTTCGCACGCCGCGTCGACGGATCTTCGGCTGCGGCTCGCCTGAAGAAGGTCGCGCCCAGGTCGGCATACCAGCGGATATTGTGGCGCGCGCGCATTTGATCTTCGAAAAAGCCGGTCATGAGCAGGCACTGTGCGCCAGCGGCTTCCATCATCGCCGCGTCGCGCAGCAGCGTCGCGTCGGCGACGAATCGGTCGAACACCGCGCTGAGGTCTGCCGGCGTTGCCACATCTTCATCGGCTGATGTGGGAACCTGCGCAAAATGCGCAAGGACGCTGGCGTTATAGAGGAGTTCCTGCGAATCGACGGACGGGTCGGAAACGTCGCGCAACGACACGACGAAAAACTCCAGCGTGTGAAGCTGGTCGCTCGCAAGCAGCTCGCGCAATGGACCCATGACACCTCGCGTGGACAGAGTTACGTCAACGAGAATCGCTAAAGCAAATCAAATGCCGTGCGCGTGGGCCAAAAAACGCCGAAAAACAACTGAGAAGGAGGTTACACGAATTTGCACGGGCCGCAAGGGGGGTACGCGCCATGACGTCTTTGGGCCTACCTGGATTATCGGCCCGACCAACGTGGCGCCTTAAAGCAGGACGAGCAACTGCTGGAGGAATCGAGCGGCGTCGGCGCTACGTTGCGGTTCCGCGTGTAGCCGTCGGCTTCCTTGCGTGCGCGTGTTTTGACGGCGTGTGCCGGTTCAGGAATCCGATGAGCGCCTGATTCACCTCGGCGGCATGTGTCCAGTTCAAACCGTGCGGCCCGCCTTTCACCACGACGAGCTCGCTTCCAGGGATCGCCTTGTGAGCGGCCTCACCGGTCGCCGCGATGGGCAGAATCCGATCGGCGTCTCCGTGAACGACGAGCGTCGGGACGTCGATTTTCTTCAGGTCGCTGCGAAAATCTTCGAGCCACGCCGACACGCAGTCGAGCGTGCCTTTCGGCGACGCCTGGGCCCCGATGTTCCAGCTAAGACGAACGACGTCTTCGCTGATGCGCGTCGGACCGAGCACATCGACGTTGTAGAAGTTGTGGAGAAATTGCGTGAGAAACGCCGGACGATCGGCGGCGATGGCGGCTTTGATGCCGTCGAACGTGGCGCCGTCCACGCCACCGGGGTTGTCGGACGTTTTCAGAAGGAACGGCGGGATGGCCGCCATGAACACCGCGCTCGATACGCGATCGGACACGTGTGTGCCGAAATACCGCGCGACTTCGCCCCCTCCCATCGAAAAGCCGACGAGCGCGACGTTCCACAGATCAACTTCCATGATCAGGAGGTGTAGGTCCTCCGTCAGCGTCATGTAGTCGTAGCCAGTTGTCGGCTGGTCTGACTGCCCGAAGCCGCGGCGATCGTAGGTGATGACGCGATAGCCAGCATCAAGGAGCGCCGCCACCTGCTTCTCCCACGAGCGACCGCTCAGCGGCCATCCGTGAATCAGGATGACGGGTTGCCCCTCGCCGTGATCTTCGTAATAGAGCTTGATGCCGGCAGAATTTTCTTTGCCGACTGTGACGAACGCCATTATTTGGCGCTCAGCAGTTGCACCACCGCATCAAGCTTGGCGGCTGTGGCTGCAGCAAGTGCGGTGCGTCCACTCAGATCGGTTTGCGCAGGATCAATTCCCAATTCAATTGACAACTTCACGACTTCAAGCGAGAGAGCTGGCTGCTCGGCTTTCGGTGCCGGCGCCCACGGAGATCCACTGCCGAGTCCGACGCCAGCCATCAGCGCGTTGGTCGCTTCTTTCCGAGGCTTATACCCTTCGCCGGATACAAAGCTGGCGGTGTGCGTCACCCTCGGATCGGCTCCATGCTTCACCAGAAGCCGCATCACGTTCGGTTGCAGGAACCGGGCGGCCAGCCAGAAGGGCGTCGCCCCAACCAACTCTGGCCCGAAGTTGCGGTCTTTTGAGGATCGGCGGGTAGGCGTCCAATTGTTGACGGGCGTGTTCGGGTTCGCGCCGTGATTCAGAAGCGCCGCGACCATTCGCTCGTCGCGATGCATGATGGCGCAGTGAAGCGCGGTGAAGTCGGCCGCGGCGTTCGGGTTCGCGCCTTTGTCCAGCAGAAGCTCCACGAGGTCGGTGAAATCGGAATGTGCGGCGAGCGCCGTCGCGCTGACGCCCCAGGCGTCGGCGTCGTTCACGTTCGCACCAGCTTCGACGAGCAGCTTGGCGGAGGCGAGATCGCCAGAGCGCGCAGCGAACATGAGCGCCGTGTCGCCACCGTGCGGAATCATCCGGTTGTTGGGAAGATACCCGTGCGGCGGGACCGCCATCATCTCGCTCCACACGTCCGATTTCGCATGGATGTCGGCCCCATGCACGAGCAACGCCTTGACGATGTCGGGATGTTCCTGCGACGCTGCCCACATGAGTGCCGTCTGGCCCCGAGTGCCGCGCGCGTTCAGATTCGCGCCCTTGGCAATCAACGCCTCGACGACGGCCGGCTTGCCAGAACGAGCCGCGACCATGAGGGGCGTCTCGCCAGAAAGAAGCGCGACGTTCGGATCGGATCCCGCCGACAGCAGCTTCGTCACCATCGCCGTGCTGCCATTCTGAGCCGCGTTGTAGAGCGGCGTCACGCCGAGGTCGGTTGCCGCATTCACTTTCGCGCCCGCTCGAATCAGCAGGTCGGCACTCTCGACCTCGTCTCGGTACGCCGCCCAGTGCAGGGCCGTGGTGCCGTCAGCCTCGGCAGCATTCACGTCGATTTTTTTCGTGATGAGCGTGCGCAACGCCTCTTTGTCGGCGTTCTTTGCAGCGTCTACGATCGTTGGCCGCTCGGCCGCGGTTGCAGCAGCGGCGCATAAGAGAACGCAAGAGATCACGAAGCCACGACGAGCACGAAGACACGAAGGCTTCTTCATACTTAAACCAGGCTCAGCGTGTCGATTGGCAGTTTGCCCGTGCTGCCACCGACGTGATCGACCGGCACGTCCATCTTGTCCATCAGCGTCACCAGCAAATTCCCCATCGTCGGCTTGTCGGTGAACTGCAGATGGCGCCCGCCCTTCAGCTTGCCCGCGCCGCCGCCCATGAGCAGCAGCGGCAGGTTGTCGCCGGAATGTTGCGAGCTGTTCGAGATGCCGGAGCCGTAGAGAATCGTCATATGGTCAAGCAAAGAGCCGTCGCCATCCTGCGTCGCGCGAAGCTTTGCGAGATACCGCGCGAACAGCTCGGCGTGGAACGTATTGATCTTCGACATCTGCGCGATGAGCTCGGGGATGTTGTTGTGATGCGACAGCGGATGGTGCGCCTCGGGGACGCCCACCTGCGGATACGGACGCGCGCTCTGCTCCTTGCTGAGCATGAACGAGATGACACGCGTGAGGTCCGACTGAAACGCCAGCAACTGCAGATCGAGCATGAGCGCCAGGTGATCTTCAAAGATCGCCGGCGCGCCCTGAGGTTCCTCGAGCGTCGGTAGCTCGAGGTCGATCTGCTGCTCGGCCATTTCGATGCGGCGTTCGACGTCGCGGACGGCTTCGGTGTATTCGTCCATCTTCGACTGATCGCCAGGGCCAAGATCGCGCTTCAGCGTCGTCAGCTTCTCGTTCACCGAGTCGAGAATGCTCTTGTGCTGCCGCAGCCGCTGTTCACGCGCCCCGCGATCGGTGCTGCCGCTGTCGCCAAACAGCTTTTCGAACACGGCGCGTGGATTCCACTCCATCGGGAGCGGCTGCGTCGGGCTCTTCCACGACAGCGTGTGGGTGTAGACACAACTCAGCTGACCCGTGCACGCACCCGCGTTGGCAGGCGCGTCCATCGACATCTCGAGCGACCCCAGCTGCGTCTCTCGCGCGAAATGCTTCGCCAGCAGCTGATCCATTGAGACGTCGGCGATGATCTCGATCTCGTTGGTGCCCCCCTTGGCGGTGCCGGTAAGGAACGAGCCAGAGGCGCCAGCGTGAATGTAATTCCAGTTTGCTTTGATGCCCGAGAGCGCGATCATCTGATCTTTGAACGGCGCCAGCGGCTGCATGATGGGCGACAGCTCGAAGTTCGTGCCCACGCCTTTCGGCGTCCAGTACTCCATGGCCATGCCGTTCGGAGTGTAAAAGGCCTGGAACCGCTGAACCGGTTTGGCGGCCGCGAGGCCTTTCAGCGAGAACGCCGGCAGCATGGCGTCGAGAAACGGCAGCGCGACGGTCGCGCCCATTCCTCGAAGGACGGTACGGCGCGACAGGGACTTCGTCAAAAAGGACATATTCAGCTCCTAGTTCGTTGAACTCGGTGCGGTGCGCATCAGGAACGTCGGGCTTTTCACGATACCGACAATAATCGACGACCAGCGATAGCCGCTCGGTGCCGCGTCGCGAACGATTCGCCGGACGGCGGGCCGATCGTAATACTGCAGCATCCGCCCGAGACCGTACGTCATCAGCTTCTCGGTGACCGTGCGCGGAAACTGATCGGGTTCGGCGAGCAGCAGCGCGCGCAGTCCCGACAAGCCGTCGAGTTTCGCGCCGCTGACGGTCGTGCCGGCTGAATCGACTGGGTTGCCGAATTCATCCTTCGTGCGCCAGCCGCCGATGACGTCGAAGTTCTCCAGCGCGAAACCCAGCGGATCGATGACGCCGTGACAGCTATTGCACGAGGGATTCACGCGATGCTGCGCCAGCCGCTGGCGGATCGGCAGGTTCGCCGTACCCGGCTTGCTGTCCAGGTTCGTATCAACACCGGGCGGAGGCGCCGGAATGGGCAAACCCAGAATATTGTTCAGCAGCCATTTGCCGCGAAGCACCGGCGACGTGCGATCGGGATACGAGGTCGTCGACATCAGCGCGCCCTGTGCAAGCAGGCCGCCGCGCTGGTCGTGATTGGGCAGGCTGACGCGGCGGAACCGGCTGCCATAGACGCCGGAAATATCGTAATGGCGCGCGAGCTTCTCGTTGATGAACGTGTAGTTGGCGTCGAGCAGTTCGGGCACGGGCCGGTCGTCTTTGATGTTGGCGCCGACAAACAGCTCGGTCTCTTTCTGGAAGCCCTGCATCAGGCTGAGGTCGTAATTCGGGTACTTGTACGGATCGACCACGACTTCGTTCACGCGCCGCAGGTTCAGCCATTGAGCGGCGAAGTTGTTGACGAGCGCATCAACCGCGCGGGGGTCGGCGAGCATCCGGCGCGTTTCCTTTTCGAGGATTGCCGGGTTCGACAGCTGGCCACGCTCGGCGAGCGAGAGCAGGCGGTCGTCGGGAATCGAGCTCCACAAGAAAAACGACAGACGCGACGCGAGCTCAATGTCGGATAAACGGTACGGCTCTAGGCTCTGGGCTCTAGGCTTTGGGCCAGTCGAGGGGTCTCGGTGCACGCGGACGAGGAAATCAGGATCGACGAGCATGCGCTCGAGCGCGAACTGAATGCCCGACTCGAAGCTCTTGCCGTCGCGCCGGCCGTCTTCGAAGAACTTCATCAGCGTCTGCGTATCTGTGCTGGCCACCGGACGGCGATAGGCGAGGCGCGCCATCCGCGACAGGATTTTTGTGGCGCACGCTTTCTCTTCCGACGGCGCTTTCGGCTCGCAGGCAAAAAGCGCGCGCCGGCTCGGCGTGTCCTTCGCGGGTCCGGCAGCTTTGTACGGTCCTCCGACCTGCACCCAGCCCACGTTGGCATATTCCATATAGACGTTGTCGTCGGCAATCACGCGCGCGCGCTGCAACGGCTGCGGCAGCCCTTCCGGCTCGAACATCTCGCGCACGAACGCCACGCCGACGGTGCGCGGTCCGGCGGTGACGGGGACGCGAACCTCGAGCCCTTTGTCGCCGCTCACCTGCATGTATTCTTCCCATTCGGGAGCGCCGGCATATCCCGGCTCGCCGTCGCCCGCGTAGCTGGCAGCTGCGGGACGACCTTTGCCAGCCCCGCCGACCGTAAATCGTTTCAGCAACTTTCCATCGAGCCGCACGTCGAGCTGCTGCGGCCACCCCATGCCTTTGAGGTAGTCCTGATACTGCCGCTGCAATCGGACTTTGATCGTGTACTCACCGTCGACCGGGAAGTTATAGCGCACGGCCAGACCGCCGCGCGTGCCGAACGG
>JANMJM010000135.1:0-3210 GCA_031371345.1 Vicinamibacteria bacterium
GCCAACCCCGCCGGGCGTGGGTACCGATACGCCGACGGCCAGCAAGGCCAACAACAAAAAAGACCCCGTGAACGGCAAGTCGATATGAAATCCGAGCACGACCGCCCACACGCCCATCGCGATCACCAGCCACAGCGGCACCGACAACGCCAGCGCCACGAGCAGACGCTTCGGAGCCCTCACGACGGCGAGCCCTTCGGCAAAGCTATTTAAAAGTCCCGCGAGCGTGTGCGTGAACTTTCCTGGCAGCACGTGCTCGAGCTTGTAAGCCCAGCGCGCCAGCGCCTGCGGATCGCGCGCCGCAAAAAACATGACACCTAAGAGAAACAATGTCCCAGCCCCCACGGTCCATCCGCCCACCCTGACTAACCGATACATCGTGTTGTCGGCGGTCGCCATGCCAGGATCGAAGAACACCACGAACGACGCCAGCATCAACACCACGGTCACGCTGTCGAGCAATCGCTCGACGACAACCGTCGCGAACGTCGCCGTCGCGCTCAGACCTTCCTGGCGCGCCAGCAGATAGGGACGAATCACTTCTCCAGGCCGCGCCGGCAGGACCGAGCTCACCGCAAATCCGATCATCGTCGTACGAAATGCGGGGCGGAATCTGGCGACGCCGATGGGCGCCAGCAGGTACTGCCACCTGAACGCGCGCAGCGCCGTCACGAGCACGGTCGATGCCATCGAAAGGGCAATCAGCCATGCATCGGCCTGCTTGATTTCCCGCCAAACCACATCAAGATGGGCGCCCCTCAGAAAAATCGCCAACAAGACGAGCGACAAGACGACGATAACGAGGGTTCTGATCGATTTCTTCATTCCCAAATTGGCGTGTCTACTATAAGGGGGGTTAGGGGGAATGCCAAGAACGCATTAGTAGTGTACTTGCCAGCCTCGAATCTCCCCGGTAACATTGGCGATCCATTGCCGCCATCGTCGCCCGTCCTTGAAACCACGCTCGACGGTCTCACTCGCCATAATCAAGGGAAGGTCAGAGACGTTTACTCGTTCCCTGATGATCCCGGCGTTCTACTGATTGTCGCGACCGACCGCATTTCCGCGTTCGACTATGTCCTCGGCTCGGGCATTCCCGACAAAGGGAAGGTGCTGACGCAGCTCTCGGCATTCTGGTTCGCCGAAACGAGCGACGTCGTCACCAATCATCTACGGTCGACCCGTCCGGAGGATTACCCCGCCGCGGCGCACGCGCACGCCGACCTGCTGCGCGGGCGATCGATGCTCGTGCGCAAGACCGAGCCGTTTGCGATTGAATGCGTCGCGCGCGGATACCTGTCAGGGTCGGGATGGAAGGAATATCAGCAGAGCGGTTCGGTGTGTGGCATCAAGCTGCCGCCGGGCCTCCGCGAATCGGATCGGCTACCGGAAGCCATATTCACGCCGGCGACCAAAGCCACGACCGGGCACGATGTGAACATCAGCGAAGAAGAAGCTGGACGCATTGTCGGGACCGACACCATCGAGCGGTTGCGGCAGTTGACGCTCCGTCTGTATTCCCGTGGCGCCGCGCACGCCGAGCATCGCGGCATCATCGTCGCTGACACGAAGTTCGAATTCGGACGTGTGACAGATGGCCCGCAGAAGGGGGAAATCATCCTCATCGACGAAGCGTTGACGCCCGACTCATCGCGCTTTTGGCCGCGAGACCTCTACATCCCAGGCGGCCCGCAGCCGAGCTTCGACAAGCAGTTCGTGCGCGACTATCTCGAGTCGATCAATTGGAACAAACAGCCACCGGTGCCGCGACTGCCCGACGTCGTCGTGCAGAAGACCCGCGAGAAGTACCTTCAAGCCTTTCGCCTGCTGAGCGGGCTCGAACTTGAATGAACGAGCGTCTTGAGCGGCTGATTGAAGAAATGGTCGAGAAGGGGATCCGCTTTGCCGACGCGAGTCGGGAGTTCGAGCGGCGCTTCATCGCACGAGTGCTGGCCGAGTCGGACGGCAATTTGTCGAAAGCCGCGGATGTCCTGGGCATTCATCGCAATACCCTCAGCCGGAAGATCGCGGAACACCGGATCAAGCGAAGACCGTGAGAAGGGGTAAAGGACAAGGGGTGAGGGGTAAATTCGACTTGCCCTTTGCCCCTTACCCCTTGCCCCTTTCATCCCACTTGACAGAATTTCCCCGCCTTGATTAAATTAGCACTCTTGTGGGGCGAGTGCTAAACCGGTCAGAGGACGTCCTAGTCAGTCAGAAGTACTAACCACTTACTCTCAGTTGGAGCGACACATGAACGCCAGACCACTACACGACCGTATCCTCGTGCAACGCATCGAGGAAGGGGAACAGAAAGTCGGAGGGATCATCATCCCCGACTCCGCGAAGGAAAAACCACAGCAGGGCAAAGTCGTCGCCGTGGGCGCCGGCAAGGTAAAAGACGACGGCGGCCGCATTCCGCTCGACGTCAAATCGGGCGACCTGATCCTGTTCGGCAAGTACTCGGGTCAGGAGATCAAGCTCGACGGCGATGAATACCTCATCATGCGCGAAGACGAAGTCCTTGCGGTCATCGATTCGGCCGCGGGCGGCGGGAAATCCAAGAAGTAACTTTCTTTAACGGAGCACACGATGGCAAAACAGATTATCTACGGCGAAGAGACGCGTCAGGCGATTCTCCGCGGCGTCAACCAGCTGGCCGACGCAGTGAAAGTGACCCTTGGACCCAAGGGACGCAACGTCGTTCTCGACAAGAAATTCGGCTCGCCGACGATTACCAAGGACGGCGTGACGGTTGCGAAGGAAATCGATCTGAAGGATCCGCTCGCGAACATGGGCGCCCAGATGGTGCGCGAAGTGGCGAGCAAGACCTCGGATCTCGCGGGCGACGGCACCACCACGGCCACCGTGCTCGCCCAGGCGATCTACCGCGAAGGCGTGAAGAACGTCGTCGCCGGCGCCAACCCGATGGCGCTGAAGCGCGGCATCGAGAAGGCCGTTGAAGCGGTCGTCGAGAACCTGAAGAAGCAGAAAGTCGACGTCAGCGACAACAAGACCATCGCGCAGGTCGGCACCATCTCGGCGAACAACGATCCCGAGATCGGCAAGATTATCGCGGAAGCCATGGCCAAGGTCGGCAAGGACGGCGTCATCACGGTTGAAGAAGCCAAGACGCTCGAAACCTCGCTGGATGTGGTCGAAGGCATGCAGTTCGATCGCGGTTACCTCTCGCCCTACTTCGTGACCGAT
>JANMJM010000155.1:0-13722 GCA_031371345.1 Vicinamibacteria bacterium
CGGCTTCACAGCGCCAGGCAGCGCCTCGCCGAGCTGCTCGTCGCGTGGGACACACGCAAATGACTGACCAGGATCGTGAAGAGCGCGTCGCTCGGATGCTCGGCGAACTAGGGCCCGCCGATCCGCCGGCCAGCCTTGTGAGAAACGTGATGGCGCGGATTTCACTCGATGCACGTCACCAGCCTACCGGACGGGTTATCCCGTTCAAACAAGGAGAGATGGCCATGACACGAAAAGCTATGTGGGGCGTCGCGGCGGCGGCAGCGATTCTGTTGGGTGTGTTCGTCATCCGGGGCTTCCCGCCAGTTGGTCATGGCACGGAGGGCACGGTCGGCGCGGCGACGAAGTACGAGGCCCCGCAAATCGCGGCAAAGGATGTCGTGGTTGGCGACGCCAGCGCGCAGGAATTTCTTCAGAGCGAGGATTTCGATCGACTGGCGAAGGATCCGGATGCTCGCAGTCTGATGACGAACGCCGCGTTGCAGCCGTACCTCAGGGACGCGCGCTTTCTCGACGCGATCAAGCAATCAGACGTGAAAGCCACGTTGACGAACAAAGCGGTTGCTGCGATTTACGCCAACAACCTCGCGCGGCAAACGCTCGACGCCGAAATCAAAGCCGGGATGACGGGCGAGTTGGTGAAGAAGGCGGCGGCATCGGCCAATAGAGCCGAAGCGTCCGCGGCCTCGATGGTGGCGAGCGCCTTGGCCGATCGGGCCGTGGCGAGCGCTTTGAAGCAGGACGCCGTTAGGACCGCGCTCAGTGACAACTCCTTCCGGGCTTACATGCAATCTCCAGCGGCCGCGGCAGCGATGCGCGGCGATGCCTTCACGAAGGCTTCCCTGCACCCCGGATTTGCGCCGGCGGCGGTGTCTGGCCAGCTGAGCAACGCGCTGGCTCCTCGTTAGTTCGCTCCCCCTTGGCATCCGGCGGTCCGCCCAGCGCGGACCGCCGGATCGCCCGCCTCCACCCGCCATCCTCCTCGACTTGCGGTAACATCCCGTTTCAACAGGTGGCGCGCTTTCCCCGGATGGTCGTGTGCGCGATCGCGTTGGGAGTCCTGGCCGGGTCCGTGCCGCTGCAGGCGCAACTTCGCAAGGTCGAGACCCCCGAAGTCCGCCTGATCTACATCGATCCCACCGAAACGTTTCTCGTCCCCCACGCGGCGCGAACATTTCTCAACTCGCTGGCGTTTCAACGCCGGCTCTTCCATTTCGACCCGAACGGTCGCATCAATCTGCTGCTCCTCGACTTTCAGGATGGCGGCAACGCCAGCGCCACATCCGTGCCGTACGACATGGTGGTGACCCACGTTGCACCTCTCAGCTTCGCATTCGAGACCATCGCGGGTAACGATCGGATGAACATCATCATGAACCACGAGCTGGTTCATGTGGCGACGATGGATCAGGCGGCGGCGCCAGACCGATTTTTCCGGCGGCTGTTCGCCGGCAAAGTGATGCCGGTGGCCGAGCAGCCGGAATCAATCCTGTATTTCTTTCTGACAACGCCGCGCGTGGCCGCGCCGCGGTGGTATCACGAAGGCATCGCCGTGTTCGTCGACACGTGGATGGCCGGCGGGCTTGGCCGTGCCCAAGGCGGCTACGACGAGATGGTGTTTCGTTCGATGGTGCGCGACGGCACGCCGTTTTACGATCCGCTGGGTCTCGTGGCGGAAGGCACCCGCGTCGACTTCCAGGTGGAGGTGAATTCGTATCTCTACGGCACGCGCTTCATGACCTGGCTGGCGCGCAAGTACTCGCCCGAGCAGCTCATTGAG
This sequence comes from Vicinamibacteria bacterium, assembly GCA_031371345.1. Classification (GTDB taxonomy): domain Bacteria; phylum Acidobacteriota; class Vicinamibacteria; order Vicinamibacterales; family JAMQPK01; genus JAMQPK01. The sequence continues at coordinate 1,781 of JANMJM010000155.1, forward strand.
TGGACGTCGCGCCACGACGGAAGCCGCAGTTATTACTCGGCGCAGTTCGCGCATGTCTTTGGCACATCGCTGTCGGCTGCGTGGTCATCGTGGGTAAAGGACGAGCACGAGTTCCAGGAGAAGAATCTCGAGGCGATCCGCACATATCCGTTGACGGCGTTTCGCGACATCACGCCGCGTGCCCTCGGGTCGGTGTCGCGAGCGTATTACGAACCAGCCGGCGAGAAGATCTACGCAGCGTTCAATTATCCCGGTGTGTTGTCCCATGTCGGCGCGATCGCCGCCGGGTCCGGGGCCACCGGTACCGTCGCCAAGATCGTCGACATCAAAGGACCGTCGATTTATACGGTCACATCGCTGGCCTACGATCCAGGCACGCACGCCATCTTCTACACCGCCGATAACAGCGCGTATCGCGATCTCATGCGCGTCGATCCCACGACGCACAAGACCCAGATGCTGATGAAGGACGCACGCATTGGCGACCTGGCGTTCAACCGCGCCGATCGGTCGCTATGGGGCGTGAGGCAGTTGAACGGCATCTGCACACTGGTCCGCATTCCGCCGCCCTATCGCGAGTGGCAGCGCGTGGTGTCGTGGCCGTACGGCACCGTGGTTTACGATCTGGACGTGTCGCCGGATGGCTCCCAGATCGCCGCGTCGTTTGGAGAGATTAGCGGCAGGCAGGAAGTACGCGTCTACACGATCGACCCGCCGCCAGCGGTCGATACGACGCCCGTTGCGCGCTTCGACTTCGGCAATTCGGTCCCAAACGGATTCGTGTTTTCTCCGGACGGCCGGTATCTGTATGGCAGCTCCTACTACACGGGCGCGTCGAACATCTTCCGCTACGATCTTCAGGATAAAAAGCTCGACGCCGTCACCAACGCGGAGACTGGATTTTTTCGCCCGATTCCGCTCGGCGGCGATTCGTTGATCGTGTTTCGCTATTCCGGCGCGGGCTTCGTGCCAACGCGCATCGACGCGAAGCCGCTGGAAGACGTGAGCGCCATCACCTTCCTCGGCGAGCGTCTTGCCGAAGAGCGGCCGATCGTGAAGCAGTGGAACGTCGGATCGCCGGCGGCGATTCCGTTCGACGCCACCGACACGCATGTGTATCGCCTCGCCGGCGGGATGCATGTGGAGTCGGCCTATCCTGTGGCCCAGGGGTACAAGAGCACGGCCGCCGCCGGTTACCGGTTGAATCTGTCCGACCCGCTTCAGTTGAACCGCATGCGCATTTCGGCGACGTACTCGCCCATCGGCGACATCGCCGCGAGCGAACGTCTTCATCTCGACGCGGAATATCAGCGGTACGACTGGCGGGGCCGCGTGCGATGGAACGGCGCAGATTTTTACGATCTCTTCGGACCGACAAAGACCGGCCGCAAAGGATATCTCGTCGAGGCCGGTCACAAAAGCACGCTGCTGTTCGACGAGCCGCGCCGACTCGAGCTCGACATCGACGGCAGAATCGCGGGCCGTCTCGATCGGCTGCCGGAATATCAGAACGTCGCCGTCACCATCGATCGTCTGGCGACGCTCGAAGCGAAGCTGGCATACACCGATGTGCGCAAATCGCTGGGCTACGTAGACGACGAGGGCGGGCGGCGGTGGTCGGCGGTCGTGCGCGGCGACCACGTAAACGGAAGGACGGTGCCAAAAATCTACGCGACGTTCGACAAAGGGCTGCCGCTGCCACTAGGACATTCGTCGGTGTGGTCGCGAAGCGCGGCCGGTGTCTCGACGAGCGAGCGGGAACTGCCGTTCGCGAACTTTTTCTTCGGCGCCTTCGGCAACAACTGGGTCGATCACCTCGACGAGAAGCGCTACCGCGAGTGGTCCAGTTTCCCGGGCGCTGGGCTGAACGAGATCGCGGGGCGCAATTTCGTGAAGTCGGCCATCGAATGGAACGCGCCGCCCTGGCGCTTCCGTCGCGCGGGCATCCCAGGGTTTTATGCGACATGGGCGCGGCCCGCGGTCTTTGTCACTGGCCTTGCCACCAATCTCGATGCGCCCGCGGTCCGGCGAGTACTCACCGACGTGGGCGGGCAAGTCGACATTCGATTTGGCGCGATGTCGGCCCTCGAGCTCACCTTGTCGGTTGGCGGAGCGGTGGCGATCGAATCCGGACAGGCCCTGCGCCGCGAGGCGATGGTTTCCCTGAAGATCCTTCGATAGCGCGTATCCACGTGACCGGTTTTCACATCTTCATCGCGCTGGTTCCCGTCGTCGCGTTCCTCGCCGCGCTCGCGCTGATGGACACGTTCAAGCTCGTTCCGCCGTCCTCGATCCTGGGGGCGATCGTGTGGGGCGCCCTCACGGCCGGCGCCGCGCTTGGCTTCCACCTCTGGCTGTTGCAGGTCCATCACATACCGATCGGGGTCGTAAGCCGGTACATTGCGCCGCTGACTGAAGAGACCGGCAAGGCGTTGCTGGTGGTCGCGCTTATCGCGACGGCGCGCGTCGGATTTCTCGTCGATGCCGCGGTCTTAGGCTTCGCGATCGGAACCGGGTTTGCTTTGGTCGAGAACCTGAGCTATCTCCGGACGATGCCCGACGCAGGCGTGTGGCTGTGGGTCGTGCGCGGCTTGGGCACGGCGGTGCTCCAGGGCGCGACCACGAGCATCATGGCGATGATGTCGAACACGCTCGCCGATCGACGGCGCGATCGGCTAGCGCTCGCCTTCGTGCCAGGATGGGCGACGGCCGTCGTAATTCATTCTGTTTTCAATCATCGGCTGCTGCCGCCGGTCGCGCAAACACTCCTGCTGCTGATCGCGCTTCCGATGATCGTGCTGCTGGTGTTCGCCCGAAGCGAACGCGCCACGCGCGAGTGGATCGGCGCCGGCCTGGATCTCGACGTGGAGCTGCTGGGTCTGGTCGAGTCCGAGCACTTTGCCGCGACGCATTTTGGACGGTACTTGCAGAGCCTGCGCGCGCGCATGCCCGGTCCTGTCGTGGCCGACATGTTTTGTCTGCTGCGTGTCGAGCTCGAGCTCTCGATTCAGGCGAAGGCGATGCTCATGGCGCGCGAAGCGGGCCTCGACCTGCCGGTCGACGACGATCTGGCGATCAGCTTGGCGGAACGTCGATATCTGCAGCAGTCCATCGGCCCCACGGGGCTGCTGGCGCTGAGGCCGCTGCAGGTGACGACCCACAAGGACAAATGGCATCGGCACGTGCTTCAGCAGCGCCGTCCGCGGAAATAGTTGGTTAGTTGTTAGTTGGTTGGTTGATTAGTTGTTAGTTGATTGGTTGACCAACAACTAACAACCAACCAACTAAGAACTAAGCTATTTCGCGAAACTCAGCCGCACATGAAACTCGCGCCTGAGCAATAGCAAATTCATCGTCAGCTGAAAAGCCGTCGCCGCAACCGAGACGTACCAGATCCAACGCAGTTCGAACCCAGGCAGCCGAACGAGCAGGAACGCGGGAATCGCCACGAGCAGGATGCGCACGAACGAGGCGACGAGAGGCGGAATGGTATTGCCCATCGCCTGGAACATGCTGGCGTTCACAAAGATGACGCCGGACGCCACAAGACTCCACGACACGATGTGCAGGTACTCCGCGCCCACGGCAATCACCGCCAGATCGGACGAGAACACCCGCATCATCGCCCCCGGCGCAATCTGACAGGCCACCGTAAACAACAGCATCGTCATTGCTGCCATCAAGGCCGCACGTTGAAACGTCTCGCGCACCCGGTGAGCTTCACGCGCGCCGAAATTCTGACCGGCGACAGGCGCGACGGCGAACCCGAGCGCAACGACGGGCATGAAGCCGGCCTGGATAATGCGCTGGCCGATCCCGAATCCGGCCTGAGCGGCGGCACCGAACGGACGGCTGACGCTGTAAACAATGAAGAGGTACACGGCGATCAAGGCGAACTCCGTGCCGGCAGGCAGACCGATTTTCAGAATCTGCGCCCACAGTGTCAGCTGCGGTCTCCATTGATGAGGAAACTTCAGGAATGACGTCGTGGGAATGAAGTAGAGCGATAGCCAAATCGTTCCGATGAGGATGGCGATCAGCGACGCAACGGCTGCGCCGGCAACGCCAAGGGGCCGGCCGCTGATCCATCCGAAGATCAGACACGGCGCGAGCACAATGTTGATGATGACTGTTGCCGTTTGCACGACCATCCCTGGCTTGAAGTTGCCGGTGCCGCGTAGGGCGGCGGACATCACCACCATTGGATATTGCAGAGCCATTGCTGGAATGAACCACGACAGATACGAGATGGCGCGGGCCGCGGTGAGCAGATCGGCGCTCAGCATGGTCACGTACGCGTCGCGCAGCCCCGTCATCAGGAGCATGAACACCACGCCGATGACGGTCGAGAGGATCACCGATTGGTTGAACACGAGCTGTGCGTGGTCACGATCCTTGCGGCCTGCGGCGTGCGAGATGAGCGTCGTCGTGCCGACGCCCAGCATCTGCGTGACGGCCAGGACGATGAAGGTAAGATTGCCGGCGATGCCGACGCCTGCGAGCGCTTCCTTGCCGAGGCGCCCAACCCAGTAAAGATCGACCAGAAAGTACAGCGTCTGAAAGATCATCGTCACCAGCATGAAGCTGGTGGTCTTCATCAGATGACGAACGAGGGATCCTTTCGTCAGGTCTTCCATGGCCGGCAGATACTACTGCTGAAGCACTCGAAATGAAAACCTGGGAACTTCTCGGAGAGACGCGGACGCCTGACGGCACCGCAATGGCGCTGACGCGGCGCGATCGCGAATACATCATTCTCGCCGACGGCAAGCCGCTGATGTCGAGCCGCATGCATGGCTCGGAGGAGGAGCTGGCGACGCTGGCGTGCAAACGCGCGGGCCGACTGGACGATCCGTGCGTGCTCGTCGGCGGCCTCGGCATGGGCTTCACGCTGCGCGCGGCGCTCGATGTCTTGCCGCCGAGCGCGACAGTGTTCGTCGCAGAGCTCGTGCGGGCGGTGGTCGAGTGGAATCGCGGGCCGCTGGCAGAGCTCGCAGGCCGTCCGCTCGAGGACGAACGCGTCCGCGTCATCGATGGAGATGTGCTTGACGCGCTGCGTGCGCATCCTGCGTATTACGACGCCGTTATTCTCGACGTCGATAATGGGCCTGCCGCGTTTACGGCCTCCAGCAATCAATCGCTCTACATCAATGAGGGTATCGCCACCGCGCGCGCGGCGCTGAAAGATAAAGGCGTGCTCGCGGTGTGGTCTGCCTGGGAAGATCGGAAATTCGAGCAGCGCCTGCGGTATGCCGGATTCACCGTCGACGTGACGCGCGTGCGGGCCCGCCTGAAAAAAGGGGGCCCGCGCCACACGCTGTTTCTTGCTGCGCTTCCTTAAAACCGGTCGAGACCTTTCGCCGTCCAGATCGCTTTCGCTTCGGGCCGCGTGATGTAGCGGATGAACGCGAGCGCTTGGTCTGGATGCGTGGACCTGCCCGACACTGCCGTCGACATGTCGATCCAGGCGCCGAGCTCTCTTGGGAGTTTGCCGACGAGGCTGAGTTCCTTGTAAGGAAGAATCTCGCAGATGGCTTGGATGGCCATGTCGCCTTCGCCGCGCGCGAGCGCCTGGCCGCCTTCGCCCTTCGTGCTTACCGGGCTGTTCACCCCAGCGAACTCCGGCCGCTTGATCACCTTCTGCTCGATGACGCTCGCGACCATGCTGCCGCCCGCGGGATTCGATCGCATCACAGCCTTGGCACTTTTCAGCACGGCCGCTAATTTTTCGACCGTCGAAATATCTGGATGCGGGGCACCGGCCGGAACAGCGAGACCCATTTCCGTGCGCCCGAGCGGCGTCCAGCTGCCCTTGATGCCACCGTCGAGCGATAGGGAAGCCATCAGCTCCAGTGGAAGCATCAGGACGTCGGGTGCCTCCGGAAGCGTCTTGGCGTCGCTCACAATTCTTCCCATGCCGCTGCCGACGATCGTTACCTTCGTGCCAGTTTCTTTCGTGAAAGCAGCAGCGAGATCTTGCAAGCCGGCGTTGGACGTGACGCCCGGGCTCAACACGCGGATTTCGGTTGCGGCCGCTTGGGCATGTGCCGGCACGGCCGGTGCGAGGAATGCAACGAGAAGTGCGGAAGCAAAAAGTGCGCGCATGATTGATCCCTTCAAGTGTGTGCGGACGCGGAGCAGTGATATTAATCGTAGCCGGGCAGAACTTGTCAATTAGTTATGGCTTCCGCGCTGGCGGATCGGCGTGCTCAAACACCGGCGGCGCTTCCGGAATCGCGGCGCCATCATGTCGCGGTTCGGATGCGCCGAAATGCACGCCGGCGGCGTCGCTCATCACGGCCTGCCCCCATCCAAACGTCCCGGTCCGTGGCGGAACCACACGAACTTCGTGGCCGAGCGCGCGGAGCTCGGCGATCGTGTCCGGCGGCACGAGTGCTTCGATGTCGACGTCGCACCCTTGAAACGAATTCTTCTTGAACCGCCCTGCCTCGAGCGCTTCCTGAATCGTCATACCGTAATCGGCGATGTTCGACACGAATTGCGCGTGGGCCTGTGCCTGATTAAACCCGCCCATGATGCCAAATCCGATGCGCACCCCATCCTTCTGCATGAACGCGGGGATGATGGTGTGGAACGGCCGCTTGTGCGGAGCGACGACGTTCGGATGCCCCTCCTCGATGGTGAAGCCGCCGCCGCGATTATGCAGCATGAACCCGACGCCGGGCGGCACGACGCCGCTGCCGAAACCGCTATACAGACTCTGAATCAGCGACACGATGTTGCCATCGCGATCCACCACCGACAGATAGATCGTGTCGGCGCCAGCCGAGGTCGTGAGCCCGGAAAACTCTGATGGCTGCACGTTGCACGCCGCTTTTCGTGCGTCGATCGTTTGGGCGCGAACGGCCGCATGTTCCTTGCTGAGCATCGCGGGAACCGGCACTTTCATGAACGATGGGTCGGCAACGTACTTCAGCATGTCGGCATACGCGAGCTTCTTCGACTCGATCATGGCGTGCAGCGCTCGCGGACTGTGGAACCCGTACTCGCCGAGAGGAAATCGCTCCATCAGATTCAGCATCATCAGCGCTGCGATGCCCTGCGTGTTCGGCGGCAGCTCGTGCACAGTCCATCCTCGATAGGTGGTCGAAATCGGATCGACCCACGACGGCGCGTACTCCTTCAGATCGGCGGCCGTCATGGTGCCGCCCTTCTCGCGCTCGATCGCCAGAATCGCGTCGGCCGTTTTTCCTTCGTAGAAACCGCGCGCGCCCTGGCTGGCGATGAGACGCAGCGATGCCGCCAGATCGGGATTCCGGAACATCTGTCCCGCGCGCGGCGCCTTTCCATCGATCAGGTAGGTTCGAGCCGCGTTGGGTTCGGCCGCGAGACCTTTCAGGGCGCCAGCCCAACCATTGGCAATGACCTCGGTGACAGGGAAGCCTTGATCGGCGTAGTAGATGGCCGGCGCCAGAATGTCGCGCATCGGCAGCGCGCCAAACTTCGCGCGCAGCGCGTCCCACCCGGCGACCGCGCCAGGCACGGTGACGGAGTAGATGCCGCGCTGCGGCATCTGCTTGAGGCCTTTCGATCTCAGGAAGTCGGCAGTCAGCCCGGTTGGCGCCCAGCCTCCCGAATTCAACCCATGCAGCTTGCCGGTCTTGGCTTCGTAAAAAATGACGAAGAGATCGCCGCCGATGCCGTTCATCTCCGGCTCGACGACGCCCATCACAGCATTCGCCGCGATGGCCGCGTCGACGGCGTTTCCGCCATGCTCGAGCACCTGGACGCCGGCGCGTGCCGCCAGCGGCTGGCTGGCCGCGACAATCCCCAAGCGCGTGGCCACGACCGAGCGCCCGACGAGCGGCCGCCTCGGCGTTGCCGGTTGCTGCGCCAGCACGCCTGTCGTGATCGCACACAGCGCCACCAACATGACTGCAGGATAACTGCGGCTCATCGCTCTCCTCCTGTGACGCAATAGACGACTATGATACCGGCATGCCCCCCATCTCGCGGCGTGCGATTGTCGAGAGCCTGATCGTGGCCGCGCTCGGCACGAGATCGACCTCAGCGCAAACCCGCGTGCTCTCAAAACCCAAACCGCTCGCCAATGACGCCGTCACGCACGACTGGACGAGCTTTCTCGGACCGACGCACAACGCGATGTCGTCCGAGACCAGGCTGAATCGAAAGCTGCCGCCTCCGCTCGTCTGGGAGTTCGGCAGGGGCACGGGTTACACGTCGCCGGCGATCGCAGGCGAGCGCCTTGTGTTCCTTCATCGAGTGGGCGACGAAGAGATTGTGGAATGCTTGCACGCGGAGACCGGCGCGACAAACTGGCGATTCCCCTATCCCACCGACTTTGAAGATCGTTACGGATACAACAACGGCCCGCGCTCAAGTCCGGTCATCGACGCAGCGCGAGTGTACACGGTGGCGGCGCGAGGGCAGCTGCACTGCCTCGACCTGGCAACCGGCAAACTAATCTGGAAACGCGATCTGCAAAAAGAGTATCGCGTTCGTCAGGACTTTTTCGGCACGGCGTCCACTCCGCTGATTGAGGGCCCGCTCCTCATCGTGAACGTCGGCGCGCCGGGCGGTCCATGCGTCGTCGGCTTCGACAAATCTACTGGGCGCGAAGCATGGCGCGCGGGCAAAGAGTGGGGGCCGAGCTATGCGTCGCCGATTCCGGCGGTGGTCCACGGAAAACGCCGGGTGTTCGTGTTTGCCGGAGGTGAATCGGAGCCGCCGTCCGGCGGCTTGATGTCGATCGATCCGTCGAATGGGCGACTCGACTTTTCGTTTCCATGGCGCAGCCGCTCGTACGAGTCGGTGAATGCTTCCTGTCCGGTCGTGTTCGACAACAAGGTGTTCATCTCGGCAAGCTATCGGACCGGAGGTGCGCTGATTGAGATCCGGCCGGACTTCACGCATAGGGCGCTGTGGACGACGCAGGAGTTCGGACTGCATTTCAACACGCCTGTCTACAAGGACGGCTATCTCTACGGATTTGATGGACGAAACGAGCCCGATGCGTCGCTCGCGTGCGTCGATGCCGCAACAGGCAAAATCGTGTGGCGCGAGACGCCCGAATGGACGGAGACAATCGAGGCCGGCGGCCGACGTCGGCAGCAACTCGTCGGGACCTACCGTGGATCGTTGCTCGCCGTCGATGGGCAGTTCCTGTGTCTGGGCGAGTTCGGCCACCTGCTGTGGATGGACCTCACGCCGAAGGGATACAAGGAAATCTCTCGCACGTGGCTGTTCGCGGCGCGCGAGTCGTGGGGGCTGCCGGTGATAAGCCGAGGATTACTGTACGTCGCGCAGAACACGCGGGATATTGTGACCAGCGGCCGGCCCAGGCTGATGTGCTACGACCTGAGAGGGTGATCGTCGATCGTCGATCGTCGATTATCGAGACGTCAAAGTCCGGAGGTGCACACGCGCCACCATGTGCATGTAGCCACCCAAAGGTTCAAATTGATCGGCTGCGGCGATCTTGATGTGCTGCAGCGCACGGTCCGTCATCCCCAGCGCCTCGAAATACAGACCCAGATAGAGATGCGCGTAGAAGAGTGCGCGGGGCTGAGGTCCCGCCGCTGAGAGGACCTGCTCTGGCGTGAGCGTGCCGCGGAACATCTGATAAACCTCGCGCATTGGCACGCGGGCGTCAGGACCGACGGGCAGCAGCGCCGCTCTGGCGTTGGCCGGCGATTCGGCGCGCGCGACGCAGAGAAAATGCCACGCGGCGTTTTCCACATCGTCGGCATTCACTGCGCGATGGCTTTCGAACTGCCGGCGGCAGTCGTCATAGCGCTTGGCGTAGTACAACGCGATGCCGCGCTGCCAGAGGTATGGCGCCTGGTCGGGAACGATCTTCGCCAGCGTGTCGAATGCCGAGGCCGACTCGGCGAACCGCCCGTTTTCAAAATCCGTGACGGCGCGCTCCATGATTGCCTGAGGGCTCTGTGCGAACACCGTTACTACTCCGGAGCAGAGCGTCGCTGACCAGAGAAGCCAGAATCGCTTGGTCACTTTCTTAAGTCGAGACAAACCAGCGTGTCGTCGTTGCGGAGGTAAACCATTCCATCGGCGATGGCAGGATAGGCCCGCACGGTCGCCGGAAGGATCTGTGCGCGGGCGATCGGTTTGAAGCCGTCCGGAGCGGCGGCTGCGAGCACCAGTTCACCGCTCTCGCGAAGGATCAGCAGTCGATTGCCGACGAGCGCCACGCTTCCGGCGCCGAATCGATCCTCGCTCCATCGGACTTTTCCCGTGCGAAATTCCACGGCGCGGAAGCTCTGCCCAAACTCCTGCCGGCCATGGAAGCCGTAGAGAAATCCGTCAAACAACACGCTGGTCGCGTAATGATTCGAGAGCACGTCGTCGGACGTCCACTGGTCGGTCAGCTTCGTTCCGTCGAATCGCAGAACCCCCGCGCCAGGCCCGTATTCCGCGGACACAAAAATTGAATCGCCATTGACGACCGGCGTTGCCGCATTCACCGATGCAGCCTGTCGGGCGCGCCATGGCCGCTGAAATCGCACCTGTCCCGATACTGGATCGAGCCCGAGCAGCCCCGCACGCGTCAGAAAAATCGCGTAGCGGTGCCCGGCAATCGTGGCCCCGATGCCCGACGAGTAACTCGCCGCATCGCCCGTGACCGTCCAGAGAACGTTGCCGGTCTTCGCATCGAACGCAACGACACCCGCATTTTTGCCGCCGATGTTTGCGATGACTCGTCCGTCTTCGACGAGCGGCGAGCCTGCCGCACCAAAGTAGCCTTTGGGCACGCCGAACCGGCGCATCGTGTCCTCGCTCCAGATCTTCTTTCCGCTCGCGAGATCGACAGCGTGAAGTTGTCCCTCGGCGCCAAAGGTGTACACGACGCCATTGGCGACGACCGGGACCGCGCGCGGGCCTTCGTCGAAGCCGAAATCGTCGCGGTAGGTTGTCGGATACGCGTACTGCCACTGCGTTTTGCCACTCGCTGGATCGATGGCCTCGACGACCTCACGATTGGTGACGCGGTGGAAGAGGATGACGCGATTCTGAGCGACGACGGGACCGCTGAGACCAGCGCCGATTTGGCGGCGCCAGAGCACGCGCGGGCCCGCGGCCGGCCACGTCTCACTTAACGGTGGCCCGGCGTAGACGCCATTGCGGCCAGGGCCGAGGATCTGGGGCCAGTCCGAAGCGATCGCTTGCGCTCCAAGCGCCAGGGCGAGCATCACCGAACGGAGCAAATGGAGTCGCATGGGAAAGGGTGATGTATCTTACAATGCGGCGCATGAGACTTCTTACTGCGTGCCTCGCCCTCTTCGCTCTCGCGTTTGGTCCGATGCTCTCCGCACAGCAGCGGGCCGGAGGCGTACCTGCCGCGCGCGTTCAGAATCCGGTCGTGATCCAGTTCATGATCGACGGCATCGATGCAAACACCATCCGCACTGCGGTGGCGAACGGTGCGACGACCGTGGGCACCTTGCTGAAGCAGAGCGTGACAGCCGAGACCTACTACTGCACGAGCCCGGCGGCGCAGCTGCTGTTGCCCGACGGCTCGAAGCCGTGGGGCGGCAGCACCAGCTCGAACGTCGCGATGCACACGGGAACGCACGTGTACGAATCGCGGAACATCGACGACATCTTTCTAAGTGCGCGCAGGGCCGGCATCAAATCGGTGTTCGCCGGCGGCTCGCCCAACTATGTGACGTTCGATAACGCCGACTATCTCTATTACGGTGACGCGCTCACCGATCAGCAGGTGATCGACCGAGGACTCCAGCATCTGAATAACGATGGCGCACGGCTGCTTCGCCTGCATCCACAGCACATTCGCGACTACTGGAAAGGTCCGAGCGATACGACAAATCCCAAGTCGGAATACGTGCAGTACTTCGTGAAGACAGTCGATCCGCTGCTGGCCCAACTGATCGCCGGCCTGAAAACTGCCGGAGCCTGGGAACGGACTTACATCGTGCTGG
>JANMJM010000188.1:0-9781 GCA_031371345.1 Vicinamibacteria bacterium
CCGTGACGACGAATCCCATTTGCGCGATCGGCACGACGACGCTTGCCTCACCCCGTTCGAGCCCTTTCGCGAGCAAGGTGAAGGCGCCGACGAGCAGCACTGCACTCACCGGCGCATGCGTGAGCGCCGCGCGCGAGGCACGTATGCCGCGGTCAACATGAACGGCGAAGGCGGTGAAAAGCGTCAATGCAACGGCGCCCTGCGCCACAACCAGCGCGATCGGCACCGCGCCCTGGCGCAGACCAAGTTTGTAGGTGAAGCTCGCGAACCCCACTGCGACGGTGGCGACGAGCACGCGCGCAAGTGACGCGGCGCGCTCCCTATTCGCCTCCTCGCTCCCGGCGGCCGGCTCGGCGAGCAGCAACCACACGGCGCACAATGCCAGCACGACGCCCGCGATTTTCGGCGCGTTCACGGCTTCGCCTAAGACGAGCACCGCAAGCGCCGTCGTGACGACGAAACTCAGTCGGAAGATCGTCGCGTTCGTGCTGACTGCGCCGTGGCGCAGGCTCCAAGCGAAATTGTAGTAGCCGATCACGACCAGCACACCGGCAACCGCACCCCACAGCGCTCCGTGGCTGAACGCGAGGGTACCGGAGACAACGCCGTAGAGGAGGGCGAGCGCGTTGAAGAACCACGTCTGCACCATGAGGAATTGGTGCGGCGGCGCGCCCGCCGCAGCGGCGCGCTTGTAGACGAAGTCGGCGAGGCCATAGAGCAAAAGCGCGCCGAGTGCATAAGGAATGCTTGGTCTCACGACAGCGCTGCAGTGTAGACCTGAACGGGTAAAGGTGCAGAAATTAGAAACTCAACACCAGCGCAGCGGACGTCATCGTGTCGGTCTGCTTAAACCCTGGCACCGGTTCGTCCACGTAGCGGATCAGATTTGAAATCTTCAACGACAACGGCGCTGCGACTTTTGCCGTCAGCGCGATCGCCTGAGTGAGCCGCCACGTGCCGGCGTCCGAGAGATCAAATGACGCCACGAGGTCTTCGGTGATGTCGCTCGTCTCCGACAATTTCAATTTGTAATGACTTCCGGGGCCCAGAGTCGGCGTCGACAGCCTGGCGCCAATCGTTCGACGTTCGCGCAGATAGCCGAGAGCCCCGTCGACAGAAAGCGTCTGCCTTGCCGTCTGGAGCAAGAGATACGACAGCCCGCCTTCGGTGATGTTCCGGTGCTCGATTCCGGAGAACCGGTCGCGCAAATACGAATCCTGCCCGAAGGCCTGCAGCCGCGGCGTCAGCACGCGGGCGGCGCGACCGCGCGCAGCGAACGTCTTGGCATTGACCACCCCCGCGGCTTTGTTTTGTACAAACGCGGTCTGGCCATCCAGAACCCATCGCGGCGGCCTGAAGATGATCTGGCCGGCCGCACCAAGCGCCTGGGCCGAGGCGTTCCCGCTCGTTGTCACCAGCACGAATTCCGCCTTGCCCTCGCGGGCCTTGGGGGGCGGCGGCGGCTGTTGGGCGAAGGAGACTCCGGCGACGGCGAGAGCGAGCGTAACGTTGAGGCTGATAAAGACGGGTCGAAGGTGCTTGTACACGCAGGTTTTCGTGTGCAATCCATATGCCCGACGCTATTTCAGAAACCGTTCGACCCGCGCGATCTCTCGGTCGAGCGCGCGGGTAAATTCACCGCCGCTCGGTCGTGTGCCGACGAATCCTACATCGACGTGCAGTGTCGAATTTTCGACGCGCGCATTCGCCCACCCCGGTATCGAATCGCCCCACAGCAGCGGCATGGCGTAGTAGCCGCGCACCCGATTCGCAGCGGGCGTGTAAGCTTCGAAGCGGTATGGCCATCCCCACAAGTGCTCGAACCGGCGCCTGTCCCACACCACCGGATCGAATGGCGCGAGGAATCGTACCTTCCGCGGCACGTCGGAAGGAACACGGTGACCGACGGGCCACACGTAGCTGACGCCGTCGACGATTTCGCGCCGAAACTCGCCGGTGCGAATTAAATCATCAAGCGCCTCGCGCGTCTTTCCGAGATCGCGATAGCGAGCTATGACGGTCTGCAGGCGTTTCTCCGGCGACGGCGCAAACATCGTCGCCAGCACCCGTACCACCTGCCGCAGCCGTTCGGTAGGATGTTCAGAATATGCGGGCGGCGGTGCCGGCTTATACACCCTGATGCCGCTCTCGCGCCTCGCAATCCGGAGAAGGCCGCGCCAATGAAGCCACTCGAGTGCGTTCGTCGTGGCTTTGGAGTAGCCGCCCCACGCGTTCACCATCCGCCTCTTGCCGAGATGGGCTTCCAACGCGCGCGGATGGGTTTCACCGAGCGATAAAACGGTATCCCACACTGTCTTTTCAAACCGCCGCATCGCGGTCATCTTTCGCGGATGCAGCAGCCGCCACACGCGCCGCGACAGAAATCCGTAGGCGTAGAGATAGTCTTCCTCGACATCGAGCGACGCATATTGGCGCTCGAGGTCACCCGCTCGATACGAGCGGACACGGTGCCGGAGAATGAGATCTTGCGCGCGGGCGGGCGATCGGATGGGGTCGGCCTGCACGAAGCCAAGCCGATCGATGGCCGCTTGCAAGGTTGTGGGCGCGAAGAGCGACTGCGCGACGGCGTGACGCCGCAGCGTTTTCAGGGTCGAAGTGGCCACAGGTATTCCGTGTGCACGCGAGCGCCACGATGATAGGCCGCGCGATCCTGTGGGTCGTAAATGCGCACCACGCGGTCGATCTCGTACTTCGGGGGCCAATCGAGCTTTCCCGTATCGCTGGAGTCACCAAACCGCGCTCTGAACCCTGGCTCTTCCCACGATTCAACGAGCACGTACGGCTTGTAGCCGTGCTCTTCCAGCCATCGCACGCTGCGATCGAACCAGGCTGGGTCGAGCCCTTCCCAGACGAGCGCTTCCTTGCGGCCGTGGAACCGCACCGCCCCGCTGTCCCACACTGACAACACGACGGCGTTCGGCGGCAACCGATCGCGTACGACGCGCCCCGCGCTGCGGTAGCGCTGTTCCAACGCGTGCATCGTGAAGGCGAACCGGGCGTTCGCGGTTCGTACGCCGAACATGGCGAGGCCGATCGCGAGAACGCTGACGGAGGCAGGTCCTGCGATCTGGCGCAGAAACGCACCTGAACGATTTTCCGTCATTCGCCTGGCGATCTCCACGACAACCGCGCTGGCTAGTACGAGCATGAGTGTAATCGCGGGCAGCAGAAAGCGAAGGTACGACCAGTCATCGAAAGGCTTATACAGGAAATAAATGAAGAACGTCGCCGCGACGAACGCGACGGCGAGCCACGCGTCGAGTGCGCGCGGCCGATCGAGGACGAAGGGTGCGGCGAACGCCAACAACGGAAAGGGCGTCTGCGTTTCGATCAGCCACCGAACGTATTGTGAAACGTTTGTCGGCACTGCCGACAGTCCGAAGAGACGATCGATCGTGCCGTAGCCGGAACGAAGCGGGCTGCCGTAAAGGCCGGCGTTCAATCCCAGCACCGCAAGCGCAAACGGCAGCGCCGCGATCGCAAACGGCAGGACCTGTCGTCGATCGACACGAAGAATGTACAGCGCCGCCACTGGGGCGAGCGGCAGCAGGTTTGGGCGCACGAGCAATGCAAGACCGCAACAGATGCCGGCAACGACGAAACGCCGCGACATCAATCCGACGAACACGGCCATCCACAGCGCGGCGGTCGTGACGTCGTTCATCGGTTGCACGACTTGATACAGCACCGCGGGACTTGTCGCGACGAGGACGGCGCCCATGGCGCCCGCAACGGGCCCCGCAAGCGCGCGACCGGCAAGATACGTCAACCATACCAAGAGCGCTCCGGCCATCGGCGTGACATAGAAGAGCGCGTTCGCGCCGCCGAATTTCACGGCCGGCGCGAGCAACACGGAAAAACCGGGGGCGCACACCGGGGCGAAGCCAGTGTGGTGGCGTTGAGACGGGAGAAAGCCGCCAGGCGTGAAAGTTTTTTGCGCGTCGGGCCACGGCACCTCCGCGATGAGGGCGCTCGAGGGCTGCAAATGTCCGGACGCCAACGACTCTGCCATCAACGCGTAGCACGACGAATCGGATCCGCCCGCGGCGTAGGTGCCGTAGAAGACGCCGACTGCGGCAAGGGCGATTGCGGCGGCGAGAGTGACGATTTTCGGCATGGGGTCAGACCCCGTTATTTGAACCGGTATTTCAGCAGCACGGCGACCGCGTGGAAGCCGTCGCGCCACCCGATCTTCTTGCCACCCGCGCGGCTGCGCGGATCGAATTTCACCGGCCGCTCCACGATGCGCCGCCGCTGGCGCAGCAGCTTCGCCGTGATCTCGGGCTCGATGTCGAATCGGTTGCACTCCAGCTCGAGGCTGCGCGCAATCGGGGCCCGCATGATCTTGTAACAGGTCTCCATGTCGGTCAGCCGTCCGCCAAACAGCACGTTGGTCATGGTGGTCAGCGCACGGTTGGCGGCAAACGACAACCACGGTCCCGGTGGGCGACCGGCGAGAAACCGCGATCCGTACACGACGTCGGTGTCGCCGTCGAGAATCGGCTGCACGAGATCGGCAAGCTGTACTGGATCGAGCTCGAAGTCGGCATCCTGAATGGCGATGATCGTACCGCGCGCGTGCCTGAGGCCCAGACGGATCGCGCTGCCCTTCCCGCCATTTTTGGCCGCGTGCAGGATGGTGAGTACACCGGGCACGGGCGGCACGCCGGCAAGCACCTGCGCCGTCCCGTCGCTCGAGCCGTCGTTCACGACGACGATCTCGCGCGCGACCGGCAGCGGGATCGTCAACAGGCGGTCGATGACCTGCCGGACCGTGCGCGCTTCGTTGTAAACGGGGACGAGGATGGAGACTAAGTCAGGCACATCACCTGCCGCGAGCAGGCGCCGGAGTGTACTCCACAGTTGCGTTGCTGATGATCGCAATCGGGCGGCCGGCAGTCGAGTAGTTCGCCGGAACGCCGTCGAGGCGCACGACCGACAACTTCTCGCCAAGCACACTCACTTCGGTCGCTTCGGCCGGAATCTCCACCGAGACCGCCTCCGATCCAATCGGCGCCACCGCTTTCACGCCGCCGGGACCGGCGCCTCCGCCAACGCGATCGAGCAGGTCGTCGGCGCGCCGAAATTCGCTGCTCACCGCCTTACGCGCCAGCAGCGTATTGTCGAGCGTGAGCACGCCAATCGTCGCCGTGTAGGAGGCAAAGCCCCGCTTCGCGCGAACTTCTTCCTCCGAGTATGTGTGGCGGTTGTGGAGGTCGAACCGCAGCGTCACGACGCCGCGGTGGGGCGGCAGTTTGATGATGATGCCTTGCGCGGGATCTCGCCCCGTGAGCACGTCGCAGTAGATGAT
This sequence comes from Vicinamibacteria bacterium, assembly GCA_031371345.1. Classification (GTDB taxonomy): domain Bacteria; phylum Acidobacteriota; class Vicinamibacteria; order Vicinamibacterales; family JAMQPK01; genus JAMQPK01. Next base: position 5,333 of record JANMJM010000188.1, read on the forward strand.
CTTGGTTTTCACACCGGCGCCAAGCGGCGACGGACACGTCATCTCGGCCGGTGCGCTGACGACGCGGAGGACGGGGCGCACCGGTTTGCGCCTGGACGGTTTCGCGGTTTGCGCGTCAAGAGTGGCCACCGCGAGCGCCAGCGCGCAGGCAATGACGAACCAACGGGACATACGTTCAGTATACGGTTTACTTGTCGAGAACGCAGTCCGACTCGACCAGATCGGAGGACGTGCGGGCGCCGCTGCGTAGCTTGATCAGCTCGAGAAATTCCATCCGCGTGCGCGCGTTGTCGCGGAACGCGCCAAGCATCGAGCTCGTGACCGCGAACGAATTCTGCTTCTCGACGCCGCGCATCGACATACACAGGTGCGTCGCTTCCATCACAACCGCCACGCCGAGCGGATTGATCTTCTCGCGAATCGTGTCGGCGATCTGGCTGGTCAGGCGCTCCTGAATCTGGAGACGCCGGGCGAACATCTCGACGAGCCGCGGAATCTTGCTGAGCCCAATCACCTTGGTCTTGGGAATGTAGGCGACGTGGCACTTGCCGAAAAACGGCAGGAGATGGTGCTCGCAGAGGCTGTAAAAATCGATGTCCTTCACGATAACCATCTCGCTGTAATCGACGGTGAACAGCGCGTCGTTCAGGACCTGATCGACATCCATGTCGTAGCCGCTCGTGAGGAATTTGAGCGCCTTCTCGACACGTTTCGGGGTGTTGAGCAGCCCCTCGCGGCTGGGGTCTTCCCCGAGCTCGGCGAGCAGTTGCCTGATCAGAGATTGCATCTCTGGAATTCTACAGTCTTTGGGCTTTGGGCTCCAGGCGTCCTAGAACCGGACGCCGACCGAGAATCTGAATATGCGGGGCGAGGTAAACGCCAGCGCGTCCACCGCAGAGCCGAAGGTGGTCGCGGTATCCCAGTTCACACCTTTCACAGGCGTATCGGTGAACGGGTTGAACGGCGCGGCCGTAATGACTCTGACAGCTTGGTTGATCTTCGTGAGATTGCTCACGCCGCCGTTATTGAAGACCGAATCGCCGCAGCCGCAGAGCTGAAACTGATTGAAGGCGTTCAGAATTTCGCCGTGGAAGAACACCTCGGGCTGCGTCGAGCCGGCATGCGGCAACCGAAACGCATAATTCACCGACAGGTCCGTTCGATACGTCGGCTTCGTATGGTAGGCGTCGCGCGCCGTGAAGTAATACTCGACCTGCGTAGGAGGCGTGACGTATCCGGGATTCTGCACAAACGGCGTCGGATTGATGAGACCGACCGCGCCATACGGAACGCCGGACGCGTACTGTTGCACGAGCCCCAGCGTGAGCGGCCCCCCCAACGCCTGCAGCGGCACGACGTAGGTGCCCCACATGCGCGCGCGATGACGCTGATCGATCAGGAGGTCGCCCTGCGGCGCATTCCACGACATCCTTTTATATTGGGGATAACTGCCGATCGACGCGCCGCTCGGTCCGCCGCCAACGGTCTCGCCTTCGAGGTTTCCGTACGCGTGCGACAAGGTGTAGTTTCCCCCAAGTGCGATCCCCCGAGCGAAGTTGTAGGTCGCCTGGGTGACCAAGCCACGATACCGCCGCTCGGTGCCATCAGTGTTCTCGACCACACTTAAATCGAACGGATTGCCAAAGTCATCGAACACGCGTGAGGTCGCCAAGTCGGTTCTCAACGCGTAGAAATTCTTGTACTCGCGGAACACGGCATCGACCCTGGCCGTGCCTCGCGTGCCGAGCATTCGGCTCACGCCTGCGGCGTATTCATTGGAAAACGGCGAATGCAGCGGCGTTGGAATTTTCATGCTCACGCCGGGGAGACTTGCGGCCACGAGGGGACGGTAATCCGTGTCACCCACTGACTTGAACCACGCAAAAACCGTCTTCAGCGCCTCCTCCGTCGTCACCAGAGTCGCGGCGCTCGCGTCGGGGTTGATCACCGGCCCGCCGTAGGCCCATCGATATGTGGCAACGTTGCCGTTCCTGGTGGCCGATCCGGCGAGGTTCGGATTCAGCGCGACGACGTAACGCGCGTAGCTGCCGGTCGCCGTCCAATTGCCGTCGCCTTTCGGATCCCAGATAGCGGAGACGCGCGGGCTCAACGTTGTGCCGTCGCCGACCTTCTGCGCTCCGCCGTCGGTCGCATCATTGGTATCCGTGCGCAGTCCAAGGTTGAAGCTGAGGTGGTCGTTGGCGCGCCAATTGTCGTTCACGAAGAGCGAATGCGTTCGCAGGTGCGTCCCTTCGCTTAACGCGGCGATGGGGTTGTAGTCAATAAACGTATTCGCCAGGAATTGCGGATAGACGACCGCGTCTCGCACAATCGAGCTCGTCCCGCGGATGCGGAAATCGCTGCCCGACGAATGGGTGTTTTGTTTCATCATGTCGAGAAAGCGGTCGTAGCCGAATACGACATGATGCGAGCCCGTGCGCCTGTCGGACAGGAAATACGAGCCTTTCACGATGAAGTCGGCGTTGTTCCGCTGCTCGTTTCCTCCGCTGCACACCGAACCGGAACAAAACGTCGGACTCCAATACCGCCGCGCGTTCAACACGTCGAGAACAAGCGTGCCGCCGATACGATCGGTCTTGCTCGCGCCGGTGTTCGTGAATTCCAGGGAGCGCGCTGAATACTGCGCTTCGAGGAACAATTTCGAGTGGATCACGCCGGTGTAGTGAACTGCATAAAGACTCTGCGGCTGCCCTTGATCCGTGAGGCTCTGCAGGTCCATCACATTCTGACCCGTGTTGTTGTGGAGCACCTGGTCCATCGCCAGATACGACCCCTGCAGCGAGTGCCCTTGGCCGAGGTTATAGGTGAGCTTGCCCTCATAGCGCTTTTCGTCGTTCGTGCGCGTGTACGCAATGCTCGTCCCAGCCGTGGTGCGGGTGACTTCCTGCTTTTGCTTGCGCGCGGCACTGAAGAACCAGAGCCGGTCTTTCACAATGGGCCCGCCCAGCGTGAATTCGTAGGTCGGCACGGTCTTGTCGAGTTTCAATTTCTGGGTCGGGTTGGTGATGAGCTGAGTCGTTTCAAACGGCGTGAACGTCCGCCAGCTGTCGTTGGCAAACGACGTCCGAAACGACCCGCTGAAGATGTTGCCGCCCGACTTGGTAATGGCGTTGGCCACTCCGCCTTCGAAGCGTCCGTATTCGGCAGAAATGCCGGAACTCGAGACCGTCGTCTCTTGAAGCGCATCTTCGATGTAGAGCGTGAACGGCTGCCCGCGCAGGTTCTCGGTGACGACCGCGCCGTCAAGCGTAAAAAGATTTTCGTACGACTGCGACCCGTTGATCGTGTAGGCCCCGCGTGGTCCCGTCGCGTGGAGCGCAGGCGCCATCAACAGGACGGCGTCTATCGTCCGATTGGACGGCAGTGCCGCCATTAAATTTTGTTTGAAGTTCGTCGCGACATGTGCGCTCTCGGCAAACGTCTGCGCATCGCCGACGACTGTCACGGTTTCGCGTACGCCTGCCAGCGACATCTTCGCGTTGACGATGGCGTTCTGTGTGCCTGCAACCCTTCGCGTTTCTTTCAGCGGCTCGAAGCTGCCGATTTCAAACGTGAGCGTGTAGTCACCCGGTGGGAGCAACGGGATGAGGTAGTCGCCGTTCGCCGACGTTACGGTGGTGCGCGTGCCCTGCAAATTCGCGCTCGCCGCCGAAACGGTGACGCCCGGAAGCGGCTGGCCATCGGCCGACACGACACGACCCGACACGGTGCCAGTAGGGGCTTGTGCCGACGCCGGAAGCGCAAAGGCGAGCGCCGCCGCGAGCGTCAAGGTGAAAACTCTTACGCGCATCGTGAAACCTGCTCCTTCGTGTCGCGGACATGGCGTGTGGCCCACGTTTGTAAGTATCGGTATATACCCCTTTCGCAGTAGCACAACCCCCTGATTTGCCTGGCTTTGCGGTTCGCAGGACGTGTCAGATAAACGCCTACTTCGTATTTTTGGATATTTTTGACCAAATATTTGGATAACCGTGCAAATTGGAACGAATGTCAGCGAAAATTGTTAGCGTTTTGATAAACTACTCGCTTCGTCTTGTTGGCATCTTTCTGGTGAGTAGGGTTAGGTTCGGATTCATTCGGGTGTGTGGTTTTTGCCTTGGAGACGTTAATAGGAACGGCTCGAGGTCTTCATCAAGGAGAGGCTATGAATATTACGGGACGACGGGAACGAAGCCAGGGGCCGGGACTTCTCCTGTGCTTGTTGTTGTCGCTCGGCGCGCTTCTGGGTACTGCGCACATCGCGCAGGCTCAAGAGCGTACTGGCACATTGACCGGGATCGCAAAAGACGCAAGTGGTGGCGTCCTCCCCGGCGTTACAGTCACCATCACCAATAACCGCACGGTAAGCCTGGATTCGGGTAAAACAATTACCCAGCCCATTAATACCAATGGCAATTATTCCATTAGTTTCTGGGGCGGCATGGGCGA
>JANMJM010000075.1:0-21904 GCA_031371345.1 Vicinamibacteria bacterium
GCCGGCACCTTGACGCCCGTCGCCAATGTCAGCGACGCCGTGAGCAGCTCGTAGTTGCGGAACGAACAAGGCCGATTCGCGCGAGGACCATTGCTATTATTTATGACGTTCATCATGTATAGTGTCAAGCGGTTTCAGATACGCGCAGCTCCGCTTCAGCCCTCGGCCGAAGAGATCAAAGTTCACTTACATCGAGGACAGCGGCGGCCGGCTGCGGCTCGCGGTAACCCTTCCGTGTGTCGAGTGTGCCGGTCTTCGGACGCCAGGCGCAACGCCTGGAGCCCGAAGGCCGAGATTGGCAGTAAAACTAGCGTTTCTTCGTGCGGGAACTGGAGCGGCTACTGCCTTCGTTGGCGCGTCCGCTCTTCGAACGAGCGCCGGCCATCGCCATATCGCGTTCTCCCTGGGGTTGGCCTTCTTCGCCTTGCTCCGCCTCGGGATTGATCTGGCCGGCAATCTCCGTGAGTTTCTGGTCGGCTTCCTTCTCTTCGTCCAGCGTCTGGCCCAGAAGATCCTTCGCGTCTTCCATACCGAGCACTTCGGCGAAGGTTGCGAGCGTACCGTAGGTGGCGATCTCGTAGTGCTCGACCTTCTGCGCCGACGCAATCAGCGCGGCGTCGAGCACGGTGCCTTCCATCTCCTCCATGGCTTCCTGACCTTCTTCGATGAGCCCCTTCATGCCCTCGCACGTCTTGCCGCGCGCGGCCACGCCGAGCAGCTTGAAGACTTCTTCCAGCCGTCCCACGTGGGCCCGTGTAATCTCGAGATGTTCTTCGAACGCGCCGCGTAGCTCTGCGCTTTCTGCGGCCTTCGCCATCTTCGGCAGAGCCTTAACCAGTTGTTTCTCGGCATCGTAAATATCGCGGACTTCCTCGACGAATAGTTCCTTCAGGTTTTCTGCTGACATCGTTGGTCCTTTCCATTAGCCGCCGGGGTTTTTCCCTGGCGCGCATTGTTTATCATCCCAAGGAGTGGAGAAAGCAAGACATACGCCAGCGGGATGAGAGAGGGGACGAGACTATGGGAAGGACGAAAAGGACGACGCGGCTGTCGTAAGCCGCGTCACACGCTGTTCAGATCGCAGGTACGCTTCACATCGATCGGCGGACCATGCGCTTCACGGAGCCGTAGCACTCGCACGACGCCGCTTCGAGCAACTGGCGATCGACAATGCGCATGCCGCCGCGGGCTTGGGAAATCATCCCCGCTTTGACGAGCTGCGCCAGCACCAGCGTGACCGTGGGGCGCCGGACACCGAGCAGTGTCGACAGCAGCTCATGCGTGACATTGAGCTCGTCGCGGCCGACACGATCGGACACCATCAGCAACCAGCGACAGGCGCGTTCTTCGGCCGTGTGCAGGCCGTTGCATGCGACCGACTGGATCAGCATGGCGACAAACAGCTGGGCGTATCTCGTGACAACGTCGTAGAACGCGCCCCGGCGAGCCATCTCGCGGTCGAAGGCCTCGATGGTCATCGAATACGCGCCGTTGCCCGGCATCTGAACAATGGCGTCGCTACTGGCAAACGGCTCGCCGAGCACCGCACTGATGCCGACCAAGCCTTCGTCGCCGATCATCGCAACCTCGACGCTCGAGCCGTCGTCCATGTGGCTGACGAGCGAGCAGACGCTCCGGTCCGGGAAATACACGTCGCGCAGACGGTCACCGTTCTTGTGCAGGATCTGTCTGAGTTTCAGGGGTCGGTAGACAAGCTCGGGAAGTACGCGTTCGAAGTCGGCTGGCGGAAGCGCGGCCAATAAGCGGTTGGACGCCTGCTGCGGGGCCGGCGACGGTACAGATTGAACCACAGTCAGCGGATTCATAGATGGCCCTCCCTCCATCCATCAGTTCGCTGGTGTCGATAACCGAACCTGCTCCGATTGTATTTACGGGATACCTAATGTCAAGTGCTTGCGAGAATACTCGTCGCTCATACCGCCGGTCCGCGGCGACCGCGATCGAGATCGTCAGAGTTCAGGAAATGACAGTGAGCGAAGTGGACAGGGTCAACACGGGAAGCGGCCAGAGTCAGGGTCAGAACCGGCAGGAGGGGTGGCCGCGGTTTTTCTCCGCGACCATCCCCCACGCATCGGCACTATTTCATCTTCCAGCCGCCCTCGGGCATTTTCTCGCGGTGCGCTGTGTGACACGCCATACACTGAGCGCCCAACTTCGTGCGCGCTTCTCCGGCTGCCGTCATATCGTTGGCGGCGACCGCTTTCGAGATGGCCTGTGCCGCCGCACCGGCGGCCGCTGCTGCCGTCGTCGCATCATCGACTTTCTTGGCAGCCCAGTACGCGTGAACATCCTTGAAAAGCGTTTCGAGCCTTGCGGATGCTGTGGCGGCGTCGGCAGCAACTCCGCTGGTAATCGCTTTGCCGAGCGTGCCGTTGGTCGATCCGACTTCCTTCATCACCGCCGCGTAATCGGCTTCCGACGTGATGGCCACTTTGGTCATCGGCGTCTGCGCCATCACGGAACCGATTAGCGCCAAACTCATCACGAACGTAATTGCGAACGCACGCTTCATGCTGCCTCCTTGGGCGAAACGAAAGATAAAGGGCAGGGCGAAAACTGCGGGTTAGTCTACAGTACTACCTTATGAACTGGCTGTTTAAAGAAGAGCCCACGAGCTACAACTTCGACGCACTAAAGAAGGATGGGCGCACGGTGTGGGCTGGGGTCAGGAACCCGCTGGCGCAGAAACACTTGCGAAGCATCAGGAAGGGCGATCGCATCTTTTATTACCATACGGGGAAGGAAAAGGCCGTGGTTGGCGTGGCGACGGCGATGAGCGACGCCTATCTGGATCCGAAGGACAAGGCCGGCAAAGCGCACGTGGTTGACGTCGCTCCCGATCGCGCGCTTTCACGCCCGGTCACCCTGGCGGAAATTAAAGCGTCGAAAGCCTTTGCGTCGTTTCCGCTGACCCGGCTGCCGCGCCTGTCTGTCATGCCGGTGAGCGACGCGGAGTGGAGGGAAATCGAGCGGTTGTCGAAGACGTATTCGTCCATCGTCCATCGTCCATCGTCGTTAGACGATCGACGATGAACCTACCAGCGAAGCACCCTCTTCCCCCGCCACTCCGGCCCCTCGAGTACGTACTTCCACTCGGGGTTCTGCCGCTCATCGCGCAGCGCGCGGCAGACCTGCTCGAATGACGCAACATTTTCGTCGGTGCATTCGAAATAGGTGATGAAGTCGAACTCGTTCGGCCGTTGATACCCGTCGGGGTTGTGGTAAAGCTTGCGAAAGATCTTGGGTATGCCGGCCTCGGCGGCTTTCGCGTGGCCGTGCACCGGACATCCGGCCGAGTCCTGATGCGGATAGAAATACGAGTGGCGCTCGAGCGCCGATTTCTCCCACCAGCCGGCGGCCTTGCTCATCGGTATGATGACGGCGTTGCGCGCGGTGCGGCCTGAGGCGCGCGGCTGCGCCGGCTTGTACGCATAGTTGTGCATCTCGGCGCTCGTGTAACGCGTTGCGCGCTCGGCGCCATCGAGCACGATCACATCGGCGGCTCCGGCGATGCGCCGCTTCAATTCGCCCACGACTTCTTCGAGTCGTGGCCGATAATTGGCCGATAAATGGACGACGAACCGAGCGGCGCCGATGCCCTGGCGCCCTTCCGGCGGCGCGTCGGACTGCAGAAACTGGATCGTCTCCTGAGGCTGCACCTCGCGAGACCCGTCGGCGTCGTAATCGTTGAAAAAGCCTCTGCAGATGTTCGAGCCGGCGTTGCGGATCTTCAGCAGCGTCGCCGCGTCTTCCTGATATGGCAACAGGAAGATGAACTTCGCGAACGCGAGGTTGGCGCCGGTGCCGTTCTGCCCGTTAGTGGCCATTGAGAGACTTCCTGTTCCCTATCGGCACAAGGCGACATTCAGTGCAGCCGCGCCAATATCAGGCTGGTGACGAGCAACAGCAGGCTCCATCCGATCGTGAGCGACCCGAAGCCGATCCGCTCGAGTAAAAATCCGCCGAGGGCAGGACCGGCCATCAGCCCAACCGCCCACGCCACGTTGTAGACGCCGTATACGACGCCGAACGACTTCACGCCTGCGGCCGACGCGGCGTCGGCCACATAGGTGAGCGACGGCGTGCCGACAAGACTGAAGCAGACCCAGACCGGCACGATCGTCAGCACCGCGGTTGTGAAACTCGTTGCAAGATTCAGCAGCGGCAACGCGAGGGCCGAACCGAGGAGTCCCATCATCATCAGTCGGCGCCCTCCCCATCGATCGCTGAGCCGGCCGCAAATTGGGTGCATGATGCTCGAAGATGCACCAGCCACACCGAACACGGTACCGATGGCAGCGGGCCCGAGACCGAAACGCGATCTGAACACTAGCGGCATCACCGGCTCGAGCATCGCAATGGTCGCTGCGGCGGCAACGACGACGAGCAGCGTGATAGCAATGGCGCGATGCTGAAGGATCTCTCGCAGAGGCGTCGCGGTGCCGCTACCCGTCGTGTTGGGAGCGACGAGCGCGAACACAATCATGTCGATGCCGGCAAGCGCTGCGACGGCGAGGAACGGCAAGCGGATGCCGCCGACTTCGTAGAGCCACCCGCCGACCACTGGTCCGACGATGATGCCGACGGTGCTTCCCGCCATCGCCAGCCCCATTGCGCGGCCACGTTCTTCCGGGCCGTAAAGATCGGCAATCATCGCCAGGCCGACGATCCACGTCAACGCATCAGCAGCGCCTTGCGCCATGCGGGCGACAAACAACATCGCGAGCGACTGCGCGTAGGCGAAGGCTGCCGTCGAGAGCGCCAAGAGCAGCAGCGCGGCAATCATGGGACGTTTGCGCCCAAGCCGATCGGACCGAGCGCCCATCGGCACCGATAGCGTCAACAGCGAAACGCCGAACGACGCGAAGAGCAGCCCGATCGTGGTGGGTCCAGCATTGAACCTGGTGGCAAAATCGGGAAGGACCGGCACGCCGACGGAGTACGCGACGAGATCGGTGAAGGTCGCGGTGGTAATGCAGGCAAGAACGACCCCCCGGGACCGTAAGGGGCGAGGGGCATGTAAGGGGCGAGGGATAAGGGGAGAGGGGTAAGTGTCGTTCTTGCCCTTTACCCCTTGCCCCCTCACCCCTTACATCGTTATCCCTCACGCTTCAGAATCAAACACCCGAGCGGAGGCAGCACCAGCGAGATGCGATGCGGGCGGCCGTGGGCCGGCGTCGGCTGCGATTGCACGGCGCCCGAATTACCGACATTGCTGCCGCCGTAGAGTTCGCCGTCGCTGTTGAGCAGCTCTCGATAACAGCCCGCGTCCGGCACGCCAATCACGTAGCCCTCGCGAACCACCGGCGTGAAGTTGACGACGACGATGACGAAGTCCCCCGGGTCATGGGCGCGCCGGATGAACGACACAACGCTGCTCTCGAAGTCGCTGCAGTCGAGCCACTCGAACCCGGTGTGATCGAAGTCCACTTGATGCAGCGCCGGCTGCTCGGCAAGCGTCCGGTTCAAATCCTTCACCCAGCGCTGAATGCCTTGATGCTCCGGGTACTGCAGCAGATGCCAGTCGACGCTTTCGTCATGATTCCATTCCTGCCACTGGCCAATCTCGGTGCCCATGAACATCAACTTCTTGCCCGGATGTCCATACATGTAGCCGAACAATGCGCGGAGCGTCGCGCGCTTCTGCCAGGCATCTCCCGGCATTTTGTCGAGCATCGCGCGTTTGCCGTGCACCACCTCGTCGTGTGAGAAGGGCAGAATGAAATTCTCGGTGAAGGCATAGAGCAGCGAGAACGTCAGATCGTTATGCGCCCAGCGCCGGTGAACAGGATCTTTGCTGACGTACTCGAGCATGTCGTGCATCCATCCCATGTTCCACTTGAAGGTGAAACCCAAGCCGCCCAAATGCACCGGCCGCGTGACGCCCGGCCATGCTGTTGATTCCTCCGCGACGGTGATGGTGCCGGGCTGCTGGGCGTGCGTCTGCACGTTCAGCTGGCGCAGAAATTCCATCGCTTCGATGTTCTCGCGGCCGCCGAAAATATTCGGCAACCATTCTCCTTCGGGCCGCGAATAGTCGAGGTAGAGCATCGAGGCGACGGCATCGACCCGCAACCCGTCGACGTGATACTGCTCGAGCCAGAAGAGCGCATTGCTCAACAGAAACGCCCGTACTTCGTGGCGTCCGTAGTTGAAGACGAGCGTGCCCCACTCGCGGTGCTCGCCCTGCCGAGGATCTTCGTGCTCGTAGAGCGCGGTGCCGTCGAACTTCGCCAGGCCGTGCGCGTCTTTCGGAAAATGACCCGGGACCCAATCAAGGATGACGCCGATGCCGTTCACATGACATTCGTCGACGAACGCCTTGAAATCCTCCGGAGGACCGAAACGGCTGGTCGGCGCAAAAAATCCGGTCACCTGATAGCCCCACGATCCGGCGAACGGATGTTCCATCACTGGTAGCAGCTCGATGTGCGTATAGCCCATCTCCTTGACATACGGCACGAGCTGCTCGGCCATCTCGCGGTAGGTCAGCGACGCCGAGCCGCGCTCGACCACGCGCTTCCACGATCCCAAATGCACTTCGTACACGGCCATGGGACGATCGATCCAAGAGTTGTTCTGCTTGCGCTGCTCGATCCACTCCGCGTCGCGCCATGTATAGCGGTTGAGATCCCAGACGATGGCCGCGCCGCTCGCGTCCGATTCGAAGAAGAATCCGTAGGGGTCGGTCTTCTGCAGCCGCGCGCCGTCAACGCGCGAACGAATTTCGTACTTGTACCGCTCGCCGTCGCCGACGTTCGGGACAAACGTTTCCCAGATGCCGCTCGGCCCCAGATTTTTCAGCGGATGCGACTCGGCGTTCCATCCGTTGAAATCGCCGATGACGCTGACCGCTTGCGCATTGGGCGCCCAGACCGCGAAGTGCACACCGGTCTTGTCTCCAACCTGGCGACGGTGCGCCCCGAGCTTCTCGAAGGCGCGATGCTGCGTGCCTTCGCCGAACAGATACAGATCGAAATCAGTCAGCACGCTCTGCCTCCACTTCCATCGTGCCTTCGGCGACAAACACCGAGGTGCCGCCGACACGCACGCGGGAAATTGCGCCGCCTGCCAGATCGATGGCGATGTGTATCCAACTGGGCCGTCCGAGCTTCCTGCCCTGCAAATTCAAGATTGACCGGGCGTCGTCCTCGGCAATCACAGAATGCTTGATCAGATAACAGCCGAGCGGGCCGCTCGCGCTCCCCGTGGCCGGATCCTCGTAAATGCCGAGCCCTGGCCCGAACATCCGCGTGTACACCGTCGCCACATCTTCACCCCGTTCTGTCGAGAACAGGTACACCGAAAAATGTTCCTCACCGCTCTCCTGCGCAAGCGCATTGAACGCGCGCGCATCGGGAACGGCCCGATCCACATCGGCTCGCGTGGCCACCGGAACCATGACAAACGGTACACCACACGAGACCTGCTGAATCGGGAGATTCGTCGTACGGATCGCCGCCTCAGGAAGCCCGAGGGCCGGCGCCACGTCTGCCGCGTTGAATGTTGGGCCGAACTCGGGCAACCGCTGCGTCATGCGAACGAAGCTCAATGCCGAGCCCTTCCATTCCAGTTCGACCGGCAACGGGCCGATTTTCAAACCGAATACCCAGTGGTCTCGTCCTGTCGAGATTCGCCGCTCGCGCGCGAGCGCGAAAGTGCTGCCTATCACGGGGTGGCCGGCCATCGGCATTTCGGTCGCGGGCGTGAAAATGCGCATTCGCACATCGGTGTCTGCGCGTTCGGCAGGCATCACGAACGTGGTCTCGGCAAAGCCGATTTCCCGCGCGATTTGCTGCATCATCCCGGTTGCCAGGCCCGCCGCGTCGGGAAAGATCGCCAGTTGGTTGCCACCAAACCGCCGGTCGGTGAACACGTCGTAATGCAGGTATCGGTAACCGGAAATCCCCATGCTAGGATGACCATTCTATTGGCTGAATCCCTTGAGAGGTATATATGACACGTTGGCTCCTCGGTCCCGTACTTGCTGTCGCACTGGCCGCCTCACCCGCAAGCGCGCAGACCGGTGCGAAACCGGCGACTCCGGCCAAGCCGGCGACGCCGACCGGCAAACCCGCAGCTCCTCAAAAACCGACAGCAAAGCCCGCGGCCCCCACGTCGAAGCCCGCCGCGACGCCGGCGAAGCCGGCCGCGCCGGCTGCCGCGGCCACACCGCCGATTTCGGCCGTGAAATATGGGCCCGGCGTCTATGCCGTGTTCACGACGACGAAGGGCAACTTCATCGCGCGGCTCTTTGATAAGGACGCGCCGCGCACGGTCGAGAACTTCGTCGGTCTAGCCGAAGGCAAGAAGCCCTGGAAGGACGCGCGAACCGGCCGCATGGTGCGCCGCCCGTATTACAACAACGTGCTGTTCCACCGCGTGATCCCAAACTTCATGATTCAAGGCGGCGATCCGGAAGGCACGGGCATGGGCGGTCCCGGTTTTGAGTTCCCGGATGAAATCAGCCCGAAGTACCGGCACGACAAACCGGGCATCCTGTCGATGGCGAATCGAGGACCCAACACCAACGGCGGTCAGTTCTTCGTGACGGTGGCACCGTATCCGTCGTTGGACGGCCACTATTCGATCTTCGGCGAGATTGTCGAGGGGCAGGATGTGGTAGACGCTATCTCGAAAGTGCCGAGGAGAATGAACGACAATCGGCCGCTGACGCCGGTCACGATGACGCGAGTCACTATCCAGCGGGTGGGGGCGGCGCCTGCAGGTACGAAGTAACGGATGCTGAGCTGGATCACGAAGCTGGCGCGCGAGCTGAATTGGGCGCGCAGGCAATGGTCGAGCGTCTCCGATCGCGACTTTCACGACGAGCTGTACCGACACGACGACTACGATCCATTCTCGCTCGCCTATCCTGGATACACGACGATCCGTCGGTTTGCCGATCTCGTCGAACCTGCCCTGCCTGCCGCCGGCACCGTCGTTGACCTTGGGTGCGGCCCGGGAGAGATCACCTGCGAGCTCGCCGCGCGACGGGCCGACCTGTTCTTCGTCGGCATCGATCACAGCTCGGCGGCTATCGCCAAAGCCGAGGCGAATATTTCCCGTCGTGGTGTCGGCAATGTGCGGTTCGAGTGCCGCAACGTCGAAGCATACGAACCGACTGGCCACGTTCATCTCGTCACGTTATTGGATTCGTTTCATCACCTCACGGACCCGGCCGCCTTCATCCAACGGATCGGCGCGAGCGTTGGCCGATGGGCGTTGATAGAACCGCGCGGCAGCTGGGCCGGCACGTGGCAGAAAGATCTCGACTTCGACTGGGTCGCGCAGGATCTCGACAAAATTCGCGCGCACGTTTCATCCCTCGTCGCCATCGCACCTCTCGCACCCCCCGCACCTCTCGCACCTCCCGCACCCCCCGCACCCCCCGCACCCGGAGAAGCCATCGAGCGCCGCTACACACTCGACGATCTTCAGCGCTTCTTTCATGGCTATGCCCTCGATCTTCGCGGGACGGTCGCGGGCCTCGAGACCTATCCTCCGGCGGCAAATCAGCAGGGGGAATTGCGCGAGCGGTTCGGCGAGTTGCGCTATCAGCTCTATCGCGACATCGACGACTGGCTGTTTGCGCGCCATCTCGATCTTCACGCGAAGCACTGGCTCGTCGTCGCTGAGCGTGGCGGGAAACGCCGCGAGGTCACCTTATCGAATCTGCCGAGCCCGGCTCGCCATCTGCCGCCGGTTGCAGGTCCGTACGACGTGAAATACAGCGCCTATCGCGGACCGCGTGAGGCTTCTCCTGGACAGCGAGTCGTCGGCACGATCCAATTAAAGAATGACGGGTGGGATGTGTGGTCGAGCGAGGCCGATCGAAGCGTCTTTACGAGCTATCACTGGCTCGACGGCAAAGGAAAGATGGTGACGTTCGACGGTGAGCGTACTGCCCTGCCGAAGCCAATGGCCTCAGGCGAAACATGCGACGTCTCGATGACCATTGTCGCACCGTCGGCGCCAGGGAATTATCGACTCGCGATCGACCTGGTTCGTGAAGGTGTCACGTGGTTCAGCCAGGCCGGACGGCCGTGGCTCGAAGTGCCGTTTACCATCCGCTAGCTCCGTACTTCGCCGCTGCCGACGTCGGTCCTGCGCCGATTATGGATTGCGCGCTCCACGGGACTCGTGACGAGCACCAGCACGCCGAGGACGCAACCGCCGATGACAAGCGGCCAGTTGGCGAGGCCGCACGCGATTCCGGCAGCCGCCGCCAGCCAGATCGACGCCGCGGTCGTGAGCCCACGGACCGAGTCTTCGCTGGTGCCTCGCAGGATGGCCCCAGCGCCGAGAAAGCCGATGCCCGTGACGATGCCTTGGACGACGTGCGAGGTGGCATCGGTATAGCCGTAGCCGCGCGCCGGGTCGATCGTCGCGAGCACAAACACCGCCGAACCGAGGCCGACGAGCGCCATCGTGCGCAGGCCGGCCGGCTTGCGGCGAAGCTCGCGATCGAGGCCAATGAGCATGCCTGTTCCCACGGCGGCCGTCAGGCGGGCGAAGACATCGTAGTACGTCATCGGCTGCATATTAGCGTTTCTCGTCAGCGATTGAGGAATGTTTTGACGCCTGTCAGCAGCATCTGTACCGCGACCATCACCAGCAGCATCCCCATCAGCCGCTCGATCGCGATCAACCCGCGTTCGCGCAGCACCCGATACAAGAAGGTTGATGCCAGGAGAATGCAGCCGCACAACGCCCACGCAATTGTCAACGCAATCAGCAGCGATCCCGTGTGCGAGGGCGACGTCCTTTGCAGGAGCAGGAGGGCGGCAAGAGTGGATGGGCCGGTCAACAACGGGATCGCCAGCGGCACGATGAACGGTTCGCCTTCGAGTGTGTCGCCAATCACGCCGCCTTCGCTTGGAAAAATCATCCGGAGCGCGATCAGGAACAGGACGATGCCGCCCGCCACGCCAATCGTCGACTGCTCGAGCCGCAGGAACTCCAGCACGTAGTCGCCGAGGAACAAAAACACCAGCAGGACGATGTACGCGAACCCGATCTCTCGGAGGAGAACCCGGCGGCGCCGTTTGACGGGGACGGCCTTTAGAATCGACAGGAACGGCGGGATGTTTCCCAGGGGATCCATGATCAGGAACAATGTGACGACGGCGGCAAAGACATCCATGCCGCTGAGGATACAGCGGTTAACCACAATGCACGGGGCGTGTCGATTTCGGCGCCGCTCGTTCGTCGTGCAAGTTATGCAAACTTATCGAGGATAAGGCGGAGCTGACGACATGAAAATCATCAAGAAGCTGGCGCTCGCGCTTGTCGTGATCATTGTCGCCGTCCTGATTTATGCGGCAACCAGACCGGACGCGCTTCACGTCGAGCGCTCGGCAACGGTGAATGCGCCGCCAGAGAAAATCTTTCCGCTCATCAACGACTTCCATGGCTGGACCTCGTGGTCGCCGTACGAAAAGCGAGATCCGGCGATGAGGCGCACCTACAGCGGAGCGTCGAGCGGCAGGGGCGCGATCTACGAGTGGGACGGCAATACCGATGTCGGTTCCGGCCGGATGGAAATGACCGATGCCACGGCGCCATCGAAAATCGTGATCAAGCTCGACTTCATCAAGCCCTTCGAAGGCCATAACATCGCCCAGTTCACGATGCAGCCGAGCGGCGGTGCGACGAATGTCGTGTGGAGCATGGATGGTCCGAGCCCGTACCTTGCCAAGGTGATGGGTGTATTCATGAATATGGATCGCATGATTGGGACGGATTTCGAGGCAGGGTTGGCAAATCTGAAGGCCCTCGCGGAGGCGAAATAGCGTCGCCCTCATTTTGTGTTTGACACTGATGCCCTGATGGCCTATCACCTACCTGCACGAATAGTTCGTTGGTTATTAGTTATTCGTCCTCAGCCACAACTAACAACTAACCACTAATCGACCAATTTTTGGAGGTGGCGGATGTATCTCAGGTCCCGAAGGGTTCTTGCCGTACTCATCGCACTTGCGGCGCTTGCGTCCCCCGCGCTTGCGCAAACGCCATCTGGTGAAATCAGCGGACTCGTGACCGATTCGAGCGGGTCGATCCTGCCAGGCGTCAGAGTCACTCTCACCAATATCGCAACCAACGGGATCCGGCTCGCAACGACCAACGAGTCGGGCCTCTATGTGTTCCCTGCCGTGCCCTCCGGCACGTACAAACTAAAGATTGAACTGGAAGGGTTTTCCACCGTCGAGCGGGCCAACATCCAGGTGCAGGTTGGAAGCTCGAACCGATTCCCCTTCACCATGGAGATCGGCCAGTTGACCGACGTCGTACAGGTCGTCGCCGACACGCCAGTGATTCAGACGGAGAATGCCTCGATTGGCACCGTCATCGAGAACCGCAGCATCGTCGAGTTGCCGCTGAACGGCCGCAACTATCTGCAGCTCGCCTCGCTGATTCCCGGCGCCACGACCAACGGCCCCTCATCGAGCCAGGGCAAACAGCGCATGGGCGGCCAGCGGAACAGCTTCGCACTGAACGTGGGGGGACAGCGAATCCACTTCAACCACTACTCACTTGACGGCATTGAGAACACCGACCTGAACTTCAACAGCTACATGCTGCTGCCGTCGGTCGATGCGCTGGAGGAGTTCAAGGTCGAGTCGGGCATTTTCGGCGCCGAGTTCGGCCGCGCAGTGGCGCAAATTAACGCGACCACGAAATCCGGAACCAATCAGTATCACGGCACCTTGTTCGAGTTCGTGCGTAATTCGGCGCTCGACTCGAAGAACTACTTCGATCCGAAGGACAAGCCGATCCCGCCGTTCAAGCGCAACCAGTACGGTGTGGCTGTTGGCGGCCCAGTGCAACTTGGCACCCTCTTCGACGGCCGCAATAAGCTTTTTTTCATGGCCAACTGGGAGGGGCTGCGCGAGAAGAAAGCGCTCACTGGCACACCCTCACTTCCCCTGACGGCATGGCGCAACGGCGATTTTTCTGAGTTGCGGAACGCCAGCGGCGCCTTGATCCCGATTTACGACCCGGCGACCCGCGTGTTCGACGCCGCCGGCAACGTCATCCAGGCACCGACGCCGTTCCCGGGCAACAGGATTCCCGCCGACCGTATTAATCCCGTTTCGAAGAAACTCCTGGCCTACTTCCCGCTCCCCGAGAAGGAGCAGACCGGCGCGAACTTCGTGAACAACGAAGCGCGTAGAGTCAACATGGACCAGTTCACCTACCGCTTCGACTACACGCAGAGCTCGAAGTCGAACTGGTTCTTCCGTCACAGTCAATCGCACGAGTTCGGGTACGATCCGTTTGCGATCCCGGACATGGGCACCAACACGGACACCGACGTGCATCAGGTCGTTCTCGGCAATACCCGGACGGTCGGTACGAACAAGCTGAACGAGCTGCGCGTCGGGTATGGCAACCTCAAGAACGGGCACATCTCACCCCGCGCCAATACGGTGAACGTCGTGAAAGACCTCGGCATCAATCTTCCGACCGACAACCCGCTCTACTGGGGCGTTCCGAACATCGGCATCTCGGGTCTCAGCGGCCTCGGCGAGGAGAGCGACGCCCCGTTCATCAACGACGACAAGACGATCCAGTTCGTGGACAACTTTTCCTGGGTCTTCGGCGAACACTCGGTGAAGTTCGGCGGCGAGGTCCGGAAAGTGCTGTACAACCAGATCGGTGGTGTGGTCACGCGTGGCCGGTTCGGGTTCGACGGGCGGTACACCAACAACGGCGCCGTCAGCGGTGCAACCGGTGGCGCACCATTCGCCGATTTCCTGTTGGGCCATTTCAACAACTCTGAGGCGCAGATCGGTGCCCCAATCGCGGATTTCCGCTCGGGCTATTACGCGCTGTACATCCAGGACAACTGGAAAGTGACGCCCAACGTCACGATCGACTACGGCTTGCGGTGGGAGTACGACCAGCCGTTCTACGACACGGGCGACAAGATCGTGAACATCGATTTCGTCTGGAACAACAGCTACCCGCCCATCTTTGTGAGGACTGGCACGGGAGATCCGTACGAGGGCAATCCGCCGTTTACGCTGGCGTCGAGCATTCAATACGTCAGAGATGGCCGTTTTGGCAGGGGCGCTTATAAGAGCGACTTCAACGACATCGCGCCGCGCCTTGGCGTCGCATGGTCGCTCGGTCCGAAGACCGTTATCAGAGGCGGAAGCGGCATTTATTACGTGCGCGACATCGGCAACGCGGTGTTCGACACGGTGCGTAACGCGCCATTCACGATTCGCCGTAGCGAGCCTGCCGAAAGCCTCCGACCCAATCTCAGCTACAGCCAGCCGTTCGCGCGCACCGGCGCGCCCACGTTCATTCTTGCGAACCAGTATAACGAGCCCTCGACCTACATCGGGCAATGGTCGCTTGGATTCCAGCGCGAGTTGCCAGGCGCGATGTCCGGGGAAATCACGTACTTCGGATCCGTGGGCGTTCACATGCGCCGGCTGCAGAGCTACAACAATCCGGAGCCCAGTCAGCTGCCGAACTCCAACGACGCGCGGCCGTTTCCTCAGTTCGGCAGCATCCAGGTGATGAACGCGGCAGGGCACTCGCATTACCACGCGGTGTATTTGAAGGTTCAGAAGCGGTTCTCTCACGGCCTCAGCTTCCTGAGCTCGTTCTCGTACGGCAAGTCGATCGACAACGGCAGCGGCATCCGCACGAGCGACGGAGACCCGCTGACCCCTTCAAACAACTACGACCTCGGCCTCGAGACGGGGTTGTCGGCCTTCGACTTCCGGAAGCGCTGGACCTCATCGTGGATATGGGAGCTGCCGGTCGGTCGAAATCGACGCTTCATGAATCGGGGCGGCGTCTCAGATTTCGTGCTCGGTGGATGGCAGCTCGGCGGCATCCTGACCCTGCAGGACGGGTTCCCCTTCACGCTGACGTGCGGACCCGGAAATATTCAGAACGGCGGCGGCGGCTGCTATCCGGATTCCACCGGCCAGGACTGGCGCCTGCCCAGCAGCCAGCGTACGCGCACGCGGTACTTCAACACCGACGCGTTCATCGATCGGAATCCGGCACTGGGGACGAATTTCCGCTACGGCACCGTGAAGCGGAATTCGCTCATCGGGCCTGGCATTACGAGCCTCGACATGTCAGTCGACAAGAAATTCCATCTCCGGAGCGACTATTTTGAGTTCCGTGTCGAAGTGTTCAACCTGCCGAACCTGCCGATCTGGGGCCAGCCTGGGACGCAGCTTCGGACGCCCAATTTCGGCGTCATCACCAGCACGCGTCTGGATTCGCGGCAGATCCAACTGGGACTGAAATACGTGTTTTAAACAACTGGTGAACTAGTGAAGTGGTGATCTGGTGAACTGAGTTCCCCAGATCACCAGATCGCCAGCTCACCAGCTCACCAGTTCACCAGTTCACCAGTTCCAGGGCCTTCCTCTAGCAGGCGCGCTGGGCCATCGACCTATCGTAGGATGTCATTTTCTGAGTCGCTCGATAGCATCCGCAGGATGCCGACTCCAGACCGCCGAGATCCACAATACGAATCCTGCCGTGGGTGTATTTGATAAGACCCGCATCCTGGAGCGTGTTGGCGGCGAGCGTCACGCTTGCGCGCCGTACGCCCAGCATCATCGCAAGCGTTTCCTGCGTAAGTGGGATTTCATCGTTGTTCAGACGCCCCATGGCGTGGAGCAGCCAGCAAGGCAATCGCTTTTCGATTGTGTGCGCGCGATTGCACGCCGCCGTCTGAATGATTGATGCCACCAGCGTTTCTGAATAGCGCATGATCGCGTCGTACAGCACACCGCGTCGATCGATTTCCGCCGTGAAGACGCCTATCGGTAGACGAAGTGCATCTTCGCACCCCACGAGAACCATCGACGCCGTAATTCCTGTACCGTCTGTCGCGAGTACCGGCGCTCCGACAAGACCCTCGCGGCCAACGATGGCCACGATGACGGTTTCCCCGTCTTCCATTCCGCTTGCCACCGAGCACAGGCCGCCGCCTGGAAAGTACACATGTTCCACGGGGGCACCTTGCCTGTGAATGACCGTCCGCCGCTCGAGCTTCACGAGCTCGAGATGCACAAGCAGCCGTTGATAGTCGTCCACCGGAAGTTTACCAAGCAGCGCATTGAGATTCTGAGGCACGGATCTGGCGGTACGCGTGACACGCATGTCGTCTTCCCCTATTTTGAATTCCCCCGACAATCCATCGACCAAGGGGTCGACGCGTGGGTTTCCCAATACATACGATCCTCAGAGCCAAACGGATGCGGCCGTGGTATGGTTGGAAATCGATCGGAGGTGAGCGCATTGAGCACCATCCTTGCGGAAGTCGAGCGGGCCCTTCACAACGACCTGTGCGAGGCGTTGCGGTTGCTGAACGAACCCACTCCGTATCGATTTACCGGGATCTATCGATTCGAAAGCGGCGTCGTCAAGAGCGTGGCGCTTTACGATCGCGAGAATCCGGCCTGTCGAATCGGCGCCGACGTACCGTGGTTTGATTCCTACTGCATGATGACGGCGGAGAACGGCGGGGAGTGCGAGATCCAACACTCGTTGAATGATCCGCGTCTGACAGGGCATGCCGCACGGCTGACGGTGATGTCCTACTGCGCCGTACTCCTGCGGACCGCTGATGGCGAGCCCCTTGGCACGCTGTGCCACTACGATGTCCTTCCGAGAGAGACGCGCCCGGGGACCGTCGAAGACCTCCGTACATGCCGAGCGGTAGTCGAGCGCACCCTCTGGGAGCGTTTGGACATCAGGCGTCAGAGCGCCTGAAGCGCGCGCCACCTCACAAATTCATGGCTATTCCTTTGCAGACATAAGTGCGTCTTTCATCATGCCCGCGTTCATGCCAAAAATCGCACCGGATAGTTCCGAAAGTGACGCATTACACGTCATATCAGATTTGCTGCCCGATGGACTCCTCACGAGCAGCCTTGACTGCGTCAAGGTATTGAACACAGATGGCCAGTTGATGTGGATGAGCGACCATGGTCAGCGCCTCATGGAAATATGCGACGTCGACCCGCTGATTGGGAAGTCGTGGATCGATTTGTGGCCGAAACCATACAAGGAAGCCGCTGCCGAGGCGGTGCGCGCAGCCGCGCACAACGAGGCGCGCCGATTTACCGGCGCGTGCCCTACAGCCAAAGGCACGTGGAAATGGTGGGATGTCGCCGTCACCCCCCTTCGCGATCGTACCGATCGCGTCAACTGCGTCCTCGCTGTGTCCCGTGATGTGACCGACTACGTGGACGTCTGCCGCGAACGCGACGACCTGATCGAGCGTGAGCGCAGTCTGCGGCTCGAGCTTGAGAAAGCGAACCGCACGCGCGACTATGCCCTGCTGGCCTCCGCACACGAACTGGGAGCGCCGTTGTTCGCCGTCCGCGGGTGGGCGCAGTTCCTCCAAATCGGAACCCCTCGACCCACCGACTGGGTCGACGGCTTGGACGCGATCGAGCGGAATACGCGGCGCCTCCACGAAGTCGTCGAACAGATCCTGGAAGTCGCGCGCTTTCGATCGACTCAGGTGTCGCTGAATCGCGTGGCGAATTCGATTTCCGAAGTGATCGTCGCGGCCATTCAGGGAGTCGAACCTGCGGCTCACGCCAGGCAAATCGCCATCAGCGCCGACGTGCCGAGCGGAGGGTGGGTCCGTGCCGATTTTCAGCAGCTCCAGTGCGCATTCTCGAACATCCTCTTCAATGCGGTGAAATTCACGCCGCAAGGGGGAGCAATCCGGGTCCGATGTACGGTCGACCACAACTCGGTCGTCAGCGACATCACCGATACCGGCGTCGGGATACCGTGCGAATGCATAGGGGACATCTTCGAGCCCTTCAGCCAATGTTCACCGGCTGATGCGTCCCCGTCGTCCGGTATGGGTCTTGGACTTTCCATTGCTCGCCGCATTGTCGAAGCGCATGAGGGAACCATTCGCGCCGCAAGCCCGGGGCGCGGCCTCGGTTCCACATTCACGATCGCCTTGCCCCTCTACTCGAAAAAATGAGCGCTGAGGATCCCTTCAAGACGTTGTACGCCCAGCACGTCCAGACCGTTTTCAGCTGCGCGATGGCGATCCTCAAAGATCGGGTCGAGGCGCAGGACGTCGTTCAGGACGTATTCATCCAGGCGTGGAACCAGGCCGATCGCTTCGAGCCGTCGAAAGGCTCCATGGCTACGTGGTTGAGAACGGTTGCAAGGAGTCGCGCGATCGATCGGCTCAGAGTTATCCGGCGAGTGGGTGTCGCCGTCGCGAGCCGCAGCGAAGAACCGTCAACGCAGGTCGACGATTCATTTGACAAGCTGCTGTCGCTGGAACGCACGCGCTCGGTGCGCGACGCCTTGTCGCAGTTGCCGGCAAAACAACAAAGGTTGCTCGAGCTCTCCTACGATGCGGGGCTCAGTCATAGCAGCATTGCCGATGTCGTGCATGAGCCGCTTGGGACAGTCAAAACACATATTCGTCAGGCGTTGCGAGCGTTACGCGATCGCGCGCGGGATTCGCGTCCGATACGCTCGCATGCAATTACCGCACATCCGGATGGCACGCTGCCATTTACGATTACCGGTGAAGAGAGCCTGCGGACCTTGCCGCGATCCGAGGCTGGCCACTTCAACGATATAAGCGCCGTGCTGCGAGGACTGCGCGCGCTCCTGGTCGACGATGATGCGGAAACGCGAAAGCTGACGGGCGCTGTGCTCACTCGGTTCGGCGCCGTGGCCGAGCCGCATGCATCCGCCCACTCAGCGTTGCAAACAGCGTTATCTGACTTTGATGTGCTGATCGTGGATCTCGTTATGCCAGAGGCGGATGGCTATGCGTTTCTAGGCGCCGCTCGGGGAATGGCCGCCGCACGGCAAGTGAGGCTGCCGCCAACCATTGCGTTTACCGCCTCGGCGAGCGAAGACGAACGGTCGCAGGTTCGCCTTGCTGGCTTCGATGCCTACCTGAACAAACCCGTGCACCCGATCGCTCTTCTGTCGGCAGTCGCCGCGCTTGTCATGAGTGAGAAGTAAGCGGATCTCCCAGGCGTTGAAAGCTGTGCCTGCCGCGCGGTGCCAGGACGGGCATTCGCGCAGCAGGCGAGTCCGCGGACGTGCTCGGGACTACAGACGAGTTAAAGTGCCGGCCTTCGCCGCACGAATGATGTTCTCGGCCGCTCGAAACGCAAGCGCCTGAATCGTCATCGTCGGGTGATTGCGGCCGCCTGTGACGAGATTGCTGCCGTCGACGATGAAGAGGTTCGGGACATCGTGCGCACGGTGGAATTTGTTCACCACAGATGTCTTCGGATCATTCCCCATCCGGCATGTGCCGCGGTTGTGCGCGCCGCCTCGGCTGTCGTTCACGGGCGGTGCGAAAATCCTTTTTCCGCCGGCCGCCTCGAGCACTTCGATCGACTTCTGCCGGAAGAACTCCATGTTCTTGAAGTCGTCGGGATGACTCGTCGATGTGATGCGCATCGCCGGCAGGCCCCACTCGTCCTTCACCTCTGGATCGAGATCCACGCGGTTGGTTTCGAGCGGAAGTTGCGTGACGAAGCACGAGACCGTCATCTTGTGCGTGGCTTCTTCCCTGAGCGCCTTTTTGTAACCCGCTCCCCAGCGCGGTGCACCAGGCATCAGCCCGCGTAAGCCGTAGTTGATGGGAGTATCGAAGCCGCGAGCGGTCATTCGTCCGCCGCCGTAGAACCCGCGCTTCGGATCCGAAGGCACGTAATCCACGATGCCGGCGCCGGTGACGATGCCCTTGTAGTCGTTCAGCGGGTGCTCGAAGATGGCGCTCGCGCTCGCGCCGTTGCCGAGCATCAGGTAGCGGCCGACGATGCCGCTCGAGTTCGCCAGACCGTTCGGGAAGCGCGCCGACTTCGACATCAGCAGCAGACGCGCCGACTCTCCGGCGTTTGCCGACAGCACCACAGCTTTCGCTCGTTGAAAGACTTCCCGCTTGTTCGCGTCGAAGTACGTCACGCCTGTGACGCGGCCGCTTGCGTCGGTCGAAATCTCTCGCACGTACGAGTTCGTCCGGACTTCGCAGTTACCGCTTTTCAACGCCGCCGGAATCATCGTAACGGCCGTACTCGATCGGGCCTTCACATGGCATCCGAAGCCCGAGCACATGCCGCAATTCACGCACGCCGAGCGGCCCATGTACGGCTTCGAAATAATCGCCACCGCTCCCTCGACCACCGTTAAGCCCAGTTTTGCGGCCGCGGCCTTGAATAACGCACCAGATGCCTTGAGCGGCATCGGCGGAACGGGATAGTCCTTCGTCATCGGAGCCACGAACGGAGAATTGACACGCTGGCCCGCGATGCCCAGCTCCCACTCTGCCTGCGTGTAGTACGGCTCGAGCTCGGCGTAGGAAATCGGCCAGTCGGCCATGCCGGTTCCCGCAATCGTCCCAACGGTCGTCGCTTCGTTGAACTCGTACGGAAGGTGGCGCCAGCTGCTGCCTCCGTACGTGACCGTTCCGCCGCCTACGACGCATCCATACGAGTGCGTGCCGGCGGTGGCTTTATCTTTGTCGGTTTTTCGAAAAGTATTCCGCTGGCGTGACGGATCGCTCATCAAGCGATCTTCGTCACGCGGATTGTCGTTCAACCATTCGTCCTTGGTGTAGTCCTGTTCGTGACCGTACTTGCCCCAGCCACCCTGCTCGAGGACCACCACTTTGAGACCGGCAGTCGACAACTGCTTGGCCATGATGCCCCCGGCAGCGCCCGAACCGATGACGACGAAGTCAACTTCAGTAGTTGGTGTGAACTGTCTCATGGCTATTCTCCAGAGCGTTATGTGGCCCGGATCTATTTGCGATTGAGGAGTTGGGCGTCGTAGTAGCCAAACGGCGGCTTGAAGTTCAGCGAGTCGTCGTAGTTCACCAGCTTCCATCCGACTTTATTTTGATTCCCGCCGTGCACGGGACTGGCGAAGAATCCCGTAATGGTGTGGGTTCGAACCAAGTTGAAGAACGGCGTCTTCTCCATCGCCGTAAGCACTTGAATCTGCTGCTCCGACGTAAGAGCAGAGAATTTGGTCGCGCTGGGGACCAACTGCTTGGTCTGCCCTTCGAGGTCTTTCAGACCTTGCGTGTAGGCGCCCTGCTGATCTTTTTCAAACGTCACCAGCGCCCGGTCGATGAAATTAATGACGCGGGCTTCGCGTGCCCCTGGTGTGTCGTCTGTCGGAATAATCTGTGCGGCCATCGCCTCGACCTCGGCAGCCTGCTCGGCGGTGAAGAACTGCAGCTTGACGGGCTGGCCCGCTGTCGCGGCCTGCCGCGCAAATGCTTCGGCCTCGACGATGCCGGAATAGTTGGCCGCCACCCAGGCTGCCCCAAGTCCGGAAACCGAGTTGATGAGAAATGCCCGTCGTGATTGTCCTGGGGTGCTCATTGCGCTCTCCCTTCAAAAATATGGGTATGAGCGTTCTACTACCCGCCGGTGTTGAAGTCAAGAAAACTACACATTCGGGTCCGTAACGCCGGGTACGGCGCGTGCAAGAAAGGGCCGCGATTAACGCAGAACGACTTATTCGCATACACCTTGACGAGGAGATTTGTGGCCAAAACATCCAAATCCAGAAAGAAAACACTAAATGCGGCGGGCACGGGAGGAGAGACTCACCAAACGGCGGCAACGAGCGGCGAGAGTCTGACGACGAACCAAGGGACGCCGATTTCCGACAACCAGAACTCGCTTCGCGCCGGCACGAGGGGGCCGACGCTGCTCGAGGACTTCCATTTTCGCGAGAAGATCACCCATTTCGATCACGAGCGCATTCCAGAGCGCATCGTCCATGCCCGCGGATCGGGTGCGCACGGCTATTTTCAGCCGTATAAATCGATGGCGGCGTTGACGCGCGCCGCATTCCTGCAGGACCCGAGAAAGAAAAC
>JANMJM010000308.1:0-3266 GCA_031371345.1 Vicinamibacteria bacterium
GACGGCGAGGGCAGCCGCAAAGATCACGACGCCTAATCGTGTGAAGCGGAAGGCGAAATGCGACCGCACGCGTTCGAAACGTTTGAACCGGAGAGGCATTATTGAACTATGAGGAGCACGGCTCCTGTGTCGATGGCCACGCCTTCCTGCACCAGAACCTTCGCGACCACGCCGTCTCTCGGCGCGCGCAACTCGTTTTCCATCTTCATCGCTTCGACAACCACCACCGGTTGCTGTGCTGTCACCGTATCGCCGACGGCCACGAGCACACGGACCACGCGCCCCGGCATGGGCGCGAGGACAGAAACGGGGTCAGACGCCGGTATCGGTCGCGGCCGCAATACCGGGGTCTGACCCCGTGTTTCGGCGACCGTGCGGAATGTCTTTCCGCCGACGGCGACCTCAACCGTGCCGCGCTGCGCGGTCAGCGCAATCTCGTGCGCTGTACCTGAGCGAGTGTCGATCAACGACAGCGTGTCGGCATCAATCCATGCCGCATCGACATCGCGCCGCTTGCCTTTCACCGTGACCGTGTAGCGGCCGTCCTGTCCAGTCGGCTCAATGGCGACTTTCCACGGCTTGCCGTTCACGCTCACGTCGAAGTTCAACGGAGGCTCTCCAGTCGCGCGCGTTGCTCCCACAAGCTTTCTGCCTGAGTGACACCGCGCGGTGTCTTCGGTTTCTTCGGTTCGCCTGGTGTCTCGCGGCGGGCGGCAAATGCCGCTGCCATCGCCGCGAGTTCTTCAAGCTCGGCGTCCTGTGGAGCATCATTCCGCCGGCGCTCCAGAATGCGATCGACGGTGGTCGTGTCGAAATCGCCAGCCGCAAACGCCGGCGACATCAACAACTCGCGACAAAACCCAATCGTGGTCTTGATGCCACGCAGGTCATATTCACGTAATGCGCGAACCATCCGAGCGACGGCTCCCGGCCGATCGGGCCCCCAGGCAATCACCTTCGAGACCAGCGAATCGTAGTACGTCGGCACGGTCCATCCCGCGGTCGCTCCGGTATCGTCGCGAATCCCGGGTCCTGACGGTGCTCGAAGGTGCGTAATCAACCCAGGCGAGGGAAGGAACGCGTCGTCCGGATCCTCCGCATACACGCGACACTCGATCGCATGACCGGCTGGCGTCAGCAATCGATCAGGGTCGTACTGCAGCCGCGCCCCGTTCGCGATGTCGATCTGCGCGCGCACGAAATCTATACCGGTGACAGCCTCGGTGACGGGATGCTCCACCTGCAGCCGCGTGTTCATCTCTAAAAAGTAATAGCGGCCGCCGCCGTCGAGCAGGAACTCGACCGTTCCGGCGCTCGTGTATCCGGCGGCAAGTCCGATGGCGGCAGCCGATTGTGCGAGCTGCGCGCGCAGATCCGGCGTCACGACTGGCGACGGCGTCTCCTCGACGAGCTTCTGATGCCGGCGCTGAATCGAGCACTCGCGCTCGACGAACGGCAGCACGGTGCCGTGCTCGTCGCCAAGCAATTGCACTTCGATGTGCCGCGGCCGCTCGATCAGGCGCTCGAAATACACCGCGTCGTGTCCGAACGCCGATCGCGCTTCCGACCGCGCCATTCCCACGGCGCTGGCGAGCTCGCTTTCGGAGCGAACGCTCCGCATCCCTTTCCCTCCGCCGCCTGCCACGGCTTTCACCAGGAGCGGATATCCCACCGTGAGCGCCGCGGCACTCAGCTCACTGTCGTTCGCGCCGGCGCCGAACGGCTTTTCTGTCCCCGGCACGACCGGCACTCCGGCGGCCATCGCGATCTGCCGCGCGCCGGTTTTGTTTCCCATCAGGTGCATCGCCTTGGCGGTCGGACCGATGAACGTGACGCCAGCCTTTCTGCACGCTTCGGCGAGCTCGGGATTCTCGGCGAGAAATCCGTACCCCGGGTGCAGCGCGTCGGCTCTCGACGCCCGCGCGACGTCGATGAGCTTGTCGATGCGCAGATAACTCTCCGATGCCTGGTCGGGACCAATCGCGTACGCCTCGTCGGCAAGGCGCACGTGGAGTGCCGTCCGGTCGCATTCGGAGTAAACCGCGACAGTCGTGAGGCCCATCTCGCGGCACGTCCGGATAACCCGCACGGCAATCTCGCCGCGATTGGCGATTAAGATTTTGTTCAAATGTGGAAGCACGCGCGGCTCTGGCAAGCCGCGCATGTGCCTATGATTCTAGCATTTAGAGCGGAATGTTCCCGTGCTTCTTTGGAGGGTTTTTCTCGCGTTTGGTTTTGAGCGTGCCAAGGGCCAGGATCAGCTTCCTGCGCGTCTCGCGCGGCTGAATCACCTCGTCGACGAAGCCGTGCGAAGCCGCCACGTACGGGTTTGCGAACTTCTCGCGGAACTCGCTCACCCGCTTCGCGCGCTCGGCCGCCGGATCCGCGGCAGCCTCGAGCTCCTTCTTATAAAGGATGCTGACGGCGCCTTCCGGTCCCATCACGGCGACCTCCGCGGTAGGCCACGCGTAGTTGAAATCTGTCCGCAGGTGCTTGCTCGACATCACGCAATAGGCACCGCCATACGCTTTGCGTGTGATGACCGTGATCTTCGGTACCGTCGCTTCCGCGAACGCATACAGCAGCTTCGCGCCGTTGCTGATGATGCCTCCCCACTCCTGCTCGGTCCCCGGGAGAAATCCCGGCACATCTTCAAAGGTGATTAACGGGATGTTGAAGGCGTCGCAGAAGCGCACGAACCTGGCGCCCTTCACCGAGGCGTCGATGTCGAGCGTGCCCGCAAGATGTGACGGCTGGTTCGCCACGATGCCCACCGAGCGGCCGCCCAGACGCGCAAACCCGACGATGATATTGCGCGCGAAATGCTGATGCACCTCGAGAAACCCGCCATCGTCTGCGATCGAGTGAATCAGATCGAGCATGTCGTACGGCTGATTCAGCAACGCCGGAATGAGCCGATCGAGTGCCTCGTCCTCGCGGTCGTTCGAATCGCCTGAGTCAACCTCCGGCGGCGCATCGAGATTATTGCTGGGAAGAAATCGGAGGAGATCGCGAACGAGCGACAGACACGCGGGATCGTCGTCGGCCGCAAAGTGCGCGACGCCGCTGCGCTCGTTGTGCGTCATCGCGCCGCCCAGTTCTTCCTTCGTCACTTCCTCGTGCGTCACGGTCCTGATGACGTCGGGCCCCGTGACGAACATGTAGCTCGAGTCGCGCACCATGATCGTGAAGTCGGTAATCGCCGGCGAATACACGGCGCCGCCCGCGCACGGTCCCATGATGGCCGAGATCTGCGGGATCACGCC
>JANMJM010000062.1:0-5377 GCA_031371345.1 Vicinamibacteria bacterium
TGCGGATCGACTTCCCGCGCGGGAGACGGCCGCTGATTGCGGCGGCGTCATAGTTGATTAGTTGTTAGTTGGTTAGTTGTTAGTTGAATCCCCCCTCGAGCGCGCCACATGTTGGAACCGACCAACAACCAATAACCAACGACTAAGCTCTTGGATCCAGCCACTCGAATCTCACAGCTTCGCGAATCGATTCGGCGTCATGAAGATCTGTACTACGTCGATCAAGCCCCCGAAATTTCCGACGCCGAGTTCGATGCGCTCCTGAAAGAGCTGCAAGCCCTCGAGCGCGACCATCCCGATTTAGTCACCGTCGATTCGCCAACCCAACGGGTGGGCGGACGCACCGCCGAAGGGTTCGCATCGGTGAAACATGCCGAGCCGATGCTGAGCCTCGACAACGCCTACAACGAGGACGAACTGAACGCCTTCGACGAGCGGTTGCGCCGAGGCCTGGACCATCTGCAGGGCCCGGTGCCGTATGTCGCCGAGCTGAAGATCGACGGTTTGGGCGTCGCCCTGCAGTATCGAGACGGGTGCCTCGTACGAGCCGCCACGCGCGGCGACGGCACGACGGGCGAAGATGTCACGGCCAACGTTCGGACCATCAAAGATATTCCGCACACGCTGAAGGGCGCGCCGAAGGGAACGATCGAAATCCGCGGTGAGATCTATTTGCCTCGGAAAGAATTCGAGCGCACCAACAGGGAGCGCGAAGACGCCGGCGATGCGCGATTCGCCAACCCGCGCAACGCCGCATCGGGAGCGATTCGCCAAATCGATCCGGAGCAGGTGAGGAAGCGCGGTCTCCGCGCGTTCCTGTATCAACTCGTCAGCAGGCACGGCATGCCACCCACGCATGCCGAGTTGCTCCGCGCGCTGACGAAGTGGGGCCTGCCGGTCGAGTCGCATTGGAAGGCCCTGATTGGCATCGACGCGGTCGCCGAGTACTGCCGCGGGTGGAGCGAAAAGCGCTCGTCGGCGACGCGCGTGCTGCCCTTCGATACCGACGGCGTGGTTGTCAAACTCGACGAGATCGCGCTCCGCAGCCGCCTGGGCACGACGTCGAAATTTCCGCGGTGGGCGATCGCGTTCAAGTTTCCGCCGGAACAGGCCGAGACCACGCTCACGAAGATCGATATCAATGTCGGGCGCACCGGCGCGGTGACGCCGTTCGCGGTGCTCGAGCCGGTGTTCATCGCCGGGACGACGGTATCGATGGCCACGCTGCACAACGCCAACGAGGTGGCTCGCAAGGACGTTCGCGACGGCGACCGCGTTGTCGTCGAGAAGGCGGGCGACATCATTCCTCAAGTCGTGCGCGTCGTGGACCCCCACCGAAAGGATCGATCGCCGCGTTGGGAAATGCCGAAACGGTGCCCGCGGTGCCACAGCGAGCTCGTGCGTGCGGAGGACGAAGCCGTGTGGCGCTGCGAGAACACGTCGTGCCCTGCGAAGCTGCAGCGCGGCCTCGAGCACTTTGCCGCGCGCCACGCGATGAACATCGAGGGGCTGGGGGAATCGCTGATCGCACGGCTCATTACCGACGGCCTTGTCGCCAGTTATGCGGACATCTACAAGCTCACCGCCGATCGCCTCGCCGAGGTCGAGCGGCTGGGAAAGAAATCGGCCGCGAATCTTATCGAGCAGATCGAGCAAAGCAAGACGCGCGAGCTCTGGCGCCTGATATTCGGGCTCGGCATTCGGCACGTCGGCGAGCGCGGCGCGCAGTCGCTGGCCGGCGCGTTCGGATCGATGGATGCTTTGATCGCCGCATCGCAGGATCAGCTTCAGGCGGTATCCGATATCGGCCCCGTGGTGGCGGCCGCCGTACGGGCGTATCTCGACCAGCCGCAGAACCAGAAGCTGATCAAACAACTCGAGAAGGCGGGATTGAAGATGGACGCGCCGCTGACGGCGACAAGCGCGCCCGGCCCGCTGAGCGGAAAGACCTTCGTGCTGACTGGCACGCTTCCCACCTTGTCGCGCGAAGGCGCGACCGAGGCCATTCAATCGCGAGGCGGGAAGGTCACCGGCTCGGTGAGCAAGAAAACGCACTACGTCGTGGCCGGCGCCGATCCCGGCAGCAAGCTCGCGAAAGCCGAAACCCTCGGCGTGCCCGTCCTCAACGAAGCAGGGCTGAAGCAGCTCCTAGGCTTATAATCAGCTTCCAGCTATCAGCTGCCAGCTTCCAGTTTTTAGCTGGAAGCTCGGAGCTGAGAGCTCAAAGCTCATATGTCTCGCCCGTTTGCGTTCCTTACCCTCTCGCTGACCGCCGCGATGGCCTTCATGATCGGCCTCATCGTCGCCGGCTCGATTGCGCCTGCGCCCGCAGTGTCGCAGCCCAAGGTCGTTCCGACGCAGTCGATGCCCCCCCCTGCGGTGGGGCGCCAGACAGCCGGGCTCGTGAATTTTGCCGACGTGGCCGAACGCATCAACCCTGCAGTCGTGAACATCGAAGCGACGACGCGCGGCGATGCAAATCGCCGCCGCAGGGAAGTGGAGCCGCCGCCCTTCGACGAAGGAGGCCCCGATCGTCAAGGGCAGGGCTCCGTGCGCCCGCAGTCGGGCAGCGGTTTCGTCATCGAGTCGAACGGCGTCATCCTGACCAACTACCACGTGATTCAGAACGCCGAACGGATCACGGTGAAGTTTTCGAGCGGCCGCAGTCTGCCGGCGCACGTCCTCGGCATCGATCCCGACACCGACATCGCGCTGGTGAAAGTCGATGCCACCAAGCTGCCCGTCGCGCCGCTCGGCAATTCCGATTCGCTGCGCGTCGGCGAATGGGTGTGCGCCATCGGCAATCCGCTCGCCTACGAACACACGGTGACGGTTGGGGTCGTCAGCTACCTGGGCCGGAAGCTTTTCGACAGCAGCCTCGACGATTACATTCAGACCGATGCGGCGATTAATTTCGGCAACAGCGGCGGTCCGCTCATCAATGGCCGGGGAGAGGTCGTCGGCATCAACTCGGCCATCAGCCAGCGCGCGAGCAACATCGGGTTCGCGGTGCCAATCAACGAAGCCTCGTCGATTTTGCCGCAGCTGAAAACGCAGGGGCGCGTCACGCGCGGCTACATGGGCGTGGGGCTCACCGATGTCGATCCCGATTTGCAGCGATCGCTCAAGCTTGGGTCGATGCGCGGCGCGATCGTTCAGGACGTGACCGTCGGTTCACCCGGCGAGCGGGCCGGTCTGCGGCCCTACGATCTGATCACGGCGATCGACGGCAAAGAGGTCGCCAACAACGACGAAATCATCCGCGAAGTTGCGCGGCGCGGCCCTGGAACGATTGCGCACGTGCAGGTGTTGCGTGACGGCCGCCAACAACTTCTCGCAGTACGGCTTGGCGAGCGTCCCAGCCGGCAGACAGGGATCGCCGACGGGTCTCATCCGGCGGTCGCCCCGTCCGGCAACGTGCGCATGCCGCTTGGACTCGGCGTCCGCGATCTGGATCGCGACGGCGCGAAGCGTCTACATCTGCCTCACGACGTGACCGGCGTCATCGTCGTTCGCGTCGATCCGCTCAGCGCAGCGTGGGATGCCGGCATACAGCGCGACTATGTGGTGATGGAAATCAACCGCCGGCCCGTGACATCGGCCGAATCCTACAACCGCCTCGCACGTGCGGCACATCCTGGAGACGTGCTCGCCGTCTACGTCTACATGCCCGGCGCCGAGGCGCGCGCGATTCGCGCGGTCCGCGTCGACGCGCCGTGAAGTCCAAAATTCTGATCATCGACGACGACAAAGCCGTGCGCGACAGCGTGCGGCAGCGTCTGGAATACGGCAGCGCTCATCAGGTGATGGATGCCGCGTCGGGACAGGACGGTCTCGATCGCCTCGCTCGCGAATCGGTCGACCTCGTCGTCCTCGACATCAAGATGCCGGGCATGGACGGGTTCGAGACGCTCGAGCGCATCAAGCGGCAGAACCCCGACGTGCCGGTCATCATGCTGTCGGCCTTGAACGACGCGCAGTCCGGGTTCGAAGCCCGCTCTCGAGGCGCAGCAGCGTTTGTGGAAAAAGGCTCCGAGGGGATGGGCGCGGCCTTGCAGCAGGCGATCGAAAAAGAACTCGAGCTGCAGCGCACGCGAGATCGTTTGAGAACGACCGAGGACGAGAACCGCAGCCTTCGGCAGACGGTCGATCGAAAATATCAAATCGTCGGCACGAGCCCCGCGTTGCGCGTGGTGGAAGATTCCATTCACCGCGCCGCGCCGACCAATGCCACCGTGCTGATTCAAGGGGAAAGCGGCGTCGGCAAGGAGCTCGTCGCGCGCGCGATTCACCGCGACAGCGCACGCGGCCGCGAGCGGTTCGTGCAGGTGAACTGCGCAGCGATTCCCGAAGATCTCATCGAATCGGAGCTGTTCGGCCACGAAAAGGGCTCGTTCACCGGTGCGACGGAACGGCAGATGGGGAAGTTCGAGCAGGCCGACCGCGGGACGATCTTCCTCGATGAAGTTGGGGACATGAGCCTGAAGACGCAGGCCAAGGTGCTGCGCGTGCTTCAGGAGGGGGAAGTCGAGCGTCTGGGCTCGGCGAAAACGGCGACCGTGGACGTTCGCGTGATTGCGGCCACCAACAAGGACCTCGAGCAGGCGATCGAGCAGGGGCAGTTCCGCGAGGATCTGTACTTCCGTCTGAACGTCATTCCCATTTACGTGCCGCCGCTGCGCGAGCGCCCCGAAGACATTCCGGCGCTCGTGAAGCATTTTCTGAATGTGTTGAGCCGCGAAAACAACCTGCGGTCCAAGCAGCTCACGCCCGCCGCGATGGACGCGATGCGGCGATATCGGTGGCGCGGCAACATCCGCGAGCTGCGCAATACGGTCGAGCGGCTGATCATCATGATCGATCGCGACCAAGACGTCATCGACGTGGCCGACCTGCCGGAGAACGTGCGGTCCGATAAGGGGTCTACGGCGCGTATCGCGGCGCCTGGAGGGTCGGCTGGCTCGTCGTCTGGCTCGAGTACGGCTGCGACGGGCGACGCAGGCACGCTCCGCCAATTCAAGGAATCGGCGGAGCGCGCTTACTTAGTAGAGAAACTACGCGAGAACAGCTGGAACATCTCGAAGACCGCCGAGGTGATCGGTACGCCCCGCAGCAACCTTTACAAGAAGCTCGAGCAGTACGCGATACGCCAGGAAACCGACGGCTAACTACTTCGTTTTGCGTCGCGCGCGCTTGGCAAGGCCCACCAGGCCAAGACCGACGAGCGTCAGCGAAGCGGGCTCCGGGACGGCGGTGATGGTGCGATCGGCAGCCGTCGCTCTGACGAGACCAGTCGCGCCGTTCCCGTTCGGCGCGCCATTGATAATGTCGGCGGCGAAGATGGTGCCTTCAGCGTTTGCGACAAACGAGCTCTCGG
>JANMJM010000011.1:0-7133 GCA_031371345.1 Vicinamibacteria bacterium
GAACATCGTTCGGAACTTGTAGAACGCAAAGGGCCGGCCATGAACATCGCGGCGGCGACGGTCGGGGCCTTTGCGCGACGTTTGCGATGTGCTCCGGCGTCGATTCCGACCGATCCGCTCCTGCCGAAACAAGATAGGCCCCGGAGAGTCGAGCTTGGTGACGATGGCGACGATCAGCAGCAAGGGGGACAAGACGACGAGCGCCACGATGGATGCGAGGACGTCGACGACGTCCCGGAACCGCTCGGCCCAGACGTTGAAGGAAACGGCATGCGTGCTTGTGCCGGCTCGCGCGTCCGATCGCGCTTCCTCGAATCCAACGCTGGCCAAAAGCTCCTCCCCTCGGGTCGCCGTGAGCGCAGAGTATCTATCGCCTCGGTCTATCACGGCAGGCATCAATTGGGAATGTGAGAGATCGCATCGAGTCCAATCTCGACGCGCGGAACGACGAAGCAATATCAACGCCATCGAAAACTCATAAATTCGTGAATAGCCGTGTCCAATGTACACGCGAACTTCTCGGTCAGCGAAGAACTTAGTCGCGCATTGCGGAGACTTTTGCAAGGAACTCTGGGTGATTGCATCCGAGCGCACGGGCCACTCGTGGGCGTGTTTTATGGCATAGAGGCTGCACACCCAGCCCGTCGGCCTCATCCGAGGCCGTCCAACAACGGCGAGGTCGCGGAATGAAAATGTCCATCGAATCGGTCCATCTGGACTCTGTGGTGGTGTTGTCTCACGAACATATCGAAGATGAGCGCGGTTGCTTCATGGAGACATTCCGAGCCGATCAGTTTCGCGAGCTCGGTCTGCCCACGGAATTTGCGCAGGACAATCTCTCGCGCTCCTCCAAGCACGTCCTGCGGGGATTGCACTTTCAATGGGATCGACCCATGGGGAAGCTGATGAGAGTCGCTCACGGACGGGCGTTTCTGGTGGCTGTTGATATACGGAAAGACTCGCCGACGCTGGGCCAGTGGTTCGGCATCGAGACCGCGGCCGACGATCAAAAACTGGTATGGGCTCCTGCAGGGTTTGCGCGCGGGTTCTGTGCGCTGTCGGAGAAGGTCGAAATTCAGTACAAATGCACGGCCGTGTACAACCCCGTCGCCGAGAGCGGCATTGCGTGGAACGATCCACAAGTTGGGATTGCCTGGCCCATATCGAACCCACACTTGTCCACCAAGGACGCCAACGCGCGGACGTTAGCCAATTGGCTCGCGTCGAACGAATCGGATCACTTTCGCGTGCCGTCCCTGGCAGGGGCGTCCGTGTAACGCCAGATGTCAGACAAACAGACCGTCATTATCGGAAGTAACGGGCAGCTCGGCACCGACCTCCTGCGATGTTTTACCGACAACGTGGTGGCCCTGACGCACGACGATCTCGAGATTACGAACGCCACCGATGTGACGGCGCTGATGCGTCATCTCAAACCGGCCGTTGTCGTCAACACGGCCGCGTTTCATCAAACCGCCAGGTGTGAGGCACAACCAGAAAAGGCGTACCAGGTCAACGCCGTTGGCGCGCTGAACGTCGCTAAGGCGTGTCAGCAGGTCGATGCGCTGCTCGTGCACATCAGCACCGATTATGTGTTCGATGGCGTCAAGGCGAGTCCCTACGTGGAGACCGATCCCGTCAATCCTCTGAGCGTATACGGATTGTCCAAAGCCGCCGGCGAAGCGGCCGTGCTGAAGTATTGTCCGAAACACTACGTCGTTCGGAGTTGCGGCCTCTACGGTCGCGTGCCCTCGCGGGCAAAAGGGGACAACTTCATCACCAAGGTACGGCGCATCGCCCAGGAGCGCGGCGAGGTCACCGTCGTGCACGATGAAATCGTCACGCCGACGTGGACATTCTCACTGGCCAAGCAGATCCGCCGATTGTGTGATGACGACTCCGTGCCCTTCGGTATCGTGCATGCCTCCGATAGAGGGCAATGCTCGTGGTATGAATTCACCAAGGAAATTTTCAGGCTGACAGGTACGAGGGCCGAGCTGAAGCCAGTGAGCGTTCGGTCGGCCTCGCCGGATATTCGCCGTCCACATTTTTCGGTGCTCGAAAACCGGGCGCTCGAGAATGCTGGCGCCGACGTGATGGAGAGCTGGCAGGACTCGCTGGTCAGCTACCTCGAGTCGATCGAAAGCTGACATGACCCCGGGGCCGCGCGCGCTCTTTCAGCAGTTCTCGGAGCAGATCTCGTCTGATACCACGCTGTCCGACGAGCTGGCCGCGTGGGCGCGCGCGCGCAGCCAATGGCAGAAGAACTGGATCAGCCGCACCAGCAGCGCACCCGAGGTCGTACTCCGGCTGCTCATCCCTAATCCCACGTCGGCCTCGCCGGATCGCTGGATACATCCCGTCGCCGACCAAGCGCCCGAACTTGATTCCTGGACGAAGCAGTGGGACCGTGTGGAGCGCGACGCCGACGGGAAGGCACTGGCGGCAGTGTTCGTCCGTACCCTTGCCGAGGTAGAGAGCAACGCCGCGTGTGCGCCTGATGCGTGCGCCGACCTGGCACGCGCCGCCGGCGGACACGGTGTGCCTCTTGCGGCGCTGACTCCTGCGCTCAGCTCGCTGTACCCATCCCGATTTGTCGTCCTTTGCGACGCGTGGCTTCGGGTGCTTGGCCAGTACGAAGGAGCCGACCTGCCGAAGGATATTGCCGCGTACCCTAAAGTCAATGCCATCGCGCTGCGATGGCTCGCTGCCGCTGAGGGTGATTTGCCGGCACCCGTGTTTGCCGGTTGTCTCCCGGCCGATCGTTTCGGCGTCTTCTCAAGGTGGGTCGTTCGCACGCACCCTGGCTCGATCGGCGGCACACGCTTCGCCGTCAGTAAAACGCAGTACAAGGAATGGCCGCCAATGTGGTGAACGCTAGCCGACGACCGCGGCCTCCACGATATCTGCCGCACGTCTGACACCACCCGCGCCTTTGATGGCGCTGCCGATTCGACTCGCGGCCCTGCGATAGCTCTGGTCGCGAAGAATTGTCTCCGCGGTGCTCCGTAGAAAGCCGGCGTTGAGTTTATTGAGGGCGATCGCACTTCCCGATTGCGTCCATTCCACCCGCCGTGCAATGGCGGGTTGCTCATAAGTGATAGGAACGGCTATCAGCGGTACGTTGTTCGCGAGGGAATCGAGGACCGTGTTCAGTCCGGCGTGAGTGATCGTCAACTGGGCGTGCGAGAGCAGTTCCTCCTGCGGCGCGTAATCCACGACCAACGGATGGCCCGGAAGGTTGGACGCCTCTTCGGCAGTCAAACCACCGCCGTGACTAATCACGAGCTGAACGTTGAGGTCTTGACACGCTTCTGCAAACGAACGGAACAACGGCTCTCGCCTGTTCTGCAGCGTTCCGAGCGATGCGTACACCAACGGCCTTCCATCCAGCCGTTCCCACGGAAACGGCGTGGTCCTGTGCCGCGCGCGCCGCAAAGGCCCCACGTAGTGAAAGTGGTCGGGGAGACCCGCTCTAGGGAAATCAAACTCCCGTGGCATCTGACAGATTTGCGCGAGCTTCGAGAAGGAGTCGTCTAGAGACCGAAGCGCCGGCAAGTGCCACTTGTTGCGGTACTCGGCCACGGCATTTGTAACGGGGCGCGTCAACCAATCGGATGCCGCATAGCCTGCCTTGTTCCGGAGTCTCGCCCATCCGGTGTCTCGATACGTCCAATCGGTGAATGGCGGCGGAGCGATGGGATCGCGGTTGATCGCGAGAGCGTTGCAGACCGTGATGAAGGGAAGCCCGATGTGCTCGGCGACCGCGCCGCCGGCCGGCTCCGTCTGATCGACGAGCAACGCGTCGATCCCTGCCCGCCGAATCGCATCCGGCGCGTCGCGACACACCATGACGCTCGTGCTCGCGACGGCATCAATCGTAAAACGCAGCGCCGCCAGGCCTTTCAGCCGGCTGAGCCGCGCGAGCGATTGGGGAAGCGACCCCCGCGGATGGTCGCTCAACCCTATCGGCTCGAAATCGATCTCTTCGGATCGAATCTTCTCTTCCAGATCGGCCATCTGCAGGTACGTGACCCGATGACCGCGACTGATCAGCTCACGCCCCAGCGAGGCGAACGGGTGGATATGTCCTGAAACTGGTGGGCTGATAATGCCGAAGTGCTTCATGCACCCGGGGTGCGTAAAGCGGATCCAATCGCGGCGCTCCGGCGCTTGGCTTTCAGATAGAGCGCCTGCAGCGACCGCTGCAGACTCGGGCTGGTCGATTTTCTGTAGAGCGAATCGTCTGGCAGGCTGCCGACGAGCCGGCGGTACGCGACGCCAAGATTGTGATACGGAATGCCAGGAAAATAATGATGCAGTGCATGGTAGCGAAGGCCAACGGGTGCCCACGCTTCCGTCCACGGACCGCCTGGCGTATCGATCGAGTCGATCAATTGTCCTTGGCGCGTACGCGCAGTGCCATCGGTTTCATATTCATGAGCGCCGAGCACTCGCACGGTATTAAGGATGCTCACAAAGACGAGCACGGCGAACCACACAAAAAATGTTCGTAGCGGAAGCACACCGCGGAACGTCAGCAGAAATGCCGCGCCCCAGAAAACCATAATGCCGGCTTCCCATCGACGCATCTTGCGCGCCATCTCGGGAGCGACTTGGCGGCGGTACTCGGGGTTCATCGCAAATGAAGACGCGTGAACTTCGAGCCATCGATGCAGCGGCGGCCAAACAAACGCGACAGGCGACAGCACAAGAAAACGAATGACCAGCAGAAGCGGAAGCAACAGGCTCGACTGAATGCCAAAGCCGATCATCAAACGCCGCGAATGGGCAAACGGCAGGTACTCGGGATCGTCCTTTGTCCCATACGTCGAGAGGCTGTGATGGCTTTGATGCACGCCGAGATACGTGAAGGACGGCAGCAGCAGCGGGACGCCGAACAACACATTCCAGGCGGTTTCGAAGCCTGGAAGCGCGCTTCGTCGCAGGTGCGCAAGCTCGTGGGTAAAACAGACGCCGCGGTAGAGAACGACCCCAGCCAGCATGGCGGAAAGCAGGCTGACGGCCGACCAAGGTGCCGCAGCGACGGCAGTGGCAAACGCACCCCAGCCGACGCTGGCGCTTGCCAGAAGGTCGAGCCAGAACACCCAGGGCTTCGGCGTGTGAAGGTCTGCGACGAACTCCCGCGTGACCGCGTCGAGGTCGTCTATCGATCTGTCTGTCAAGGGTTTAACCTTGTTTCAGTTTAGCAGATCGACGGGGGGCCTGTCAGCGTGCGTTGGGAGCCCCGTAGGAGGCCCCAGAAGCCCCTATGCAGGTGCTGATGGCATCGAGGAACGCGTCGTCGGTGACCGGCCGCAGGAGAAAGCGGGCGTGTTCGCGTTCGGCTTCGGCCTGGAGGACGGGATCTGCGAAGCGGCTCGTGACGAGCGCAGCCATCTCGGGATGATCGGTCTTGCTGCGCAGCACGAGGTGAAGCCCGTTGTAAGGGCCGAGCCGGAGGTCGGTCACCAGGAGATCCGGAGCCTCGCTCGCCAGCAGCAGTTTCGCCTCTTCGAAGCTTCCTGCTGAGACGACGCGATAACCTGCGGCTTCGAGCAGGAGGACCGTCCTCCTGCGATCTGCGCGATCTGCGTAGACGACTAAGACTACTAGCCGGCGGGCCATAAATGGTACGTTCGGAGCATCACCATGCATTACCGGGGCCAGAGGATTGAGCATCGCCAATTTCCGTAGGGCTGGCCCTACATAAATGTCGGCGCGCGTAGATTGGGCCAGAAATCACGAAGTCAACTCCGAAACGCAGCCTTTTTTACGATCATGATGTGCGTGTCGCACGCCCGACTAATCTCACATTCGGCAGACATTGGGTAAATCAGCTGATTACTTTTCTTCGCAACCATGTAGAATCCTCATCGCGGTCGGAGGAACCCGATCCGGTCCCCCAACATATGGCTACGCTTCCCCAACTGATTGGTAACAGCACTTCTACACGCTCGATCCTCGAAGAAATTGCCTGCGCGACGCAGTCCGACGCGAAAGTCCTGATCACGGGCGAAAGCGGTGTCGGCAAAGAAGTCGACGCCCAACTGATTCATCACGGAAGCCGGCGGCATAAGGCGAACCTCGTCGCCATCAATTGCGCCGGAGTGCCGGACTCGCTGCTCGCCTCTGAGCTCTTCGGGCATATGCGCGGAAGTTTTACCGACGCCTACCGCGACAAACAAGGGTGGTTGGAGCAGGCGCATCGCGGCACGATTTTCATGGACGAAATCGGCGAAATGAGCCTGCAGATGCAGGCGCTGTTGTTGCGCTTTCTCGAGAACGGGGAAATTCAGCGCGTCGGGTCCGATCGCACGAGCACGATCGTTGACGTGCGCGTGATCGCCGCCACCAATCGGCGCCTTCTCGATCAGATCGCGGCAAGCGCGTTCCGGTCTGATTTATTTTACCGGCTGAACGTGATTCACATCGAAATTCCGCCGCTGCGCGATCGTCGCGACGATATTCCGCCGCTGCTCGAATATTTTCGGCAGTACTTCAGCGAGCGTTATCACGTGGAGCCGCCTCGCTTCACCGAAGAGGCCACGGCGCAACTGACGGCAGCCCCCTGGCCCGGCAACGTCCGCCAGCTTCGCAATGTCGTCGAGCGCCTCGTGGTGCGGGCGCATCGCGAGCCGATCACGTGCGCCGATCTGCCGCGCGAAGTGCTGTCGATGGCGTTGCACAGAGGCGGTCTCGCTCCAACGGCGCAAGGTCGTGCGGCTGTCGAGCTGCTGTTCCAACGCATGGTCAGGGACGGCGAAACGTTCTGGAGCGTGGTGTATGAACCCTTCATGGCCCGTGATCTGACGCGCGAAGATGTACGGGCCTTGGTGCGTCACGGGCTGGCGCAGACCTCCGGAGGCTACAGAGCGATGGCGACGTTGTTCAACGTGCCGGCCGATCACAAGCGGTTGCTCAGCTTCCTGCGAAAGCACGAATGCTATCTGCTGGATAAAGACATCCGCATCCCGTCTCGCCCCAAATTGCAGAGCGCGTAGCGCTCATGCTCGTTTACGCCTGCTGCCTGCACGCGGCGATCGTTTCTTCGATCGCACTGCTGAATGTCCTCGGACCGGAGCGGTGGTGGGGGGCGGGCGTGAACATGTTCGTTCCGCAATGGATCTGGG
>JANMJM010000013.1:0-3878 GCA_031371345.1 Vicinamibacteria bacterium
CACGGCCGTGGCGATGCTCGTGCCATGGTCGCGGCCTGCCGCGCAAACCGGCCCGCGCGCCACCTTCCTCAAGCTCATCGAGCGGAAGCGCGTGCCGCTTTCCCCTCAAGTCCGTGTGCGGCCCGACGGGGGGCAGTACAACGCCGAACATTTCACGTTCGCGTCAGAACAGGGTGAGCGCGTGGCCGGCATTCTGATGACGCCGGCCTCGGCGTCCGGCCGGCGGCCTGTTGTCGTCGTGCTGCACGGCTCCGGCGCCAGGAAGGAGGAGCAGCTCGGGCTTCTCAGGACGCTGGCCGATCGGGGATTCACCAGCGTCGCCATCGACGCGCGCTATCACGGAGAGCGCGCACGAACGAATCAGGGCGTCGGCGAATACATCGGCGCGCTGCTGCAGACATATCGTTCGCGACAGGGCCACCCGTATTTATATGACACGGTCTGGGACACGATGCGCCTGGTGGACTACCTGGAAACGCGCCCCGACGTCGATCCGAAGCGAATAGGGCTTCTCGGGATTTCGAAAGGCGGGACGGAAACCTACCTGACGGCCGCAGTGGATCCCCGCATCGGTGTCGCAGTACCGATTATCGGCGTGCAGGGGTTTCGATGGGCGCTCGAACATGACGCGTGGCAGCCGCGTGTGGCGACATTTCAGCCGGCGATCGATGGAGCCGCGCGCGACGAAGGGCGGCCCGTGGATGCCGCATTCGTGCGGCGGTTCTATGCGCGCGTCGCCCCGGGCATCGACGGCGAATTCGACGGCCCGTCCATGCTGCCGCTCGTCGCGCCGCGGCCCCTCCTCATTATTAATGGCGATTCGGATCCGCGCACACCGCTGCCGGGTGTGCTCGAATGTGTGCAGGCGGCGGAGCGCGCGTACGCGGCCGCAGGTGCTCAGGACAAGGTCGGTTTTTATTTGCAGCCGCACGCCGGCCACGTGTTCACGCCTGTCGCGGAACTCGTGGCGCTCGACTGGCTGGCGCGCTGGCTCTCACCATAAGGCCGCCCGGCCGCTATTTGGGCGCCGGCGCCTTTTCGGCAGCACCTTTCTTGGCCGCCGCCGCTTTCGCGGCTGCCGCCTCGCGCTCCATTTGCTCCACCTCCTCGGGTGTCAGCAGATCGGGGTCGACGTAGCCGCGCCGCTTCGGCGGAGG
This sequence comes from Vicinamibacteria bacterium, assembly GCA_031371345.1. Classification (GTDB taxonomy): domain Bacteria; phylum Acidobacteriota; class Vicinamibacteria; order Vicinamibacterales; family JAMQPK01; genus JAMQPK01. The sequence continues at coordinate 1,158 of JANMJM010000013.1, forward strand.
ACCGAGTCTCGGGTACGGCCCATTTTCCGCCACAGGCTGTCCCTTCAAATCCATTTCGCTGTGCACCGATTTCACCGGGCCATTGCCTGTAATCTGGAGAGTCACGCCGCTCTCGCCCGCCACTTGAAAGTAATGCGTGTTGGCGGGGAGATAGGCGACGCCGCCTTCTCGAATCGGCAGGAGCTTCTCGGGATTGAACACGTCACCCTTACCGATCCACAGAGTGCCTTCCAGGACCGTGATGAACCGATCCTGATCTTCGTAGCGCGGTCTCCCTGTCTGATTGGGCGCCAGCTTCATCCTGAGGATGTAGGCGCCGGCCTTCGACGGATCGCCAAACACCGGAGTGGCGCCTTTCAGCGCGACCTCTTCGGCCTGCATGATCGGACGGCTCACGTCGATGAGCGTGCCCGCCTTCGGCGCCGGCTTGGTCTGGCCGAAGGCCGTCACACTGCACATCAGCACCAGCGCGCATCCGCAACAGATCGACTGTGAAAACTTCATAGTGTTCTCCAGTTTAGTCCAAGCCAAACGTGACGATGAGGTCTCCCGCAGGAATCGAGACGAACTGTTTTCCGTCGGCCAGATAACTGATCGCGGTGCCATAGACCGGGCCGTTGCTCGCGAAGGTCCATAGCCGCTCGCCGGTCGTCGCGTTCAACGCGAACACGACACCTTCGAGCGTGCCGCCGAAGACAAGATTGCCTGCCGTACTCATCAGGCCGCCCCAGGGCGGGGAAACGACGCGGTGCTCCCATTTGATGGCGCCGGTGCCAGGATCGATCGCAATCGCCTTGCCCCAGCTTTCTTCCGGCGCGAACCGAGGGCCGCGCCCCCTGTTGAAAAGCTGCGCCGGGTTCGGCGGCAAATTCAAATCGGTTGTTGGATGCTGCACTTCGTTTTTCGTGAAAACGCGGCGCTCCTCGCGTGCAAACACGTACAGAAGCCTGGTGAGTGGGCTGTAACTGTGCGACATCCAGTTGGCGCCGCCGTCGATGCCAGGCCAGACTTTGTCGTTGCCTTCGGGCGTCGGATTCGTTCCGGGCACGACGATGGGGCGCCCGTTGGTCTCGAAATCGAACCCGTCGTTCCATGTTTGCTTGACGAAGGCCTTCGCCGACAGAAACTTTCCGTTCGTGCGATCGATCAGATAGAAAAATCCGTTCCGGTTCGGCCACGCGAGCACCTTGCGTGTCTGTCCGAGAAATTCCGTATCGATGAGCACCGGATTCTGCGTCGAATCCCAGTCGTGCAGATCGTGCGGCGTGAACTGGTAATGCCATTTCAACCGCCCCGTGTCCGGATCGAGCGCGAGCACCGAGCACGAATAGAGATTGTCGCCGGCGCGGAAGTCGTCGTTGTAGTCCGGCCATGGATTGCTCGTGCCCCAAAACAGCGTATTGGTGTCGGGGTCGTACGCGCCGGTGTTCCAGGTGGAGGCGCCGCCCGTTTTCCACGAGTCGCCGGCCCACGTGCCGAAATTCGGATCGCCTGGCTGAGGAATTGTGTTGAAACGCCACAGCCGTTGCCCGGTTTTCGGATCGTAGGCGTCGAGGAACCCGCTGACGCCGCGCTCTCCGCCGGCCATGCCGACGATGAGCTTGTCTTTGACGATGAGCGGCGCGCCCGGCGCCGCGTATCCGCCCGCCGCCGTGTGATCGAACATCTCGACCTTCCACAGTTCCCGGCCCGACTTCGCGTCGATGGCGATGACGTGCATGTCGAGCGTATTCATGAACAGCGTCGTGCCGAGAATGGCAAGTCCGCGGTTCACACGACCACAGCAGTTGAACGTACGCTCGGGATTGCGATGCTCGTAGGTCCACAGTTGCCGGCCGGTAAGGGCATCGACGGCGTAAATGGCGTTTTCGGGACGGGTCAAGTACATGATCCCATCGACGACGAGCGGCGTGGTCTCGAACTTCTCGACGTGCCGCCCTTGGAACAACCACTTCACGCGAAGGTTCTTCACGTTCTGCGCGTTGACCTGATTCAGCCGGCTGAAACGCCAGCCGCTGTACGAGTTCGAGTACATCAGCCAGTTGCCAGGTTCCTGATCGGCTTTCAACAGGCGTTCGTACGTCACGGGCAAACCCTGGCCGCTCAACGTCCAGGTGACCGCCGTCACGAGAATGGCGGTCAACACCCACGCCGGATTTCGATTCGTTCTCATTGCGCCCCTTTCAGCGAGTTCAAGTACGCGATGACGTCTTCGAAATCTTTGGGACTCATCGACGCGTAGGCCGGCATCAGCGAGGGTTTGTCGTACCGAATCTCTTGCACGTTCTCCATCAGGAACGAGCGCAGGTTGTCGCGCGTGTCGCGCAACTGAATCGACAGATCGTCGCGGTTCAGCCGGATGCCCGTCACGGTCTGACCCGCTTTCAACACGACCTGCACGGCGCGATACGTGATGGGAATCTCTGCTTCAGGTTTGGTCAGCGATTCGGCGAGAAACGTCAAGCCGCGCCGGCGGCCGATGTCGGTGAGCTCGGGACCAAGATTTCCGCCGTTGCTATCGATGCGATGACAAGACGCGCATCCCATCTTCTGATAAACCGCGCGACCCGCGGCCGCGTCGCCGGGCGCTTTTTCCATCAGGCCCTGCGACCCGAGTCGCGTGAACAAAGCGACCAACATCCACACATACTAAACCGTGTTAAGCCACCGCGCCCACACGGGTGCGGGTATACCCGTTCGAAATTAAGCGGATAAAAGGGG
>JANMJM010000022.1:0-10868 GCA_031371345.1 Vicinamibacteria bacterium
GACGACGGTCAGCTCAACCGCGCCAGGCTGTAGCTTCACATCGACGTAGCTGAACGGAATGGGGTGCGCCAGCGCGGGCGTGCAGACGCCAACAACAAACAGCGCGGCCATTCCCAACGTCTTCAGATCCATCTTGATTCCGGTGTCCTGGTGCCATTGTAGACGTGTTAACTTCCAGACGTCTCGCCTACGACTGATGAAGATCGCCACCTGGAACGTCAACGGAATCCGCGCCCCCGACGCGCAGCTTCACGAGTTTCTCGACAAGGAGCAGCCCGATATCCTGTGCCTGCAGGAAATCAAAGCCTCTACGGAGTCGCCAGCGAGGACGGGATTAGTCCTGACTGACGCTGCAGTGTTTAGTAACCGCGATGGTCAGGTTCTCGACAGCATCTCACCGATCCTCGGCTCTGTAAGCCGAGGGTCGCAGGTTCAATTCCTGCCGGGCGCGCCACTATTCTTCGATTTATTAGAAGAGCGGGACTTCCCTTCCCGTCAGATTCCGTCCCAACCCGTCGGAGCCCTTCAGGATTCGCGTAGGGCCAAATCAAGCATTTCCGTGCCCTGCCGATACTCATGACATGCCCGATCAGAAGCCACTCGACTTTTACGAGGTACTGCAAGTGAATCCGACCGCCGAGCCGGACACCATCCATCGCATTTACCGCCTGCTGGCGCAGCGGTTTCATCCCGACAACCGCGAGACCGGCGACGCCGAGCGGTTCCGCACCGTGCACGAGGCGTATACCACGCTGTCGGATCCCGTGAAGCGCGCGCAGTACGACGTGCTTTATCATCAGCGAAAACAGGATCGCTTCAAGGTTGTGTCAACTGGCGGCAGAGCGGAGGAAGATTTCGAGCTCGAGCAGGTCACGCGCCTCACCGTGCTCGAGGCGCTCCAGACAAAGCGGCGGCTCGAGCCCGCAGGGACAGGGATCGGCACGATCGAGCTCGAAGACCTGCTCGGCCAGCCCCGTGAGCATCTCGAGTACACGATCTGGTATCTGGTGCAGAAGAAATTCGTTCAGCGTGATGACAGCGCGCGACTGCTGATCACAGCCGATGGGATCGATTTCCTCGAGCAAAATTATCAGATGAACACGCAGCGGCGCCGGCTGAGTGCGGCGGCGTCAAAGGGGTGAGTCGTTGCAGCAGTCGGATGAAGGGGACGGCTGCACCTACGCGTTAGTGTCAGCCCTGTTCACAAGACGGTCACGCGCCGCACGCGCCGTCGGTTCACGAGAGCGCGCATGCCCGTTCCAAGAGCGTAAGCGCGCCCGTTCGGGCATCGTCGCTGTGGGCTGCAGCGTCGTCACACTCACGCGCAGGTTACACGTCACGAATCGTCGCTGCTCTGCGTGCGTCGATGTGGCCGGGCATCCGCTGAATGTCCTCGTCGGTCGTACGTCAAGACGCGGGAGGTGCGGGCAAGCGCGGGCACGATGCCATCCCAATTGTGATGGTCGCCCCATGACCCGAGGACGAGTACGACAGGTGCGCCGTGTGACTCCGAATAGAGATGGACACCCTTGTAAACGCTGATGGGCTTCCGCGTCACCGAAACATTGACATGCAAACCCCCTGACATCAGAATTCCAGGGTTCCACCTCCGACGATGCGCAACGAGTCTCTGCGTCTCGCGCTTAGCCGACCTGTCGTCCGCCGGGCCGTGCGGGTCGCGACTGTCGTCGGTGCTGTTTTGGTGATCATCAATCACGGCGAGGCCTTGATCCACGGTGATGTATCCCCTGTCCGCCTTTTTCGAATTGCCCTCACGGTCCTCGTGCCCTATTGCGTCTCGACCTACTCGAGCGTCAGCGCGTTGCGCGACAAAGAACTGACGAATTGACCCCGTTTCTCTCCTTGCGGATAGTTCCTCGATATCACACCGCTCATCCAGAGTACTTGTGGCTGAATCGGATCCAGTGTCTGGGCATTGGGCAGGTTGACATGGCGCGTATGGAAGTGAACTACGACGTTTACGCAGTACGCTAGCTACTCATGGCTCCGCGCGGCGAGACTGCACCCTATCAGAACGTGAGGAGCGTGGTGAACACAACGCCTCTGCTGCTCTCACGAAAACGCGGCCGCAGTTCGAACCGCGTGTCGCTGATACCGCTAGCGTGGTCGAACCAAATCGGGCGGTAGCCGTACCCGAGCACTATCCCGACCTGCGGATGCGGATAGACCGTCACCCCCACCTCGGTATTGAGCGCGTAACCCTTGAAGCGACCGTCACCGACGCCGGCATCAGGCTCGTCTGCCAGAAAGCTGCTGTCCTTGATAGTGAGCCGCGGAAAGCCGGCGCCAACCAGCATGTACGGTTGAACCCGAGCGCGGGTTAAGAAGAAGAATCGCACGTCGACATTCATCTGCTGAAACAAGGCCTTGCCAGTTCCCACTTCGCCGAACGCCCCGTTAAGGCTCGTGCGTTCGTAGCTGAGTTCCAGCGCGGCCCTCTCGTATCGGTAGCCAAGGACGCCTCGAAACATCTTTTGCTTGTCCAGCTTCGGGAGGAGGGCGATTTCGTCGCCGTCAATTTCCTTGTAGTAGGTAAAGCCGTTGAAGGTCTCGCCGTCGAGTGTGAACGCTGGCAAGAAGCTGCCGCCCGCGTACCCGCCGACTTTGGCAAAACCCTGTTCGTCCTGGCTCCACGCGTCCAAGGGAACACAGCAGACGATGAGTAGTGCGAGAACGGCGGTTCCAAACCAGTTAGATGTCTTATCTCGTGTATTGCGAGGCACGCTCCAATTTCAATGCCCGTGATTTTTGCATCTAAACCACTGAAACTGCACACTTCGACGCACGCACGACGTTTCAGAATTCGTCGTTGCGCTTCGGTATTGTCGACCGATAATGGGGCACCCAAAAATGTTTGCGTGGATCGAGGAGCTACTGCAGAGCGGAAACACCGACGCCGCCTTTGAACAGCTCATCGGCGGCTTTCGGCGCGAGAAGCAATACCGGCTGATCTTCGACGCGCGGATGATGAAAAAGAGGCTGGACCTCGGTCTGCCGCTCGTTTCGCTCCCCGCGCTCGGAGATCTGCAGGACGCCGTCCGTCAGCCCTATCAGGACGCTTACATCCAGACGGCGCGCGAAGTCGGTGAACTGTTTCTGGCCGACGGAGACATTCCGGGAGCCTGGACGTACTTCCGCGCGATCGGCGACGCCAAACCGGTCATCCAGGCGCTCGAGACATTCAACGTGCCTGAGCCAGACACTCCCGAGCGCCAGGATCTGCTGAGTTCGACGGTTCAGGTCGCCTATCAGGAAGGTGTCCATCCCCGGAAGGGTTTCGAGCTCATCCTAAAATACTATGGAATCTGCCGTGGTATCACGATGTTCAGTGCATACCCGCAGCAGGAAGGACGAGACGAATCCCTCCGGTTGCTGGTGCGTACACTCCATGGCGAGCTCGTAGACAACCTGAAGCGCGCGATCTCGAACGTGGAGGGAACAGATCCGGCGACTGATTCGATCGCCGAGCTGATCGCTTCCCGCGGCTGGCTCGTCGAAAACAATGCCACCTATACCGACACGTCGCACATCGTGTCGGTCCTTCGATTGAGCACCGAGCTGAAGGACGAGGACACGCTCAGGCAGGTCGTGGAGTTGGCCGATTACGGAAGCCGTCTTAGCTCAATGTTCCAGCATGAGGATGAGCCGCCGTTCGAGGAAGGTTACGAGGATCGCCTACTCTACCTGAGGGCTCTGCTGGGAGAAAATGTCGACAAGGCGGTGAGCCATTTCGAGGAGAAGGTCGCGCGTTTCGACTCCAGTCACTATGGAACTCGTCCGGCGGAAGTTCTGATCCATCTTCTCAGCCGAGTCGGGCGCTACGACGAAGCCATCAGAGTCCATCGGCGGCATCTGGCAGATGCGGCTCCTGAGGATCCTTCCTGCCCCACGCTGCTGCAGCTTTGCGAGATGTCCGGGGATTTCGAGGAGTTGAAGCGAGTGGCTCTCGAACGATCGGACACCTTGAGCTACATGGCAGCGCTTCTCCAGAGCCGTTCGAATCGTGCCAAGTAAGCGTGAAGTCGTTATCCGCCGTTACGATTCGGCAACCGATCTGGACGGGTACCTGGACGCGCAGTGCACACTGCACAATGGCCGGATCATCGTTGCGCAGTGCAGCGGAGAACTCGTTGGATTTGTCTGCCTCGTATCCTGATGATCCTACGCCGTTCGCCTGGATTCACGACATCTTCGTCAAGGCGTCGTATCGCGCTTGCGCCCCATTCATCCCGGAGACCCGGCCGGGCGCGCCATCGAGCTGATGACGAAGGTCTTAGTAAGGGTAACCCTTAAGCCTTGGCGTCCTGGGCTTCCAGTCGGGCAGGGAAGCGAATTCATCACTACGAAGTGGCATTTTGACCTTCGGCAGACTCTGGGCGTCGAGTACCTGATCCTCCGGGATGACATCGTTTATGTAGAGCAGAAAAGCCGTCAGCGCGTATACCTCATCGGCGGTGAGCGTCCCTTCTCTATTGAGAGGCATGGCGCGATTGATGTAATCCCACACCGTCGTCGCGTACGGCGAGCGGATCGGCAGTATTCGCCCTCGATCCCAGGTTTTAGTCGTTGAGGGCGCTGTGCCTTTCAAAACGGGAGCCCTGCCTCCCGTTCCCGTCGCCCCGTGGCATCCCGCGCATCCCGTCCGCCGATAGACCTGCGCGCCTTCCTTGGCGGTTCCGCGCCCCGGCGGGAGTTCCGCTCCGGTCGGACCGATGGAAATATCCGACGCACGGATTTCCTCTGCGCTCGGCGTTCGTCCCACTCCATAAGTAGGCGACTGCGCCAGCGCGCAGACTCCCATGAGCAACACAAACAGGAGAACCTTAAGCATTCCCATTGCGCACGCTCCCATCGCTGCCGATCCTCCACGGCTGGATGGTGTTGTCCAGCCCGGGCACGCTGAATGAGGGATCCAGAGGCTTGTTCCAGAACTTGGCGAGCTGAGCTCGTGAAGGTTGAACCTGACCCAGTTCGTCCGTGCAGCGCGAAAGGAGCTCGGTCTCCTGTCCGTCCCAATTCCATTTATGACCGAACCGGGTGTGCGCCATGCGATACGCCGTGCCCTTAATCTCGGCGATGTTCCAGTGCCGGCCACCGTCGGTGGACACTTCCACCTTGCGAATGGCTCCGCCACCGGACCAGGCCAAACCGCTGATCTCGTAGAATCCGCGGCCAGGCAGCTGGTGTCCTCCGGAAGGGAACGTGATGACGGATTTGGGCCCGATCTGATATTCCAGCGCCGCGATTTTAGGCTCCTGATCAAGATGCCCGTAGTCGTTGTAGTTCAAGTAGTACCGGTCCACCACCTTGATTCGCCGCAGATACTTGGTGTGAAAAATTCCCTCGAAGCCGGGAACCATTAGTCGTAGCGGAAAACCTTGCTGTGGCCGCAAGGCCTCGCCGTTCATGCCGTAGGCCACAAAACAGTCGTCCATCGCCTTGGCGATCGGCATGCTCGACGCGCCCTTCACTTCCTCCGACCCTTCTGCGACAAACCAGGATGCTCCAGGTTTCAGGCCGCACTCCTTGAGCAGCACAGAGAGGAGCACGCCGGTCCACTCGGCGCAACTGGTCATCCCATGCGATTCCTGAACGGTCTTGGCCCTTGGCGACGTCCGATTCCCCGCGCACTCCATGAAATGCGGTCGAGTGACGGAAGGGAGGCGCTTCAAGTCGTCCATGCTGAAGGTCAGCGGACGGTCCACCATGCCGTGGATCAGGAGGCTATGTTTCGCGGGATCGATTTGCGGGATGTAGGACCCACGGGTCGTCCCCACGAAGTGGAGGGAGGATGGTGTGATCATCCCCACCGAATCCTGAAGCGGCGACGCCACATGAAAGACGAGCCCGAAGGCATCGGGCGAAGGCCTGCCGCCGTGGGCGATGCGAACCGAGGTGACAAAACGAGAGCGGTCGCCGTAGGCGATCTGATCCTTGTCGCCCTTGATCATTTCCGGATGATCTGGATGATCTGGTGTTTGGCCGAGCGCCGGTGCTGCGGCTCCCAAGGTCAAACCACCGGCCAACGCCGCGCCGCTTTTTAGGAAGTCCCTTCGAGCAGGTCGTTTCGAACCCATGGTCTCTCCTTCTCAGATGAGCCTAACTGGAAATACGGTCCCCCGCCGTCCGGAAGTATACGCCCGTCTCGGAATTTTGGACGATCGGCTATCTCGTCAAGCTCGCGTGCAAGGTGTCGAGCAGGTACTTCCGGTGGGCGGACATCTCCTGTTCAATGGTGACGCCGGGACGACTATCCACATAGTTGAAATCGAGGGTGATCCAACCGTCGTAGTTGCGTTCGCGAAGAACCTGCATCACGGCCGGGAAGTCTACGCCGCCGGCACCGAGGGGTTGATAAATGGCGTCGCGGCTCGGCGGCAACCCGAGCGTCTTCGCCATGCTGGCTTCCTCCTCTTTGGTCGGCGTCGGACCCGGCCAGCCCTTCCCTGCGCTCCACACCGGCAACGTATCCTTGAAGTGCATGTGCGCCACGCGCGAATAGTGATCGCGCAGGAACTTCGCAGGCTCCATACCGGCGACCGACGCGTGGCAGGTGTCGAGCGTGAGGTACACCAGTTTGGGATTCGTCATCTCCAGAATCATGTCCACCTCGGGCCGGCGCTCGACGATCGTCCAGGCGTGCGGATGGAAAGCAAACTTCACCCCGTGCTCGAGCGTGCGCTTGCCGACTTCGTTGAGGTTCTTCGCGAGAGTTCTGGCGTTCGCGACGCTGAGGTCCCCGGGGCCAGGTCGCGGTCCTAGATTAGCCTTGAGCGCCTTGACTCCGAAGTAGGAGGCGAACTTGGCGTTCGCCCCATGATCGTCGAGCGTCGCCTTCAGCTTGCTCGTATCGAAATATTCCCCGCTGCTCGCTATCGAAGAGAGGGTCATTCCCGACTCATCCAGCACCTGCTTCAAGACTTGAGGCGGTCGAGCGAGATAGTGCTGCAACTCGTTTCCCCATGGCTCGACGCCATGAAACCCGAATCGCGCCGCCATCGTGATGCCCGTTTCGGGGTACGGCTTCAACGGGGTGAACATGTGCGTGTTGATGGCCCAGCGGAATTGGTCGCCGGGAAGCGCGAACGCGTTCCTCGACAGGCCCGCACCCAACGTGACGCCGAGGAACTCGCGGCGATTCATAGCCATCCTCTCTTCTAAAAACGTGGCGAATGTGGACGGGGAGGCGGCACTCTATCACGATTGTGCTTGCGCCTTGCGCTCACGTAAGACGGGTACGTCGCCGACAGTCTGCTCGCGCACGTCCTGAAAATTGAAAGTAATTAGGGCGCGCGATTCAGTTTTTGCCTTCCTGCGTGACCGTGACAATGTGAATGAAATTTTCGCCGGTGACCGTGACTGTCCCCGAACGCTGGTCACCTTTGTTCTCGTATATTCTGATCCCGACTTCGCCGCTGCCGAAAGCAGGCGCGTACATGATCTCTATCCAGGGCACACTCACGGTCGCGGCGACAGGGCAATGCGCCTGCGTGGTGATGCCGATCTCCCTGGTTGTTGTCGGAGAGGCAGGGATCGTTCTAGACGTTGGGCCGTGCAGATACGTGCAGGGCGCGCTCGCCTGTTCCACGACGAAATCGCGGCCGGCAATTTTGAACGTCGCTGAGCGTGCTGCGCCGGCGTTCGACTGAACGGTAATGGTGGTGGTCCCGCTGCCGGTCTGGCTGGTGGGGTTCGCAGACACCCAAGTTGGGTTGTCCATCACCGTCCACCCACAACCTGCAGTCGTCGTCACCGCTCCTGAAACGGCGCCGCCGGAGGACGAAGGGTTGTAGCTGCTCGGGCTAATCGTGTACGCGCACGCCGCTCGGCTCTGCTGATTCACCGTGACGGTCCGACCTGCGATCACAAGCGTCGCCGAGCGCGCGGCGCCCGTGTTTTCCGCCACGCTCAGTGCGACACGACCGCTGCCGGTCCCGTTCGTCCCGCTGGAGATCGCCACCCAGGTCGCGTTCGAATTTGCGCTCCACGTACATCCCGCCTGAGTCGCCACGTCTACCTGCAGCGGGCTCCCGGAGAACAGCACGTTGGTGAACTCCGTGGGCGCCACCTGGAAAGTGCAAGGCACAGGCGGCGGTGGCGTCGGCGGTACCGGTGTGGGCGGCGTCGGCACGTCCGCTGGTGGCGGTACGGCAGGTGGTGGTGATGTCCCCTCCCGCTGCCGGATGGCTACCGTTCCGCCCGGCACCTCGATGTTGGCGGTCCGCTCTGCGCCATCATTTCGCCCGATTCGGAGCAGTATGTCTGCGCTGCCTTTGCCATTGGAGGCGGACGCAACAGCGACCCACGACTCGCGGGATGTGACAGCCCACGAGCAGAAGTCTTCCGTAGACAGCCTGACTGTTCGGTCGCCGCCGGCGGGACTCATCACCACTTCGGAGGGCGAGACGTTCCACGGACAGGTCGCAGCTTCCTGAGAGATCGTTGCGCGCTGGTCAGCAACCGATACCGCGACCGCGCGCGACGAAGTCGACCGGTTTGGTTGAGCCGAGAACGCCAGATCTGCCGGGCCCTGACCTGTTGTCGGCACACTGAAGGTAAGCCAGTCAGATTCGGCCCTTAGGGTCCACTCGCACTCTCTCGCAGTCGCGAGGCTGATCGTTCCGGATCCACCGGCTGATGTGATGCTGGAGGTGCTGACCTTCAGGGTCACCCCGCATCGCTGCGTCGAGGGACCGGTCACGAGACTCGTCGATCCGGAACCGCAACCCGTGGCGAGCGCGGCAAGGACGAGTATCGAAGAGCAAAGAAGCCGCACGCCGCCCAGATGGGTCATAGGTTTCTGGGAAAGACTCGCAGGCAGCGTGCCAGCGAATTTTGTTACGATTTTAACGAGAAGTGGCGGTTGGACTGTTTACGATTGATACAGCTGCGGAAGGACCCACTCGATCGCGAGACCGGCGCGCGGCCCAACCAGGCCGTCACCCTCGGCGGCTGGTATGTCATCCCGCGCACGGCGCGCGGATTTTCAGGACGCGCGCGTTGTGCTGCCCGATGTCGTTCGAATCGGAGTTAGCCGGTAAACTTGCTACGCCGCTCGAGAGCGGCGCTTCCTCGCATAGCCTAAACCGAGGCCAAGTCCCAGCATGGTGAGCGTAGCCGGCTCGGGAACGGTCGTCGGAAGCTCATTGATGCCGATACGGATGCGATAGGAGCCGTCGTTGTCATCGAACGCGCCAGGCGGTCCGTTGAAGCCAAAGGCGTCGGTGATCCCAAAAAACACTCGCGTGGCGCCCGCCGGTGCGAGGAATTGCTGAAAGACGCTGCCAGATGTTACGCCGTTGCCAATGTAGAAGACTTGCCCGAGCGCTGGTGACAGGCTGAGAAAATCCGTCCCAAGGCCGGAGGTGGAAAAGTCCAACGTCGCTGGAGCTGCACCACTAGGAACCGCGTCACTGAGAAACACGCCGACCAGAGCACCCTGCGTGCCGAGATACCCGCTGATTCCCCCGAAGGCGGTAATGCTGCTGCTGCCGGGAATTCCGTTGCCCTCAGGCCCGTACGTGGTGCCGCCAAATCCATTGAAGAAGCTAATGCCGCCAGTCGCAGGGTCCAACACACGAACGATATCGGTGGCAGAAACGGCAACTCCAGGCGGCATCGTTTCGAGTATCTCTTCAGGCGTCGGTCCGCCGTGACGCACAAGCCCACCTGGCCACGGAGCGTTGGCCGGAGGAATTACCAAATCCGTCCTGCCAGCCAACCAGATGGCATCGCTGCCGTCGAGGGTCAAGTCAATCACAGCGGCTTGTGCGACTCCAGGGAGCGCGGCCATGAGCATCAAAAACGCTGAACCAATACCCACGTACTTTCTGAATCGTCGGTGGCTCGGAAATAGCGGCATCATCACACTCCTAAGATTTAATCGGAAGAAGGCTGTGGTGGAATACAAATCTCATTCCCAATAGGCGCGGTGGGATTCCCCGTGATCAAGGCTGGTCGCCTGGCGTTAGTTGCCCAACTAGGGACTTTTGTCGCCCTGCGGGCGGTTTGCTTGGAGTAATGCCCTGGTCTCGTCAAAAGGGGACCGATGTTGATCGACCGGTCAGTCGCGCTCGATTTTCAGGACGCGCGCGTTGATGCTGTCTGCAACGTAGACGGTCTTCAAGTCTTTCGATACGGCAAGCTGATGGGCCTCCCCGATGTCGTTCGAATCGGGATTGACGCCCCATTTGCCGAACCATCCGAGGATCTTCCCGTTCCAATCGAGCTTGAACACCATGCCGTCCATGCCGGCCGACATCCAAAGGCCCCCCTGCGCATCGACGAACAAGCCGCAGGTGAGATGGCTCTGCTGAATCTCGCGCTGCCGCTTCAGATTTCGATCGAGCACGATCAGCTTTTTCGCGTTGCGATCTCCCACCCACACTTCCCCCGTCGGCGACATCACGACGGAGTGAGTCGTCGCAAACGGTCCCGTTGAATGAGCCAGGCTTGCGCTGGTCATGAAGCGTCCGTTCTTGTCGAATTTCATAATCCGCGGATCCGAACCCTGCACGACAGGTGACTTCGCGGCGACGGCGTGACGATCCGGCCGCGCGGCATACGGGTAGGTCGTACAGAACGAGCAGTCCTCGGGTGGCGATGTGCCGCCATGCCCCTGGACGACGTAGAAGTTGTCGTCCGGATCGAATGCGATATCCAGCGGCTGATTGAACATCCCGTTCCAGGCGGCGTCATTCCATGCTCCGTTTTCGCCGCGCTTGCCGAGCATCATCAGGACTTCGCCCTTCGCATTGAGCTTCCAGAGCACATTCCAATACGCGTCGGTCGCCCAGATGTTGCCGTATTTGTCGATTCGCAGCGCGTGCGGATTGATCGCGATGTTC
>JANMJM010000031.1:0-4854 GCA_031371345.1 Vicinamibacteria bacterium
GATCCGCCCTCGGTCGATCCTCCGCCGGACGACACGTACCCCGGGTTTTCCGCCAACAACGCAAGCCGTCGCACGATCATCTGGGTTGGTGCCAACGACGGCATGCTGCACGGGATCGACGGGCGTCTCGGCAAGGAGGTCTGGGCGTTCATCCCCTTCAATCTGTTGCCGAAGCTGAAGGAATTGCAATACGGCCAGCCGGTCGGCGCGTTCAATTACATGGCTGAAGGCTCGCCGAAAGTGGCCGACGTTCGCGTCAGCTCGCCGTGCGCGGCGAGCGAGACGACGTGCTGGAGAACGTATCTGTTCTTCGGCGAAGGCCCTGGCGGGACCTTTTACCAGACCTTCGACGTGACCATGAGCGACATGAACACCGTCGTCACTCCCACGAGCGACACGTTGACCGACGTGCTCACGTATTTCTCCGATGCCTCGAGGATTACGTTCAAGTGGGCGTTCCCGAGCTATTCGGATTTCGACTACACGCTGAAACCTTCGAGCTTCAGCCCCGCGAAACTCGGCGTCTACGGCGATATCAAGTCGACGGCGTCGAACCTGGCGAAGAGCGTCGGGCAAACGTGGGCAGACCCGGCAGTCGGCCAGATCGAATCGGCATCGGGCAAATACGCCATGGTGGTCGGTTCGGGGTTCATGCCGCGCAGCATGGAGACGCAGTCGAACCGCGGCAGTATTACGGCGGGCACGACGTTCTACCTGCTGAACGTCGAGACCGGCGCAGTGTTCGACAGCGCCTCGGTCGGCAACGACGGCATCGCCGAAACGACCGACAGCTGTGTGACGTCGAACGACTGCTCGAAGATCAAGAATGCGCTGCAAGCCGACCCGGTCGCGACCGGGCCGCCGAACTCGCGCTACATGACGATGACGTACCTCGGCGATCTCGACGGCCGCGTCTGGCGCTTCGACATCGGCACGAGCACGACGACGAACTTGCCGGTGATCAAAACGAAACCGCCGGTGAAGCTCTGGGATGGCGGCGCCGCGCACCCGATTTTCTCCTCGATGGCGACGGTGAACGTCGGCTCGACGCAGCAGTATATTTTCTTTGGAACAGGCAGCGACCTGCTGGCGTCCAATAGCGTCAATCAGCAGTACAAACTGATTGGCGTGCTCGATAACGGATCGTCGGGCACGGAAACATTCAGCAAGCTGTTGACGGCCGTCGACGGCGCGGGCGCCGATGAAAAGGTGACGGCATTTCCGGCGGTTGCCGGAGACATCGTGTTCTTCACGACCACGACGTTCAATCCGGCCACGCCCTGCACGCTCCCAAGCGCGAAGCTCTACGCGATGACGTTCATCGGCGGTCCAGCCTACGACACGACCGGAGATGCGCGTATTACCACGGCGGACTCAATCTTGGTGACGACGATCGCCAACACACGGGCCACGGCGCCCTTTGTCGGCGACAGACACTTGATTTTCGGCACCGGCGCCGACACGCAGATGTTCGGCGACCCCGAAGCGTTCGACAACAGCGTCGGCCAAGCCGGCGTGCGAATTCTTTCCTGGCGCGAGTTGAGATAAATGGCCGAAACGATCGTCTGCGCCGCGTGCGGGGCGAAAATCAAAGGCGGCCGGATACGGTGTCTCCGGTGCGGCGAGACGCTTACGAAGGCCGTCGCGCAGGTACCCGTAGGCGGATGGCGCGAATTTGTTGCCGGGCACCGCGCCCCAGTCAGCATCGGTGGAGCACTTGCCTTGCTCGCGCTGCTGCTGCTCGTGGCGTCTCGTGTTCAAGAGCCGGCCGCCGTCACAGGCGCTCCCGCGCCAGGTGCCGGGTCGCCGCTACCGGTGGTGCGCAGTGCTGAAACGCCAGGCGCGAGTACCCCCGGACCCTCGCTTCTCGAACCCCACACCGATGTCGATGTACAGCGACTCGGCAACGCGGCATACACACGCGGCGATTTCGCCGGGGCGTTGGAAAGCTATCAGCAAGCGGTCGAATTGAACCCAAACAATCCGACGGCGCTGAATAACCTGGGCCAGGCGCTCGTGAGACTTGGCCGCGCAAAAGAGGCGCTCGCATATTTCCAGCGCGCGGTGGCTCTTAGCCCGTCGGACTGGACGCCGCAATTCAATCTGGCGCATGCCTACGGTGAGATGGGCGACTGGACTCATGCGATTGCCGAATACGAGCACGCGGTCCAGTTGTTCCCCGACGATTATGTGACTCACTACAATCTCGCGTCGGCGTTCCACAAGTCGGGCCGCGAAGAACCGGCTGTCGCAGAATATCGACGAGCGATTGCTCTGGCGCCCGGCGAGGCCAGCTTTCGGCTGGCGCTGGCAATCAGCTACGAGCGCCTGCAGCGCCCCACGGACGCGGCGGCTGCCTACGAAGAGTATCTCGGTCTGGCACCGAATGCCGCCGATGCGTCCCAGGTGAAAGCTCGCATCGAAACGCTCCGGAAACCGGTACAAGGCTGACTAATATGATGAGCAGAACGACGATTTGCCTCACGGTGACTGTGTTATTGACCTGCACGACCATGTCGGGCGCGCAGCAGTCGCTCGCCGATGTCGCGCGAGCCGAAGAGGCACGACGCAAGCGCGTCAACGCGCCGTCTAAAACTTACACGAACGACAGTTTGCGGAGCGAAGGCGACAGCAGACCGGTTGCGCCACAGCCTGCAGCGACAACCGCCAAGCCGGCCGATCCGGCGGTTAAGCCGGATGCGCCGAAAGAGACGCCGGCGGAAGACGGTCCGAAAAAAGACGAGAAGTACTGGCGGGGTCGCCTGACGGCGGTTCAGCAATCGCTGTCGCGCAATAAAGTCATGCTCGACGCGCTGCAGAGCCGGGTGAACGCGCTGAACACCGATTTCGCCAACACGAGCGATCCGGGCCAGCGTGCGCTGGTCGAAGCCAATCGCAAGGCGGCGGTTGCGGAGATGGACCGCGTCACGAAAGACATCGCGAATCAGACCAAAGAGGTGGCCAACATTCAGGACGAAGCGCGCAAGGCGAACGTTCCTGCGGGTTGGCTCCGCTAGAGTTTCTGCAAACCTAACGCACTGAGCCGATCGCAGTTGTTGCGATCGGCCCATCCGCACTGCCACTTTTCCTCGGCATTTCACGCGGATCGCACGTTGCACCATCCGACCGCGTGTTTTCACTTCTGGAATCTCTCGTCGCGACATGCGTGCTGGCGACCGCCCTCATTACGCTCGCGTACTTAATGGGGATGAGCGTCGCGACTGGCGCGATGGCCAAGCACCTCACGTTCACCACGGTGTTCGCCGCACAGAAGATGGAGCAACTGCTCATCGAGCAGACCCTCGAGGTCTCGACAGATCGCGTCGAGTACCTGGCGAGCACGGGCGCCGCCGTCTGCAACGTAATACCCGACTGTGCGGACATGGTATACGAGCGACGTTGGTCGATCGCTCCAATGCCAGGGAATCCCGACGCGGTTCTGATCAGTGTGTCGGTGACCCACCGTCATGGTGCGCCGCGCGACGCGCGTCTGGTCAGCGTCAGAGCGCGGGTTCGCGAATGACCGGGCGATTCCCGTCACACGGGTTTTCGGTCATCGAGCTGCTGATTGCGGTGGCCATCACGCTGGTGGTTGCCGGTGCGATGTTCGGATTGACGGGCCCGGCCTATGCCGCGTTCCAGACCGCGGTCGAACGCAACGACATGCAGCAGCGCATGCGCATTGGCATCGAGGCAATCTCCAAGGATCTCATGATGGCCGGCATGCCGGGACGGACGTTCGCCACCGTTCTGCCGCGTCGCCGCGGGCTGCGGTCGCCCGACCCGCCGGACGTGTTCTTCGACGACCGTATGTCAGTCATGTACGTGCCGCCGGCAGCCGCAACGACAACGTTGAGTGCCGACACCGCGTCGACTGTCGCCGTGCCGGTACAGCCGCAGCGGAACTGCCCGATCGCCGACCCGCTGTGCGGTTTTCACCCTAATCAACTCGTGTCGGTGTTCGACGGAGCAGGGGCGCACGACGAGTTCCGGATCATCGCGGTGCAGGACAACCCGCCTGCGCTCGTGGGCAATGGAACGCCGCTCTCAGCGCAGTATTCCGCCGGCGCGATCGTTTCAGAGATCGTGGCCGCCACCTACTGGCTGCAAATCGATCAACTCATGCGTTACGACGGCAGTCAAACAGATTCTCCAATCGCAGACGATGTGGTGCGCTTGCGATTCCAGTACTTTGGCGCCTCGGGTTCTTCGCTCATCCCGCTCGATGCGCCACGATTCGATGCGGAGCTGCTGCGCATTCGGCTGGTGCGCACCACGTTGCAGGTTCGCGCGAGTCGCACGTTCATTTTCACGCGCATCCCGGACTTGGAAATCAGCTTCGACATCGCACCACGGAATCTCCAGCCGTAACACCATGAATCACGATCGTGGATCGTCGCTCGTGCTCGCCGTTATAGCTGTCGCGCTGCTATCGGCTCTAGGACTGGCGCTCGCGCTTGTGACGAGCACCGAGATGATGATCGCCGCCGCCTACGCCGACGGCCAGGAGCTAAGCTACGCCGCCGAAGCCGGACTGGAAATCGCGGAGCAGGAATTGCGACGTGTGCCCGACTGGAACGACGTGCTCGCGGGGGCAGTCCGGTCAACGTGGATCGATGATGACTCCTCGCCGACGCTCAGCGAAGCGACCAACATCGTCAACTGCGGGAAAACGACGTGGTGCAGCGAGGCAGAGATGAACGCCATCTCAGACCTTCGTCCATGGGGCACCAATAATCCGCGGTGGCAGTTGTTTGCCTTCGGAGAGTTGAATCGCTGCTATGTCGTGGCGTGGGTAGGCGATGATGGGGCCGAGAACGACGGGGATCCTCTTCGCGACGGGGCCGCCGGACT
>JANMJM010000032.1:0-4821 GCA_031371345.1 Vicinamibacteria bacterium
TCCAGCTTCGACCTTCCAGTTTCCAGTGAGAATTACTGGGAGCTGGGAGCTGAAAGCTGAACTACTTACTGATCGCGACGAGCGCGACTTTATTCACGCCGGTCTCAGCAATCGCGAGATTGCCGTCTTTTGTGACGCTGATGTTCTGCACCACGCCGCCGCCAGAGGGAATATTCCACACTTGGAACCGCTCGGTGGATGGTTCGAAGCGGACGAGCGTGTTCGGCGTCGTCCCCGATTCGCTGTACCAGACGTCGCCCTTGATGGACGCGATGCCGTACGGCATCGACGTGGCGCCACCAGGCGACGCCCACTCTTTCACCTCGCCGGTGGCCGGATCGAGGCGTCCGAGGTAACCGCGCGCGTAGTCCGAGTACCAAATCATGTCGCCGGCATCCACGGCAAGACGCCGGGGCCGCGCGTCGGCATTCGGCAGCGTCCATTCGCGAATCACCAGTTTGTCGGGGTCGACGCTGGCAATTTTGTTCGCGCCAAACTCGACGTAGTACGGCACACCTTTCGAGCCCACCACAATGCCGTTGGGAAGCGATTTCGGCGTGGGAGAATTTCGCAGCGTGAGATCGCCGCTCGACGGATTGAACCGGCCGATCATGTTTGCATCCTGGATTGTGAACCAGAGACTGCCCTTCTGATCGAACACAGGCGTGTGCGGGTCGCGCGCCGCCGGATCCGGCATCGGATATTCGGTCACCTCGCCCGTCTTTGGGTTCAGCTTCCCGACGAGCGCCTTCGAATTGCCGGTGAACCAGATATTGCCGTCTCTGTCTTCAGCCAGACCCTGCGGACCTGAATCGGCGGTCTTCAGCTTGAACTCTTTTACCTGATCGGTTTTTGGGTCGATGCGTCCGAGCACATTCCCCGTTCGCCCGGCGTACCAGACAGCACCGTCGGACGCGGCCAACGTCGCGGAAGGAGCGCTCGCCGTGGGCAGATCCCATTCTTTGAAATCCACCGTCGCGTGCGCTGCCATCGGGCGGAGGGCGGCCACGGCGACCGCCGGTGCCTCGTCGGCGTTGCCAGGCGGCCAATTCTTCGAGAGGTAGTCAATCAAAAGAGGCACTTCGTCGTCGGTGAGATCGGCGCCGCGGTCCATCATGTTGTGCACGAGCGCGTCCCACGCGTCCTTGTCGCGGCCTTTTTGTTTCACGCGATCGGGCATGTGGCACACGCGACACTTGGTCCGCAGAATATCCATGCCGGGCCCGTCGGGGTAACCCGCAAACTGCACGTTCTGCGCGGGCGCCGGCACGACGCTCGACGCGAGCGCCGCGAGCGCGAGCGGCAGGACGATCCTCTTCAACATGTTGCCTCCGTAGGCCTTTATTCTACCCCGAGCGTGCCGCATAGTACCCGCCCGATGCCTCGAGCGCGACCGGACCGTCAAACAATTCACCGAGACGGATCGCCGTCATCATCTCTGTCTTCGAACCCGCGCCAGCGATGCGCCCGCCTTTCATGAAGATGACGCGCTCGATTTCCGGCATCACTTCTTCCACGTGATGCGTGATGAGAATCAGCGTCGTACCTTCGCGCCCAATCTGCCGCACGCGCTCGAGGAAATTATGCCGGGCCACGACGTCGAGGTTTGATGTGGGTTCGTCGAGCACGAGCGCGCGAGGGTTGGTGACGAGCGCACGCGCGATGAGCACACGACGCGCTTCTCCGCTCGACATCTCATTCAGCCATCGCGACGCCAGATGCGAGACGCCCATCTTCTCGAGCGACTCGGCCGCGCGCCGCCGCATGTCGGCGGTGATCGTGCTGTAACGGAGAATGCCCTGCGATGCGATGAAGCCGGATAGGACGGCCATCTCGCCGGTGATGCGTCCCTCGCTGTTGCCGCCGACGAACCGCTGATGGAGATCGGCCGACACGATCCCGAGCTGTGAGCGAAGCTCCCAGATGTTCCAGTTGTCGTCGCCGAACACGCGCACGGGCGCCTTCCCGTTGTCGAGCGGCAGGGGCCGCTCTTCGTGCGTCAGCAATCTCACGAGAATCGATTTTCCCGCGCCGTTCGGACCGAGAATGGCGGTGTGTTCGCCTTCCTTAATCGTCAGGTTGAGGCCATGCAGGACGACCGTGTCGTCCTTCTTCACGGTCGCGTTGGTCAATTCAAGAACCGGATCGCGCATCGAGCCGACATTCTATTGCACTTGCAGCGGCAGTCCGATTTTCAGGATGGCGCCGCTCGAGAGCTGCTCGCCGGATACGTGACGGCATCACAGTTGCTGCTCGTGTGGCCGGAGGCGTGAATGAAGCCAGAAGAGTCTAATCCTGCGTCGGTGAAAGAACAGGCTGACGGATCCCGAGACAACCGGAAGGCGTCACCGGAAAAGTGCGACGATGGCCCATTCCGGTCGAAGAGCGATCTGCCTGGCAAAACCGATTCGGGCCCAGAGCCCGATGTCTTCGGCAGCGAGATTCCGCCACAAGACTAGTGCCGGTGTAAGCTATCCTCCTTTCCAGCGGTACACATAAACGCTTAAGAGGAGCGAAGCATGAGAGCCACGCTATGTCTTACGTTCGGGGTGTTGTTGTCAACGGCGTCCATGATCGATGCCCAGCAAGCGCCGGCCGGCGGCGGTGGTCAGACCATCAGCCTCGCGTCGGGTTTGCAGCGGGCCTATGCCGGCGTCAAAGCGAATCTGACCGAGGCGGCCGACAAACTGGCTGACGCCGACTATACGTATCGCCCGTCGCCGGACATCCGTCCGTACGGCGCGCAATTCGCCCACACCGCAAACTCGCAGTTCAACGCGTGCGCCGCAGCAAAAGGCGAGGCGAACCCGAATGGGCCCGCCAACCTCGAGCAAACCAAAACGACGCGCGCCGACATCGTGAAAGCGCTCGCCGATTCGTTTGCGTATTGCGATCCCGTGTTCGCGGCGCTCACCGATCAGAGCGCGCTCGAGTTGGTGCGCCAGGGGCAGAATCAGGTGGCGCGCGGAGCGGTGCTTGCCAATCTGGTGGCGCACAGCAACGAAGAGTACGGCGTCGTCACGGTGTATCTGAGGACGAAGAACCTCGTGCCGCCGTCGACCGAACGGGCCCAGCGCGGTCGAGGGATGGGTGGCAACCAAGGGGCGACGCCAGCCGGCAGAGGACAGTAGTCGTCTCCATGACTCCGGACCCATCGCCGATCGTCCTTGTGATGGACGACGAGACATCGATCCGCCAGATGGGCCGCCGGGTGCTCGAAGCGTGGGGTTACGGGTGTGTCGAGGCCGACAGCATCGACTCCGCGATCGACGTGCTTCGAACAAACGCCGTGGTGGCCGCCATTCTCGATGTGCGGCTGCCCGGCGAGCACTCGGGGCTCGACATGCTCGCGGCGTTCCGCGAGATCGACGAGTTCAAGGCGATTCCGATTCTCATCATGACGGGCGGCCTGCTCTCCGAGGAGGAGGAGGCCGCCATCACGAAACATCGGGCCTTCCTCTTCTACAAACCGGAAGGCTTCACGACGATCATCAACTTTCTGGATCAACTTACCGGCCGGGACCGCAGCCACTAGCGCGAAGCGTGTGATCGCTTTGTTGCCCCAGCGCGGCCATCAACGCGGGCAGGGCGTCGACGTCGGCGGCCGACGTCCTGAAATTCACGATGCACGCGCGCAGCGCAAACCTGCCTTTGACGACCGCGTTCGAAAGAAACGCGTCGCCGCTCTTTTCGATGCGTGTCAGCAACGTCTGGTTCAACCGGTTCAGATATTCCGCCACCGTGGGATCGTCGCGCACGTCGCGAAGATCGGTTGGCACGTAGCGGAAGGTCGTAATGCTGAGGTTCTGTGTCAGCGCTTCGAACTGCGGATGCGCCTCCACCACACAATACAGGCGGCGGGCCAGCGCGATGTCGTCTGAAATCATCTGCACATACCCGCTGCGGCCGGCCTGCTGCAATGCGAGCCACACTTTCAGCGCGCGGAAACCCCGCGAATTCTGCGGCCCGTAGTCGACGTAGTGCAGCACGTCATCTTCGAAGTGGTAATACGGCGGACGGTAGCTGAAGGCGTTGCGGAGATCGTCCGGACGCTTGACGAGCGCACAACCCGCTTCAAGCGGCGCGTATAACCATTTGTGCGGATCGACCGCAACAGAATCTGCATCGGCCAACGCGCGCAGGTCGTCGTTGCCGATGTCGCCCGGGACCGCAGCGGCCAGCGCACCGTAAGCGCCATCGATATGGAACCACAGATCGAACTCGCGGGCGATGGCGCCGATCGATCGCAATGGATCGACGGCGCCGGTACTCACAGAGCCCGCCGTCCCGACGATCAAAAACGGCGTGTCGCCCTTTTGGCGATCGTCCTGAATCTGCCGCCGAAGCGCGCCGGCGTCCATTCGCTGATATGCGTCGGTGGAAATCCAGCGAATCGAGTCTGTGCCGAATCCAAAGAGATCGGTGGCTTTCTGAATCCACGTGTGCGTTTCGGCCGACGCATACGTAATGAGCCGTTGCGTATCCCGGTTCACGCCCCGCGCGCGCACTCCGGCGCCCATCTTCGACGTTCGCGCGGCGAGGAAGCAGACGAAATTCGCCATGTTGCCGCCGCTGACGAGCAGGCCGCCGGTTCCGACGGGATACCCAATCAATTCTGCAATCCACCGCACGGTCTGCATCTCGATCTCGGTCGCCACGGGTGCAAGGGTCCAGTTTCCGACGTTCGGATTCACTGCGGCCGCCAGCAGGTCGCCAAGCGCGCCAATCGGCGCAGCGCTCGAGGTGATGTATCCAAAAAATTTCGGGTGTCCGTTGAAGAGCGAGTGCTCGAAGAGCAGCGACGCGGCGCGACTCAGCAGC
>JANMJM010000093.1:0-1501 GCA_031371345.1 Vicinamibacteria bacterium
TCATGAACTCGACCGCCATCCAATCCAGCAACTCCGGATGAGTCGGCAGCTCGCCCATCTTGCCGAAATTGTCGAGCGTTGCCACGATGCCCCGCCCGAAATGGAAAGACCACACGCGATTGACAATCACGCGCGCCGTCAGCGGATTCTGCGACGACCCAATCCATTCGGCCAGCGCAAGGCGCCGCCCCGACGTGCGGCCGTCGGGCCGCGGAATTTCCGTCGGCGGATTGCCATAGGTGGCCACGCTGATGAAGCCCGGCTTCATCAGCGAGCCTTTGCTGTCTGGATCTCCACGGATGAGGAAATTTGTCGGCGGCGGCTCGTAGCGCCCGGGACCTTCCTGCAAGTACGTGCCGTTGGGCCTGTCTGGCGGTGGGAGCCGGCATTTGGGGCATCCAATGGTCTCGTCGCCCCTGCCCATCGGCGCGAACCGCCAATCGCCGTCGGTGATAATTTCCGCCATCGGCATCGGCTTGGGCCGTTGTCGTTGCAGGGCCGTGATCTGCGTGCGCAGTTCTTTGGTCTGCGCGAGCTCATCGGCCGTCATCAATTTCTCGACTTCGATGATGGTGCCGCCGCCGCCGCTCAGCACCTGAGCCGCGAGCAGTTGTTCGCCGGGCGTCCGTTCCGCCTCGGGCTTGAACACTGCGGCCTGCACGTTCTCGGGGTACTCCTTCTTGATGTATTCGGCGCGCACCTTGTCGCGCGACGGCGCTTCGATTTTCGTAATGCGATCGCGCAGCGCGGCAACCTTCGCGTCGATGTCCTTGTTGGCCTTCGTATACGCTTCCACTTCGGGTCGCGGCCCGAGCGGGACCTCGACCTCGACCCATCCGTTGATCGCTGCCGCGAGACTGTAATAATCCTTCTGCGCAATCGGATCGAACTTGTGGTTGTGGCACCGCGCGCAGTTCACCGTGAGGCCGAGCACGCCTCTTCCCAGGGTCGCGATGAGATCGTCCACGTAATCCCAGCGGCGCTCCGGATTGTCTTTCTCGCGGAAGAGCACTCTCGGCCCGGCGCGCAGGAACCCGGTGGCGACGAGCGTTTCCTGCGTTTTCCAGTCGAGCTCGTCGCCGGCGATTTGTTCCCGCAGAAACTGGTGATACGGCTTGTCCTCGTTAAACGCCTTGATGACGTAGTCGCGATATCGCCAGGCGTTCGGTCTGTTGTAGTCCTGCTCGAAGCCGTTGGAATCGGCGTAGCGCGCCACGTCGAGCCAGTGCCGGCCCCAGCGTTCGCCATACTGCGGCGACGCGAGCAGATGATCGATCACCTTTTCCCACGCATTTTCAGACTTGTCCTCGACAAACGTCGTCACTTCCGCAGGTGTGGGCGGAAGGCCAATCAAATCCAAATACGCACGCCGAATCAGCGTGCGGCGATCGGCGCGCGGCGCCGCGATGAGACCCTTGCTCGCGCGGGCGCTCTCAAGGAACCGATCGATCGGATTTTCGAAATTCGCCGAAACCAGCGGCAGCGATGCTTGAACGGGCAG
>JANMJM010000103.1:0-53578 GCA_031371345.1 Vicinamibacteria bacterium
GCGTGTTAACTTGAAACTAGAAACTGCGAAGTAAAAAGTAAGTTGGTAAGAAAAAAGGCCCGGCGGGATTTCCGCCGGGCCTTTTTTCTTGTGCTTTCGTACTTACTTTCTAGCTTTTAGTTTCTAGTTTTTAGTTTCTTATCGAAGCGTGAAGGCCATTTCGATCGTGACCAGCACGGCCACCGGTTCGCCGCGGCGCATGCCCGGTTTGAAGCGCCAGTTCTTTGCGGCTTTCATCGCTTCCAGATCGAGGCCGAATGTCGGATCAAGCGAGCGCAGCACGCGCACCTGACCAACCGTGCCGTCGTCTTGCACGATGCACTCGAGCAGCACGGTGCCCTGAATCTTCGCCCGCATCGCCTGCGACGTGTACTGCGGTTTCGGCTGCGAAATGGGAATCGGGCTATCGACGCCATTGCCCGGACGATACGCGCCGCCGCCGGTCCCGCCGCCAAAGCCCTCGCCTAAGCCCGATCCTCGACCCGATCCGATTCCCGTGCCGGAGCCGGTCCCCGCCCCACCGCCTGTGCCCAACCCGAGCGACTCGGACGAGGGAATACCCTCCATCGCCCCGGCCAGGACTTGATTGGCCGCCGACAATGTTTCGGCCGGAATATTCAGGTTTTGAACCGGATTCTGTTCCGGCTTCTTTTCGTTCGGTTGCTGCAGTTCCGGTGGCTTCACCACGGGAACGGTGATCTTGTCTTTGCCTTCGAGCTTGGCAATTTGCGGAGGGTCGGGCGACTTATTGCCGCCGCCGCCGCCACCGCCGCCAGGCCCTGGAATATCGAGCCAGACGATGTCCTTATTGAGCGTGTCGTGGAGTAGCGCGGTGGAAGAGGCGACCGACGGATGCATGGCAATCCAGAGCGCCACACCGAAGAACATGGCATGGATCGCAAAGGACACACCCAGGGCGCCCGCGGACCTCTTCTGTGATTGCTCAAAGAGGAATCGGGTCTCGACAGGGGCGTTGGCGCGAAGGTCGCTCATGCGATGAGGAGTCTCAAATGTATTTTGCGCCCCGTGCATGAACGGCGCAAGTTGCAAAACTGACGCCAGTAAGAGGTTCCGTTTTGTAGGGTTCGCGGGACCAGCGGCGCGAGCGGTTCTGAGATCGGGGACAACTATTTGTCACTCTTTTACGACGTTCGAATGCGTCGCCAGGCCTCAGACCCTCCCCGTCCATGCCCCAATGGCCGCGTTGCCGCCGCCGTAGGAGTGAAGCACCGCCAGCGCATCTGCCGCGCGCGGCTCGCTGTGAATCGCCACCAGGACGCCCCCGCGGGCGGTGAGCGCATCAAAGATGCGGCCGTCATGCGCCTGGAAACCGACGCGGCGCATCGTGCCGGAGATGCCGAGCTTCACGAGGCCTTGATCGCCCCCCTGCAGCGCCGCGACGAGCGGCCCGCGCGCAATCGACGCGCCGAGATCAAGAATCTCGACCGAGAGCGCCGCACCGAGCTCGCGCTCGATGAACGCCGCAAGCGCAGGCGACGCTTTTCCGAGAATCGACAGCGACTCGGCCGGAAGGCCCTGTTTTTTCAGCGCTTCGACGCCTCGCGTGGCCCAGGCGAGATCCTGAAATACGCCGACGGTGAATCTTCCTGTCTCGACTTCTGTCGCCATGAATTTTTAGCCCTCTTCCCTGTCAGGGTTCTAGTCCGCATCCCACTGCGTGTGAATCACCTTGCCGCCGCTGTGGCGTGAGAGCACCGACTCGACCTCGGCGGCGGTGACAGCCCGCGCATGAACGCCCAACAGGACGGCGCCCGCGTGAATCTGGGTTTGCCACTGCTGGGCTTCGGCTTCCGACAAGCCGGCCTTTTCGAGTGTGGCCTTCAGATCGCCTGCCGCATGCCCAGCGGCTTCGCCGAGCTCGGCCGCCAGTGGGCCAGCCGCGACGACGCCGCCCGTGCCGGGCAACCCGATGGCGATGGCGGCAAGGATATACCCGCCAAGTTCCCCAAGCCGCCCGGCCGACGGCGAATCCTCAATTTCTGATCCCGGGCTGCCGCCTATTTGCTCGGCAATCTCTTCTTCCTTGCGATGACTGGACGCCACCACAGAGAGATCTTCCCGTGCCACACCTGCCAGCTGCACTTCGCGGGCGGCCGCAGCCGCGGCGCGCGAATCATCAAAGAGCGCCATCAATAATGGATGCGACATCGCTACAGTAATCTATACCAGCTTCCAGCTATCAGCTATCAGCTGCCAGCTCGTAGCTCGTAGCTGAAAGCTCGGAGCTGGAAGCTCATGAAGATCGCCATCGTCGGAGCGGGGCCTGCCGGAACCATGGCAGCGGTGCGTCTGGCTCGCGCCGGCGCCGGCGTGTCGCTTTTCGATCCGAGTCATCCCCGCGAGAAGCCTTGCGGCGGTGGCCTGACCGGACGAGCGCTCGATCTCGTATCAGACGTCGTCGACATCGCCGCGCTCCCAGCCGTCGTCGTGCGGTCCGCACATGTGGAACATCCGCAAATGATCGGGAAGATCGCCGCCGTGCCGCTCATCGACTGCGGCGCGAGCCCGGCGAGCTCGCTCGTCGTGTTGAGCCGCGCGGTTTTCGACCACGCGCTCGTCAACGCGGCGGTGCGCGCCGGCGCGCGACTGGTCGCGGAAAAGGTCGTCGACGTCTCTATCGCACCCGACGGCAGTGGTGTGTTGCGGACCACTCGCGGGGAACATCACGCCGACTTCATACTGGGCGCCGACGGAGTGAACAGCGTCGTCGGAAAGAAATTTTCTGCCCCATTCTCGCGGGCACAGTTGTCGGTGGCCGCCGGCTTTTTCGTCCACGGCGTCACGTCAACCGCGATCGACATCAAAACGATGATCGCGCAGCCCGGATATCTGTGGTCGTTCCCCCGCCCCGATCACCTTGCGATTGGTGTTTGTGCACCCGCGAGGGACCGAGCCCGTTCGAGCGATCTGCGCGAGCAGACGCTGACGTGGATGCGATCGCACAACCTCAGCCGCGGCACGCGGCTCCAACAATACGCGTGGCCGATTCCCAGCATTGGGTTCGCGGGCGGTCGCGACCATCGCGCGTCGGGCTCGCGCTGGATGCTGCTCGGCGACGCGGCAGGACTTGTCGATCCGCTGACGCGCGAGGGCATTTACTACGCGCTGCTCTCGGGACAATGGGCGGCCGAGGCGTTAATCTCCTGTTCACTCGCGATCGCGCCGCGCGCCTATCAAGAGCGGCTCGACGCCGATATCCGTCCCGAGTTGGTACGTGCCGCCACGCTCAGCGGTCTGTTTTTCAGCAGGGCGTTCTCGTCGCTGTTGGTCGACGGCCTCGAACAGAGCGATGCCATCCGGCGTGTCTTTGCCGACTTGGTGGCCGGCACCCAGCCCTACCGAGGATTGCGCAGGCGCCTACTGGCCACACGGCAATGGCGGCTCGCCGGAAACGCAATACGGATAGGTGTAATGTCGAAGGTCTTTACTGGTACAATGAAGGGCGGTATTTCAAGCACAGCGTAACGGTAAGAAGGAGCACTTATGGGTCGGATAGGCATGCCGGAACTGATGATTATCCTGGTCATCGTCGTGATGATCTTCGGCGCGAACCGGATTCCCGACATCTTCAAGGGCGTCGGCAAGGGCATCAAGGAATTCAAGAACGCGTCGCGCGATCCCGAAGACAAGGACAGATAAGAGCTATCTGCCAGGTCGTCTTTTCCGCTTCTGACGCTCGCGGCGCCCTGGACGCTGTTTCTGCCGCGGTCCTTTTCTCTGCTCGTGCTTCGGGCGCGCTTTACTGTGGCGCGGCCCGCGGCGGCCTTCATCTTCTCTGACCGTTTCGAGAATCTCCACCAAGCCAAGATCGATCTGCCGCCGGTCCATGTCGACCCGCACCACCTGCACTTTCACCCGCTGGCCCAGCTGATACACCTTCCCGGTGTTCTCGCCTTTGAGTGAGTGACTTTTTTCGAGAAAGCGATAGTAATCGTCGGCCATGCTCGACACGTGCACGAGGCCTTCGACGAAATGCTCGGTCAGCTGGATGAACAATCCGAATGCCGCTACGCCCGTGATGTAGCCGTCGAACTCGTCGCCGACCTTGTCGGCCATGAATCGCACTTTCTTCCACTGCACCAGCTCGCGTTCGGCTTCGTCGGCGCGGCGCTCCATGTCGGAGCAGTGCTTCGCCACTTCAGGCAAGTCCTGCTCGAGCTCTTCGACGCGCTCCATGTCGATGCCCTGATGGCGCACTTCGCGCAGCATTCGATGCACGACAAGATCTGGATACCGTCGAATCGGCGACGTGAAGTGCGTGTACGAATCGGCGGCAAGCCCGAAGTGTCCGAGGTTGCGCTCCGCATATCTCGCCTTCTGCATCGTCCGCAGCATGAGGAACGCGATTGGGCGTTCTTCCGGCTTCCCTTTGAGCTTCTCGAGCAGCTTTTGAAAATTCCGCGGCCGCACCGCGCCCGCCGGCGCCGCGAGCGAATACCCAAAACCCGAGACGAACTCCTCGAACTGTTCCACTTTCATCGGATCGGGCTGCTCGTGAATGCGGTACAAGCTCGGCATGCCGCGACCCTCGACGTAGGTCGCCACGGTTTCGTTGGCGAGCAGCATGAATTCCTCGATGAGTTTGTGGGCGATGTTCCGCTCCGATTCGACGATCGAGGCCACGCGCCCGGCATCGTCAAGCACGACCTCGGCTTGGGGAAGATCGAAATCGATCGAGCCACGACGCTTACGTCGCGCGTTCAGCACGCGGAAAAGGTCGCCCATTTGCTCGAACTTCGGCACGAGCTCGCGATACTTGCTGATCAATGCGGCCGGCTTCTCAGTCAGGATGGCATTGACGTCTGTGTAGGTCATCCGCGCGGCGGTATTGATGACGCCGTCGTGGAACTCGTACCGGACCACCGAGCCGTTGCCGTCGATTTCCATCAGGCAGCTCTGCACCAGGCGATCGACTCGCGGATTCAAACTGCAGATGCCCGTGGCCAGCTCGGAGGGAAACATGTGAACGGCGCGATCGGGAAAATAGACCGACGTGGCCCGCTCGTATCCTTCCAGATCGAGCGCACTTCCCTCCTGCACGTAGTGCGCGACATCCGCGATGTGCACGCCCAACCAGAAGTGGCCGCTCGGGAGCCTCTCGATACTGATCGCGTCGTCGAAATCGCGCGCGTGCTCGCCGTCGATCGTCACCGTCGTCGTATGGCGAAAATCCGTGCGGCCGGCGATGTCTTTCGCCGACACGGGCCCGAACGTGCGCGCTTCTTCGACGGCGGCCTCGCCGTGGGCGTCCGGTATGCCGAACTTCCTGATGATGATTTCTGTGTCGACACCCTTCTCGTTGATGTCGCCGAGCACTTCGGTCACCCGTCCGACAGGGCCGCGCGTGGGCGTTGGCCAACGCGTAATCTCCACGACCACCATCTCGCCGGGCTCGGCCTCGGCCGATTGTCCCGTTGGGATGTGCACGTCGGTCAGGATCCGGCGATCGAACGGCTGCACGAATCCGAGATCGGAATCATCGCGATCGAAACGGCCAACAATGGTCGAGCTGCCGCGCTCGAGGATTCTGATGATGCGGCCTTCGAGCCGATCGGCGCTCGTGCGGCGTTCGATGCGCACCAGCACGCGGTCGCCGTGCATCGCTTCCTTGATGTTGCCCGCGGCGACGTACACGTCGGGGGCCGCCTCGCCTGTCTTATCGGGGATGACGAATCCAAAACCGCCGGCATGCGTTTCAAGGCGTCCGACGACGAGATCCATCTTGTCGGGAAGGCCGATGCGGCCGCCCTTGGTTTCGATGAGCTCGCCCGAGGCGACAAGCGCTTTCAGCAACCGGCGAAATGTCGCTCGCTCTTCCTGGGGGATGCGAAGCGTGTGCAGTAACTCGCGCGGCGTGGCAGGGTGCGTGACTTTGTCACGCATGAGTTTGAGGATTTGGTCTCTGTTAATCACGTGGTTGTTTGGTTGTTAGTTGGTTAGTTAGTACAGCACAAAGGCCGCTCAGGAGGGAACCACAACACCACTAAGAACGGAAGAGGACGACCTGAATATCGCCGACGTTCGTTGTCGACGGGCCAGTCATGATGAGGTCGCCCAGCCCACCGAAAAACGCGTACGCGTTGTTATCGGCGAGGTAGGCATTCGGATCGAGGGATTGCGCTCGGGCGCGCTCTAAGGTGGTCGTGTCGGCAAACGCGCCGGCGGCGTCGGTTGGACCGTCGATGCCGTCGGTGCCCATGCTGGCAAGCGCGATCTCGCCCGGTTCTTGGGCGAGGGAATTCACCACCGAGAGCGCCATTTCCTGATTACGGCCGCCCTTCCCCTTACCCACGACTTTGACGGTCGTTTCGCCGCTGGCGACGACAGCCAGCGGCCGCTTCCCACCCTCGGCGAGCGCGCGCGCCATGTTCAGGACGGTCGGCCCCAGCGTCCGCGCGTCGCCCACGACAGGTTCGTCGACGGTGATGACGTCGTAGCCAAGCGATCGCGCGGCGTCGGCTGCGCCGGTCATCGCATTGAACCGGCCGCCAATCACGCGCGTAACCGAACGCTCGAGCCGCACGTCGCCCGGGCTCGGCGTTTCCGCGATCGTTCCCTCGAGGCCCGCTCGCAGATACTCTCTCGCGGCCGGGGTCAATTGGCTTTCGACGCCGTAGCGTTCCACATAATTCCATGCATCGCGATAGGTCGATGGATCCGGCACCGTCGGGCCCGATCCAATCACGCTCAAATCGTCCCCGACCACGTCTGAAATCGCGAAGCAGACGGTCGGGCCCGCCGCCGCCGCGGCCAGTCGTCCGCCTTTCACAGCGGAGAGATGTTTCCGAATGGTGTTGAGCGCGGTGATGTCTGCACCCGCCTTCAGCAATGCGTCCACCGCGGTCCGCTTATCTTCGAGAGTCAGGCTGCCTGCCGGCACCGCCATCAACGCGGATGCACCGCCCGACAACAACACCACGAGCGTCTCGTCCCGATTGGTGTGTCGAGCGACGTCGAGCGCACGCCGGCCAGCAGCAACGCTGCGCTCGTCAGGCAGCGGATGGCTCGACGGGATCCACTCCAGCGTCTTCGGCAGATCGATCGGCAGGTGTGTGCCGATGACGATGCCGTCGTGCACATGCGCACCCTCGACGCGCGCAAAAGCCGCGGCCATGAACGGCGCCGCCTTGCCGACCGCAATCACCCGCAGAGCCCGCCCCGTTACTCGGGAGGCGATATCGGCGTCGCGCACGGCGCGAGGGACCAAGTGATATGGAGACGCGGCTTCAGTGGCTCCGCGCGCGATAAGTAGAAGATGCTGGCGAAAGAGCGACAGGAGACTGTCTCAGTGAACGTTCTTCGGATCGCTCCAGCCCGAAAGACCGGTCACCACGTTGAATTTTCGGAGGAGGCGGCTCACGACCTGGTCTGCGTCCTGCTTTGTCGAGAGGTGTTCCAGCTGGCCGATGATGCGATTGAGCGCGCTTTCGACCGACGAAATGGCGCTGTCGGAATAGTATTCGCGTTGCTGTTCGAGGCAACGCTGGTGTTTCATGAACTCTTCTCGATAGAAATCGGTAAGAGTCCTCGGCGACTTCGACTGCGTCATGTAACGGGTGAATTCAGTGTAAGGCGATCACACGCCTTTTTTCAACCGAAATCAGTCGGCGATTTCGCGCGCGCTTCGGGCGGCCATCAGCCCGCCGATGCATCCAACCATCATTCCACTGGCCAGGATCGCCAGGCTCATCAGCGGCGACAGAAACACAATGGCCGTCGGGCCAATGGTGGCCGCCAGACCCGGGCCAACACGCGTACTGAGGAATGAAAACGCGACCCATAGCACGGCCAAGGCCAGCGCGGCGCCGATGCCCCCCTGAAGGAGCCCCTCGACCACAAACGGCCCACCGATGTATCCGAGAGGAGCGCCGACTAACTGCATGATGTGAATTTCTTCGCGGCGAGAGATCAGCGCAAGGCGGACCACGCTGGCGACGGTTAACGCCGCGGCGAGCACCAGAATGGCGGCTAGCGCAAATCCTCCGGCGCGAACGACGCCGACCGCACTCGTGAGTCGCCGAATCCACAGGCGGTCATACCGAACGTCGGAGACCCCCCCCAGCGACGACGCTTTGGCCGCGAGCGCCTCGACCTGCGGCGCGTCCGCGTTGGGGATCAACCGCACTTCGATCGACGCCGGCAGCGGGTTGTCCGGTATGTCGCCGCTCGCTGCCGCGAGCGCGCCGAAGTGCAGTTTGAAGCGCCGCAATGCGTCGTCTTTGGAAATCACGTCCAGCGATTGCACGAGCCGGCTGTCGCGCAACGCGGCTTCGATCGCGGTGCGCTGCGCGGGCGTCGAATCGTCGCGCAGATACACGGAAAATTCCGCCGCTTCCTGCCATCGCGCGATCAGCCGCTCGAGGTTCGCTGTCACCACGAGGAAGCCGC
Organism: Vicinamibacteria bacterium; assembly: GCA_031371345.1. Lineage (GTDB taxonomy): Bacteria > Acidobacteriota > Vicinamibacteria > Vicinamibacterales > JAMQPK01 > JAMQPK01. The sequence continues at coordinate 8,410 of JANMJM010000103.1, forward strand.
CCAGCACGAAGAAGGCGGCGGCGATGGTCGCGATGGCGATGAACGCGGTCTTCGAGCCGCGCCACAGACTGGCCAGCGCCTCCTCGAGAAAGTATCTAAGCGCGCGCATCATGTTTGCTCGCCGGCTCGTCCCGTCCGGCGCGCTCGTCGGTGTCGATGAGGGTTCCGTGATCGAGCGCGATGGCGCGGCGGCCGACGCGCCGAATCAACTCGCGGTCGTGCGTCGCGGCCACCACCGTCGTGCCGCGCGCGTTCACTTCACGGAGCAGGTTCATGATGTCGAGTGACAAATCGGGATCCAGGTTGCCCGTCGGCTCGTCCGCCAGAATCAGTATGGGATCGTTGACGAGCGCGCGCGCGATGGCAATGCGCTGCTGCTCTCCACCAGACAGCTCCATGGGAAACGCATTCATCCGGTGCTGCAAGCCGACCCACTTCAGCACCTGAAACGTCTTGCGGTGCTGGGTCGATACCGGCGCGCCCAGCACGCGCGGCACGAGCGACACGTTCTCGAGAACGGTTTTGCGTGGAATCAGCTTGAAGTCTTGAAACACAAACCCCACGCTGCGGCGGTACGTCTGCACCTGACGCGGGGTCAGGCGTTCGAGATTCCGGCCGGCGACCTCGAGCGCCCCGTCGCTCGGCAGGCTCTCGCGCAGCAGCAGGCGCAGGAAAGTTGATTTGCCTGCGCCGCTCGGGCCGGTCAGAAAGACGAACTCTCCCTTGTCGATTTTGAGCGACAGGTCGCGAAGGGCGTAGACGCCGCGGCTGTAGAGTTTGGAGACGTTACGGGCTTCGATCACGAGGCAACAGTTTCTACTGGTCTAGCTCGCGGCGCAATAGATCGTTCACCAGCTTGGGGTTGGCCTTCCCGCCGGTCGCCTTCATCACCTGTCCCACGAGGAATCCGATCGTGCCCGTTTTGCCGTTGCGATACTGCGCCACGGCATCCTGATTGGCGTCGAGGACCGCTGCGACGCTCGCCATCAACGCGCCTTCATCGCCAATCTGCGACAGCCCCTCGGCGGCGACGATTTCGTCGACGCTGCGGCCGCTGTCGTACATTCTTTCGAACACCGTCTTGGCTGCCGAGGCGCTGATGGTGCCGCTCTCGACGCTGCGGATAAGGCTCGCGAGCCCCTGCGGCGTCACCCGCCCGCGATCGAAGCGCTCGCCGAGCTCGTTCCGCTTCCGCGCCACTTCGCCGGCGATCCAATTGAAGGCCGCCTTCGCGTTACCAGCCGCCCTTGCCGTTTCCTCGAACAACGCGATGAGATCGTTGCTCTCGAGCGCCTTCACATCGAGCGCCGAGAGCGCGTATTCGGCCGTCAAACGCTGCCGGCGCGCATCGGGGAGCTCGACAATCGTACTGCGAATCTCGTCGATGCGAACCCGCGCGAGCTGAACTGGAGGAAGATCGGGCTCCGGAAAATAGCGATAGTCGTGCGCGTCTTCCTTGCTGCGCATCGAAAAAGTCTCGCCGGCCGCGGCGTCCCAGAGACGCGTTTCCTGCACGATCGTGCCGCCTGCCTCTAAGACGCTGCTCTGCCGGTCGATCTCGTACTCCAGCGCCTTCTCGAGATACCGGAACGAGTTGATGTTCTTGACCTCGGTCTTGGTGCCGAGTCGCGACTCGCCCGCCGGGCGAATCGACACGTTTGCGTCGCACCGCAGGCTGCCCTCTTCCATATTTCCGTCGTTCACGCCGAGCGTGATCAGAATCTCTCGCAGGCGGCGAAACGCATCGGCGGCGTCTTCGGCCGAGCGCAGGTCGGGATGGGTGACGATCTCGATGAGCGGCGTACCGCTGCGATTGAAGTCGAGGTAGGTTTTCTGGTCGGAGTCGAGAAAACCTTCATGGAGCGACTTGCCCGCGTCTTCTTCCATGTGTACGCGGATGATGCCGACGCGCTTGCTCCTGCCGCCGGCGGTGTACTCCAGCGCGCCGTCGGTCGCAAGCGGCAGCTCGTATTGAGAAATCTGGTAGCCCTTCGGCAGGTCGGGATAAAAGTAATTTTTGCGCGCGAAAATCGACCGCTCGTGCACATCGCAATTCAGCGCGAGCGCCGCCTTGGCGGCGAACTCGACGGCCCGGCGGTTCAGCACCGGCAGGGCTCCCGGCAGCCCGAGGCACACCGGGCACACGTTCGTGTTCGGGCGGTTGCCAAACCGCGTGCTGCAGCCGCAGAAAATCTTGGTCTCGGTGAGCAGCCGGGCGTGAATTTCAAGGCCTATGACCGGTTCGAAGGGCACGGCGCATAGTACATCCCAGAAGGGGCAAGGGGCGAGGGGCGAGGGGGAAGAGGCGAGGGGAAAAGAAACCCGCGTTCTTTTACCCATTACCCCTTACCCCTTACCCCTCGCCCCTTACCTCTCGCCCCTTACGTGGTATCATCGAACCATTCCGTCGCCCGTAAACCCCTGTAAATGAAAGCCCCGCAGCGTCGTATCTATATATGAGTAGGCGCGACCACGTGACTGCCGGAGTATCAGCGCTTTCGGCCGGGGTTCTCCCTGCGGCCGGCCCAGGTGAGGAGCACCTTGCCCCGGGATCTGCGCGCGCTCCGGAGGTTGAGACGGAGCTGGCGGGACAGGTGCAGGATCTCGCTGCCGCCGCCAATCATTCAGCCGCTCGCGAACTCTTTTCCCAGATAGTGACGCGGCAGCAGCGCCGGGCGTCGCGCATTGCCTGGCATTATTTGCACGACGCCGCCGATGCCGATGAAGCCGTGCAGGACGCCTTCGTGAAGGCCTACACGCACATCGCGTCGTTCCAGCGGAACCTGTCGTTCGAAGTCTGGTTCACGCGCATTTTGATCAACGGCTGCCTGGATCGCCAGAAAGCGCGCACACGTCGCGCGCGATGGCTGATGCCGGTGGCCGACATCGGTCGTCGCGACCAAGACACCGTCGAGCGCGCCAGCCGGCCTTCGGATCGCTCGCCCGAAGATGCGCTGCTCGCCCGCGAATGGCGCGACCACGTCGCGGCTGCCGTCAACAAGTTGCCCGGACGCCAGCGTCTCGTCTTCATGCTTTGTCATTACAACGATCATTCGACCCGCGACGTGGCTCAGATTACGGGCCTCAACGAGTCGACGGTGAGAGTCCACTTGTTCCGCGCCGTTCGAAAATTGCGCACAGCCATGGAGGGTCAACGTCTTGCATCTAAGTGACGACCAGCTCATGGAATCCTATGTGCTGGACTCGGGCGATCAACATCTCGCCGAGTGCAGCCAGTGCAGGGCGCGGTTCGAAGACGTGGCGCGCTCCCTCGAGCAGATTCGCGAAAACGCGCTGTGCGAGGCCGACGGGGTCTTCACGAGCGAGCGCTTGCACGATCAGCGCGATCGCATTCTGCGCCGTCTCGAGCGCATGGAACACCCGGCCGACGTGCTGCTGTTCCCCACGCGCTCGACTCAACATCCGGTGGTGCGACGCGTCCTCGGTCCCGCGCGCCGGTGGGTCGCCGGTGCGGCGGCCGCCGGCCTCGCCGCTGGTGTGTTCTTGGGCTTTGCGATGGATCACCGCGGGGGCGCCAACGTCGGCAGCCGCGTGGTGCAGACCTCGGCGGCCGCCGAGGTGATGGCGCGAGCCCGGCACATCGCCGATCCACGCGATGAGCAGCTGCTATCGGAAATCGAAGATGCTCTCGACGGGCAACGGCGCGTGCTCGAGCTGCGCGCGCTCGATGTGATGACCACACCGCCCGAGCTGCAGGAAGCGAGTCTCGACATCCGGTAATGACCTCCTCGCTCGTCTTCCGAAAAGGGCTCGATCTCAAGCATGCGGTCGCCGCCCAACTGAACGACAACTATCACAGCGACCTCGTCGAACAAATCAAGGCCGACGGCTACACCTATCGGTCGGGCCGTTTGTCGATTCATCTCGCGCGTGAATTTGGATTCTGCTACGGCGTCGATCGCGCTGTGGATTACGCCTATCAAACACGCGAGCGCTTCCCCGACCGCCGGATTTTTCTCACCGGCGAAATCATTCACAACCCGCACGTGAACGACCGGCTGCGCAACAAGGACATCCAGTTCCTGAGCGATCCCGGCGTCGATCGCGACAACCTTGGTCCGGAAGATGTCGTCATCCTTCCGGCGTTCGGCGTCACTACGGGCGAAATGCAGCGCTTCGGCGCGCTCGGCTGCGTGCTGGTCGACACGACGTGCGGATCGGTGCTGAACGTCTGGAAAAACGTGAAGCGCTACGCGGCAGACGACTTCACGTCGATTATTCACGGGAAGGTGTGGCACGAGGAAACGCAGGCGACCGCCTCGCAAGCGCTCGATGAAAAAGGCGGCCACTTTCTCGTTGTGCTGAACGTCGAAGAAACCAATATCGTCTGCGACTACATCCGTCACGGCGGCGAGAAGGCGGCGTTCCTCGAGCGCTTTCGCGACGCCATGGCGCCCGAGTTCGATCCCGATCGCGACCTGCAACGCATCGGACTCGCCAATCAGACGACGATGCTGATGTCGGAGTCGCTGCAGGTTCAGGAGCTCTTCCGGCAGGCCATGATCGATCGCTGGGGGGAAGCCGGCGTCGCCCCGCGTTTCCGAGCCTTCGACACGATCTGCAGCGCGACGCAGGATCGCCAGGATGCTGTCGTGAAACTGCTGAAGGAACAGACGCTCGATGTGATGATCGTCATCGGCGGGTACAACAGCAGCAACACCTGCAATCTCGCCCGCATTTGCGCCGAGCACGTGCCAACCTTTCACATTTCCGACCCCGAATGCCTGGAATCGGCCGAGGTCGTCCGCCATCGCCCCGCGGGCGGGAAACAGGAGATCCGAACCGAAGGGTGGCTGCCAAAGACCGGCAATCTTTCCATTGGTTTGACTTCCGGGGCCTCAACTCCGGACAATCTCGTGGGAACGACCGTGAGGAACCTCACGAGCCTCTGCAACCCGGCCCAATCTTCATAGGTAAACGACCCCTATACCGCCGTCGTATTTGGGTTTAGAAGATGACTACCAGAATTCTCACCTCGGCGTTTGTCTGTATTTTTACCGCCGCGGTGCTGGGGCACCAGCCCGCTCCACAGGGCGCCAAGGGGGGCCAGCCCGAGCCGAACAAGGGGCAGGCGAACGAATCGCGTTCCGGGGGTCGGCCGCCATTCCGCTGGTGGACGATCGAGAAATACCGGCAGGAGCTCAAGCTCACGACCGAGCAGACGGCGCAAATCGAGAAGATCTTCCAAGCCTCGATGGACCGGATGAAGGTGCAGAAAGAGGACTTCGATCGCGCGCAGAGCGATTTCTCGCAACTCATGAAAGTGGGCACTGCGGGCGAGCGCGAGCTGTTGCGCTCGGCCGATTCCCTGGAGCTGGCCAGGTTCAAGGTGAGCTCAGAACGGACCAGCATGCTGGTCCGCATTCATAGTGTCTTGACACCTGAGCAACGGATCGGACTGCAGACGATTTGGAAGCGAGATCGGGACGGCGATAAAAACCGGTCGCGGTAACCCCGCGCAATCATTCAACCTCATGGAGCTGTCGCGATGAATTGCAGGAAGTTTGTTGCATCGACGTCGTTTGTCTTGTTGGTCTCCGGCACGGCGTTCGCGCAGGCACCGCCGGCTGATCAGAAAACTCGCACCGACGATCTCGTGATGCAGGCGCTCCAGCGCTATAACGAAAGCCTGAAGGCGCAAGCACTGGCGCGGGCCGGTCAGGCCCAGGAGCCGGGCATTGCGGTGGTCGGCGCGGGCAACGTGCCCTTAACGCTGGCCGACGCCGTACAGCGCGCCATCGACAACAACCTCGACCTCGTCGTCGAGCGGTTGAATCCGCAAACCTTCGACCTCACGCTGGCGGGCTTGCGATCGACCTATCACCCGATCGCAACATCGCGCTTCGGGCGCAACGACAACGTGCGCCCGCCGACCAGCTTGCTGAACCCGGGCAGCCCGAACGTGTCGACGATGACCTACAACGGCGGCATCCTGCAGAACATGGCGTGGGGTGGCGGCAACATGTCGCTCCTCTTCAATAACTCACGCGTCGATTCGGCCGACCTGCTCGCGAATTTCAATCCCCAATACAACAGCTCGTACCTGTTCGCCTATAACCAGCCGCTTCTTCGGAATTTCAAGATCGATCCGATACGTCAGCAAATCAGGACGACGCAGATCAACCGCGACAGCGCCGACCTGAGCTTGAAGGCACGGTCCACCAACACGCTCGCGAACGTGCGCAGTACGTACTGGGATTACGTCTACTCCATTCAGGCCGTCGACGTCGCTCGGCAGTCTCTGACGCTCGCCTCGAAGCTACTGTCGGACAACAAAGTCCGCGTCGAAGTCGGCACGATGGCGCCGATGGACGTCGTGCAGGCCGAAGCCGAAGAGGCGACGCGGCAGCAAACGCTCACGACCGCGGTGGCGACCATGCGTACGGCCGAGCTCGCGTTGAAGCGGCTCATCGTCAGCGGCACGAACGACCCGCTGTGGACGCAGCACATCGATCCCACCGACAAGCCCGACTATCAGGCCGTGTCGATCGACGTCGAAGGCGCCGTCCGTACCGCGCTCGACTCGCGCACCGATTTGCAGATTGCCCGCAACGCGATGGATGCCAATAACGTGCTGTTGAAATCATTCCGCGATCAGGCGCTGCCGGCTGTCGACGCGCAGGTGAGCTACGGCGCAGCAGGCTTGGGCGGCACGCAGTTCTCGTTCAACGGCAGCGGCCTGGATCGCCAGCGCACCGGCATACTGGTGAACGGCGGTTACGGCAATGCGCTGTCGACGCTGTTCGGCCGCGACTACCCGAACTGGCTCTTCGCGGTGAACGTCAACTATCCTCTCGGCGGCAATCAGGCCGACGCATCGGCGGCCCGCACGCGCCTGCTCATCTCGCAGAACCAGGCGCAGATTCGCGCGTCCGAGCTGACGGTCGCGACCGAAGTGACGAACGCCGCCTTGCAGGTCACCAACAACGCCGAAGGACTGGCGGCCTCGCGTGCGGCGCGCGACCTGTCGCAGCGCCGTCTCGACGCCGAGATGAGCCGGTTCGAAGTCGGCATGTCGACCAACTATCAGGTCGTGCAGGCGCAGCGCGATCTGCGCGACGCGCAGAATTCAGAGTTGCGCGCGCTGTTGAATTATCGGAAGTCGCTCGTAGAGTTCGACCGCGTGCAGCAAGCTGGCGCGCGTTAAAGGAGAGGGGCCCTCGGTTTCCTTATGCGTAAATACGGAATCATTGTCGCCATCGTCGTCGTTGCCGGCGGCGCGGCGGCATATTACTTTGCCGGCGATCGCGCCGCGACGGCGTCGGCCTCCGAGAGCGCCGGCGCCCCGTCACGCGCCTCGGGCCGGCAGAGTCGACCCGATGCCGGTGGCGGCGGATTTGGCGGCGGCGGCCGCGGGTTCGCCGGACCTCGGCCTCCACTGACGGTTGAAATGGTCGCGGTGACGCGCGCCGACATGGCCGACACCGTCACGGTGGTCGGAAATCTCATCGGCGCCGCCACCGTCGACGCGGTCCCGCGCGCGGCCGGACGGCTTCAGGACGTGTACGTGAAGATGGGCGACCACGTGCGCTTGGGCCAGCGCCTGGCAAAGATCGAAGATCGCGAAATCCAGGAACAGGTGAAGCAGGCGGAAGCGTCCTTGAACGTCGCTCAGGCCACCATACGGCAGCGCCAAGCTGACCTCAAGCTCGCGCTGAATAACCTCGAGCGCTCGCGCAGTCTGTACGAGCGCGACCTTCTTCCGCGGCAGACGTTCGACGATACCGACTCGCGCTATCAAGCGTCGCAGGCGCAGCTCGATCTCGCGGTGGCGCAAATGGAGCAATCGCGCGCGCGGCTTGACGAGCTGAAAATCAACCTCAGCAACACGATCATCGGATCTCCGGTCGAAGGGTTCATCGGCAAGCGCACGTTGGATCCAGGTGCGAGTGTCAACGTGAACACGTCGTTCATCTCGGTCGTCGATATCCGCACTGTGCGGCTCGTGATTAACGTCATCGAGAAAGATCTCCGGCGGATCAGCCCGGGAACGCTTGTGGAAATTGAAGTCGACGCCTATCCGGGCGAGTTGTTCAATGGCCGCGTGGCGCGCGTGGCGCCAATCCTGGATCCCGCAACGCGCACGGCACAGGTTGAGATCGAAATTGCCAATCAGACATTCCGATTGAAGCCCGGCATGTATGCCCGTGCGAAGTTCACTGTTGAAAAACACGAGAAAACGCTGGTCGTCCCCACGCTCGCCGTGGTCGACGTATCGGGAAAAATTGGCGTCTTCATCGCTGGCGGGGCGAACGCCGAAACGGCGTCGTTCCATCAGGTCGCCACGGGCATCGAGCACCAGGACTTCACTGAAATCGTGACCGGTCTTCAGGAAGGCCAGAAAATTATTTCGACTGGCGCCGCAGCGCTGCGTGAAGGCGATCGCATTGTGCTCGCCGGAGCACGCGGCGGCCGCGGCGGCCGGCGAGGCGGAGGCGCCGCCGACGCCGGAGCGGGCGCCGCCCCGAGCAGTCAGGCACCAGGCGCCGCAAACGCGCCATCAAACGCCAACCGGGCGAACCAGCCCAACATGACGCCTCCCCAGCGCGGAGACCGCGGCGGCCGGCGTGGCCAGTGACATTCGATCGCGGTTGCGATCGCGATCGCAAGATCACCGATCACTCGATCACCAGATGGTTATGAGGACTCGACGATGAGTATTCCTGCCACAGCGATTCGCCGCCCTGTCACGATGTTCATGATCAGCTCCGTCATTGTGCTGCTGGGCGGTATTTCCCTCATGCGTCTGCCGGTCGACCTGCTGCCCGACGTGACGTATCCGACCGTCACCGTTCGCGTAGGCTATCCGGGGGTCGGCCCGCAAGAAATCGAGCAGATTCTCACCAGGCCTATCGAGCAGGCCGTCAGCGCAGTGGCCGGCCTCGAGCAGGTGAATTCGTCGTCGCAGGAAGGCTCGAGCCTGATTCGCTTGTCGTTTGCCTGGGGCACCGACTTGAACGAAGCGATGGACGATTTACGCACGCGCCTCGACCGGGTCCGCGGCCGGTTGCCGCTTGAAGCAGAAGCCCTGACCATCTTCCGCCAGGACTCCAACGCGCAGCCGATCATGAGCCTCGGCATCGAGGGTGACTACGACCGCGTCACGCTTCGGGAAATCGGCGAAAACCAGCTCAGTCCGCGGCTCGAGCGTGTAAACGGCGTCGCGTCGGTGACGACCGGCGGCGGTCTTCGCCGGCAAATTCACGTCGAGCTTTCGAAGGAAAAAGTGGCCGCCCTCGACCTGCCGGTCGAGCGCATCAACGCGCTGCTGCGATCGGAGAATCAAAATACGCCGCTCGGCGAAGTCGCTCAGGGCGAGCGCATGTATCTACTTCGCAGCCAGGCGCAATTCGAAAATCTCGACGAGATTCGCAACCTGGTCGTGATGACCAGAAACGGCGTGCCGATTTACTTGCGCGACGTCGCAGAAGTAAAAGACACGACCGAGGACATCCGGTCGCTGCTGCGCATCAACGGCAAGGCCGGCGTCCGCATGCAGGTACAGAAGCAGTCGGGCACCAACACGGTCGAGATTTCCGATGCCGTGAAGGCAGAGGTCGCCCGCATCAACGTCGAAATGCCGAACATCAAGGTGACGGTGCTCGACGACAGCGCGGTGTACATCCGCCGCTCGATCAATTCCGTACAGGAACACGCGCTGCTCGGCTCGCTTCTGGTCACCTTCATCATTTTCGCGTTCCTGCGCAGCTTCCGCTCGACGTTGATTGTCTGCACGTCGATTCCGATTTCGGTCATCGGCACCTTCGCACTGCTGTATTTCGCCGGTTTCACGCTGAATGTCATGACGTTCGGAGGGCTTGCCCTCGGCATAGGAATGGTCGTAGACGCCTCGATCGTCGTGCTCGAGAACGCGTTCAGGCACATGGAACACGGCAAGGATCGCGTCACCGCCGCCATCGAAGGCAGCGAAGAAGTGTGGTCAGCAATCGTCGCTTCGATTCTTACGCATATCGCGGTGTTCGTGCCGCTGCTCTTCCTGACTGGCATTTCGAGCATCCTGTTCCGTCAGTTGTCGATCGTCGTCATCTTCTCGCTACTCATGTCGCTGCTCGTGGCGGTCACGCTCGTGCCGGTGCTGTGCGCAAACCTGCTGAAGCTGCCGCCGCCCCCTGAACAACGGAAGGGTCTCGGCGGCAAGCTGTTTACTGCCAGCGAAAACTTCCTCGAAGGCATGGACAACGCGTATCGGAAATTTCTGCACAAGTCGCTCGTCCATCGGCCTATCGTGATCAGTATCGGCCTCGTGTCGGTCGTGATCGCCGTTCTCATGTTCCCCTTACTGAATACCGAGCTTGCGCCACAGACCGACGAAGGCGTCGTCATGCTGTCGGCCGAGCTCGCGCCGGGCACGCGCATCGAACGCACCGACGCGATCATGTCGCGGCTCGAACAGAGCGTGAAGCAGCTCGTGCCCGAAGCGACCACAGCGATCGCCAGCGCTGGCAGCAGCGGCGGCGGTGGTGGTGGCGGCGGCGGGTTCGGCGGTGGTGGGACGAGCCGTGGTTTCCTGACGCTCTTCCTGGTTCCCAAAGACGAGCGGAAGCGATCGAGCGAGCAGGTCGCGTTCGACCTCCGGCGCCAGCTCACAGGAATCCCAGGCGTCATAATCCGCGCGAACGCCAGCGGCGGAAACAATCAGATCGACCGCCTGATGTCGGGCGGCGTGGGAGGCGGCGGCGGCCGCATGTCGGTCGAAGTCCGCGGGGAAGACTTAACGGAAGGTCGGCGCATCGCTCAGGACGTGATGGAGCTTCTTCAGACGACCCCCGGCGTGGCCGATCCCCGCTTGAGCCGCGACGACGCGCGGCCCGAGCTCGCCGTTCAGGTAGACCGTCCGAAAGCGGCGCTGTTCGGCCTTAATACAACGCAGGTAGCTAACACCATCAGGACGAACGTCGGCGGCACGATCGCGGCCCAATTCCGCCAGAGTGGGTTTGAATATCCCATCGTCGTGCGGCTAAAGGAAGAAGATCGTATGTACGTCAATGACGTCAACGACGTCATGGTGACGACGCAGACGGGTGTGTCGCTACCGGCGAAGAATCTGATGAAGATTCAATCGCAGCTTGGACCCGCGCAGATCGACCGCAAGAACCAGGAGCGCATCATCACCGTGAGCGCCGATCCTGAAGTATCGCTTAGCCAGGCCGTGAATGCGGTGAACGCGCGACTGCCTAATTTGCCGCGTCCGCAGGGATTCAGCGTCGGCTTCGGTGCCGAAGTCGAACAGCAAGCCAAGGCGTTCAACGAGCTGCGGATGGTGCTGATTCTGGCGTTGATCCTTGTTTACGCCGTCATGGCGTCGCAGTACGAGTCGCTGCGCGATCCGTTCATCATCATGTTTTCGGTGCCGACCGCCGCGATTGGCGTCGTGCTGGCGCTCTATCTCACCAACACGTCGTTCAACCTGCAGGCGTATCTCGGCGTCATCATGCTCGGCGGCATCGTCGTCAGCAACGCTATCCTGCTCGTCGACTACACCAACGTGCTCAGACGTCGCGACAAGATGGAGCTGCGCGAAGCGGTGGAAGTGGCCGGACGCACGAGACTGCGCCCGATTCTCATGACCTCGCTCGCAACGATGCTGGGTCTTGTGCCGATGGCGCTCGGCATCGGCGAAGGCAGCGAGCTGCAGGTGCCGCTCGCGCGCGTCGTCATCGGAGGTTTGTTGACGTCAACCTTCATCACACTCGTCTTCGTCCCAACGGTCTATACGCTGTTTGAAGAAGGCCTGCCGGGGCTCAGGAAGAAGCATTAGGTTTGCAATATTGCCGGCTCGATCGTCGTATAGATTAGCGGAGGCCAGAAGCCTAACGTGCGTAAAACCATCCTCATCGCGGCGATCCTGATTGTGGCGGCCGGGGGGGCGTACGGCTACTACCGCTATACGAAGGTAGACCCCGCGCCGGCCATCGCGACCGCGAAGGTTACCCGCGGCGACATCGCGGAGACCGTTGGCGCGACCGGCACACTGCAAGCCGTGACGACCGTTCAGGTCGGCACACAAGTGTCGGGCACAATCCTCCAGCTGAACGCCGATTTCAATTCGCTTGTGCGCAAAGGGCAAGTCCTCGCGCGACTCGACCCATCCCTTTTTGATACCCAGATCGAGCAGGCGCGGGCGAATCTCATTCGCGCCCAGGCCGATCTCGAGCGTCTGCGCGTGAACTCCGACGACGCGCGCACGAAGCTGCGGCGCGCGCAAGAGCTTGCCGACAAAAAGCTGATCGCGCAGACCGAGCTCGAAGCCGCGCAGGTAAACGTGCACTCGGCCGATGCGCAGCTTCGCTCGCAGCAAGCCGCGGTCACGCAGGCCCAGGCCTCCCTCAGTCAGAATCAAGTCAACCAGCAGCACACCATCATTCAGGCGCCGATCGACGGCCTTGTGATCGCGCGCAACGTCGACGTCGGCCAAACCGTAGCCGCGAGCATGTCGGCGCCCACGTTGTTTCTCCTGGCGGCAGACCTGACGAAGATGCAGGTGATCGCCAGCCTCGACGAATCGGACGTCGGACGCATCCGGCCGGGACAAGTCGTGAAGTTCCGCGTCGATGCGTATCCGAACGAAGAGTTCACCGGTACGGTGACGCAGGTTCGCTTGCAGCCGCAGACGGTGCAGAACGTCGTGACGTATTCGACGGTGATCGACGTGCCGAATCCTGAGCTGAAACTGAAGCCGGGTATGACGGCCAACGTGAACATCGAGATCGCCCGGAAGAACAACGTGTTGCGTGTGACGAACTCGGCGCTTCGATTCCGGCCGACGAACGAAATTTTTGCGGCGCTTGGTCAGACGCCTCCGCCTCAGCCCACCGGCGGACGCGGCGGACGTCGTGGCGGCTCGGGGACGACCGCAGTGCCCGACACACGGAACGCTGAACCGGCGACGCCGACCTCGCTGTCCACGCAGTCGGCACAGCCAGCCGTGAAACAAGCACCTCCGGCGCAGCGCGCGGCTGCGACCGCCACTGCCGACGCGCAGGCGCCCGCGGGGGACAATCAGCGGCGCGGCGGACGTGGCCGTGGCGCCGGAGCGGGCGGTGATAATGCCGACGCAGGCACTGGCGGCGGTGGCCGCGATGGTTCTGGAGGCGGCTTCGACGGCGGACGCGGTATCGGGCGCGGCGGAGACTTCCAGGCGCGCATGCTCGAGCGCATGGCGAGCATGACGCCCGAAGAGCGCCAACAGATGATCGAGCGGATGAAAGCGCGAGGCCTCACGCTTCCGGGCGACGGGCAACCCGCGGCAGCCGCCGTATCCGCCCAGCGCGGCCAGGGCCAGGGCCAGGGACGCCGCCCGACGCAGGCGACTGCCGCGACTCCGCAGAAAGCCGCCGGCGCGACGACGATCGATGCGCTATTTGGCCCGCTGCCTCCGACCGAATCGTTCGGACAAGTGTGGCTTCACCAGAACGGCAAGTTGAACCGCGTGCGGCTGCGGCTTGGCATCGCCGACGGTCAGCAGACCGAACTCGTTCAGGTGCTCGACAACAACGCGAAGGTCGATGACGGCACGGACGTCGTCACAAGTGTCACTCTCCCCGCCCAGCGAGCGGCGGCGGCGGGCGGGAACGCATTCCCCGGCCTGGGCCAGCAGCAGCGCGGCGGGTTCCCAGGCGGTGGCTTCGGCGGCGGCCAGCAAGGCGGCGGCAACAACCGCGGCGGAGGCAACGCGCCGCGGGGCGGACGGTAATGCCGGTTATCTCGGTCCGCGACCTCGTCAGAACGTATGACGTCGGCGAGGTGAAGGTGCATGCGCTGCGCGGTGTCACGCTCGACATCGAGCCAGGCGAGTTCGTCGCGGCGACCGGGCCGTCAGGCTCTGGCAAGTCGACGCTCATGCACATCCTGGGCTGTCTCGATCACCCAACGAGCGGGCAGTATTTTCTCGACGGCCGCGATGTCGCGAAGCTCACGCGCAACGAGTTGGCGGATGTCCGCAACAACAAAATCGGATTCGTCTTCCAGGGATTCAACCTCCTCTCCCGCACGTCGGCCCTCGACAATGTCGAGCTGCCGCTCCTCTACACGAATACGTCGATGAAGTCGGCAGCGCGTCACAAGCGCGCCATGGCCGCGCTTGCCGCCGTCGGCTTAAGCGAGCGCGCGCATCATCACCCGAATCAGCTCTCCGGCGGGCAGCAGCAGCGCGTCGCGATCGCCCGTGCGCTGATTAATCAGCCGTCGTTGATTCTGGCCGATGAGCCGACAGGGAACCTCGACTCGCGCACGAGCGTTGAAGTCATGGGAATCTTCCAGCGGCTGAACACGGAGCAAGGCATTACCGTGCTGCTGATCACACACGAGCACGACATCGCCGAGTACGCGACGCGAATCGTCGCGTTCAAGGACGGACGAATCCGCGCCGACGACCCCGTGGCGACCCGTCGTAATGCGGAAACGGAGCTCACGCTGCTTCCCCAAATCGCGTAGCGAAGGCACCTTATGTCACCAGTCATGACCACTCGAATCGCGCTGAAGGCGCTGGCGCGCAACAAAATGCGCACCGCCCTCACCATGCTCGGCATGATCATCGGCGTATCGGCCGTCATCGCGCTGGTCGGTCTTGGCAACGGCGCGCAGGCGCGCATCGAGGCGCAGATCAAAGCGGGCGGCACGAACCTCATCACGATTAACGCCGGCAACTTCACGGCCAACGGCGTGCGCGGCGGATCGGGCGTCGCGGCCAGCCTCTCGATCGACGATGTGGAGGCGATCAAGAAGGAAGTGGCGAACGTGCAATACATCACGCCCGGGGTGAATTCGCGCGGTCAGGTGATTGCCGGGAATCAGAATTGGTCGACGCGCGTTCAAGGGACTGATGTCGACTTCCCGCTCATCCGCGAGTGGCCGATTAAATACGGATCGTTTTTCAGCACGCAGGATGTGAGCAGCGCTGCCAAGGTGGCCGTGCTTGGCAAGACCGTCAGCGAGCAGCTGTTCGGACCGGAGGTCGATCCGACAGGCCAGGTGATTCGCGTGCGGAATCAGCCATTCAAGGTCATCGGCGTGATGGGCAGCAAGGGACAAGCCGGCATGGGCGAAGATCAGGACGACACGCTCTTCGCGCCCTACACCACGGTTCAGAAAAAACTGATGGGCCAGACGTTCATTCAGAGCATCACGGTGTCGGCGTCCAACGCCGATGCGACGAGCGACGTGGCCAATGCGGTGTCCGTGGTGATGCGCACCCAGCACAAGCTGAATAACGGCGATCCGGACGACTTCACGGTGCGCACACAGGAAGATATCGCTGAAATCCGCACGGCGGCGCTCGACACGATGACCAACCTTCTGGCGGGCATCGCCGGTGTGTCGCTGATTGTCGGCGGCATCGGCATCATGAACATCATGCTCGTGTCGGTGACCGAGCGCACGCGCGAGATCGGCATCCGGATGGCGATTGGCGCGAAAAGCCGCGACGTGCAACTGCAGTTTCTGGTCGAAGCCATCGTCATCAGCTTGCTCGGCGGAGGTATCGGCATTGCGCTCGGCTTCGGGATGGCCGATCTGGCGACGCGTTTCTGGGACTTCCCTACTCAAGTGCCGGCCAATGCCGTTGCGATGGCGTTCGGCTTCTCTGCTGCGACCGGCGTCATCTTCGGGTTCTACCCAGCACGGAAAGCGGCAGCGCTCGATCCCATCGACGCGCTGCGTTACGAATGATGGAGCGATGGACAGCCGTCGACGAATACATAGCCAGCTTGTTTGCGGGCGATCCAGAGCCTTTGACAGCCGTCGATGGGTCGCGCGAGGGTGGACTTCCGGACATCAGCGTCACGGCGCCCCAAGGTAAGCTGCTCTACTTGCTCGCGCTGGCGCAAAATGCGCGAACGATCCTCGAGATAGGTACTCTCGGCGGGTACAGCACCATTTGGCTGGCGAAATCGCTGCCGAAGGGCGGCCGGCTCGTGACGCTGGAAGCTGACCCCGGTCGCGCACGGGTCGCACATGCCAACATCGACCGCGCCGGATTCGGCGCCGTCGTCGACATTCGCGTCGGCGTGGCCGTCGAAACGCTGCCGCAGCTCGCAGGTCCATTCGACGTAATTTTTATCGACGCCGATAAGCCAAGTTATCCCCTCTACCTCCAGTGGGCACTGAAGCTGTCTCGTAGAGGCACGCTCATCGTTGCCGATAACGTGGTGCGCGAGGGGGCAATCGTCGATGCTGATTCCACCGATCCGAAAATTCAGGGCATGCGAAATTTCCTGGCCCTGCTCGCGAGTGAGCCGCGCCTGACCGCAACAGTCGTGCAAACGGTTGGGACAAAAGGTTACGACGGATTTGCCATCGCACTGGTGAGGGCAGATTAAGACGTACGTGTTCTCTCGTGTGCCAAAACGGCACAGCCCCGCGCCCGCCCAACTGCGACAAGCCGCGAAATGCCGTGTAAAGCCACGTGTTCGGCGTCGAACATTGAGGAGCCGCTCTTGCATTGGGCAGCGGGGTGTCGTCGTCCCGTCGGCCGCCCTCTGAATTAACGGCTCTGGAACGCCGTGCCTCTCGTCGAATCGCCGGGTCGTCGATTCCGTGGCTCACTGCGGCCAGCGCCCGAGTCGAGACCGTGCACCTGCTGGACATTTCTGTTGGCGGTGCGCTTATCGAAACTCCAGGATCATTGAAACCCGGCGAGCGCGATTCCTTCGTGCTGCGAGGGGATAACACCGTGAGAGTCGCGGCCGAAATCATCCGCGCAGAAGTCATGCGCGTCTCACCGTCGGTGTCCTACCGGAGCGCGATACGGTTTGCCTCGCCCGTGGAGCTCGACGCGCTCATCGGCAACGCGTCCCTGTCTTCGGCGCCCGTGATCGCGCCGCAGGCGGCCCCGCTGTTATCCAAACGATTTATCGGTCTGGTGAAAAGATTGACAGGCGTGCGCGCCATCCGATTGTCAGCGTCGCTCGCCGCCGAATCCGACATCGAGTCTGTGTTTTTCGAGGTGCCCGACTCCGATCATGGAAAGCAGCGCCTCCTGCAAGTGTTCTTTCACTCGGATCATCCGCCGAGTCCGGACGCCTTCGTCCGGCTGAAAACTCTGGCACTGGTCGCGTCGGGCGTACCCGACGTTCACATCACGCTGTGATCGTGCGCCGGAACTATCTCCTGCCTGGCCGCGTGTCGATCAATTTGATTGATAAGTCTAGCGATCGGAGAAACGCGCGCTCCTCTGGACGGTAGCCGTGATACTGCAGACCCGGAAGCTGGCGCGGATGTCTGAGGGAGAAGATCACGGTTCCGGCCGGCTGCGCCGTGGCTTCGCGGGCGCCTTCTGTGACCCAGATGTCCTTGGCGTTCAACAGAACGTAGCGGCGTAGTCCCACCGGACTGTCGGCCCGCTCGTCTCGCAAGGGCAGAAAAATCGGAACGGTCGCCTCGTCCGAATGCGCCACAATCGTCTCGAGCCGAACATTTGCCGCGCCGTACTGACCGATCACGTCGCGCGCGATATCGCGTGGATAGCGTTGCGTCACGAGCGGTGCGATGTTCACAGCGAAGAGTAACGCGATGCCACTGTAGAGCATTCGCGCCGTCCTTCCCCGCATCAATCGTCCGTTCTCAACACGCGCAATGCCTGCCGCCGCAGCGAGACAGAGAAATGGCAGCATCTGCCGGACAAGACGGTCGTAGACGACCCAGCGGTGCAGCAGGGTCGAGCTGACCATCAAGCCGAGATACACGGCGGCTGCAGCCGATAGCCACATCCATAAATAGCGGTCTTCTTTGCGGCGAACCGCGTGAACGACCGCGACCATGACACCGAATACATAGACAAACAGCAGCAGGTGTTCGGTGTGCCAGAGATAGGCCCACGGCAGCGACCAGCCTTCTGAAAAATCCCCGTGGACGGCGCTCCGCGAAAACTGCTCGACCGACCGCACGAACGGACGATTCGTGAAGTGGCCAGCGACAATCAACAACGTCGGGAACAGTGCGGCTCCAGCCGCGAACACGCCGGAGCGCACGGCAATCAGTGGTATCGAACGTGGGCGTTTGACCACGTGGCAACAGCCGACGATGGCCGCGGTTAGCCAGAATCCTTCATAGGTGAGAAAGGCGAACCCGCAAAGCAATCCCCCGACGAGCGAGCGCCACGCCGAGCCGTCCTGCTTCATGCCGATCCAGAACGCGAACAGGAACAACGCAAGCGATGCGTCGTAGGGAAAGAAATGTTGGGTGGAGATCAGAACGGATGTCGACGCGAACATGAGGAACGCCGCGAGAAAGCTTTCGCGCCGCGACGCGCCAGCGCGCGCCGCAATTGCGTAGGTCAATCCGATCGCGCAGACAGAGGCGAGCGACAGGATGAACGCCGGCAGCCATTCGCCGGTGGGGTACCGCATCTCTGTGATCAGACGTCCGGTCGGCCATGCGCTCGCGACATGGAAGAACGCTGGAACGAGGCCGACGATCCGGAATCCGGGATGATCGGGCGCCCGAAGCAGCATGTCGAGGGCCTCGCTGAAATGCCCGGTGCTCAAGTAGGCGAACATCCACGTCGCGCTGGCGCCGTACCGCACTTCGTCCCAATCGAAATACTGCCCGCCGCGCATGACGAGCACGAACCGAAGGAGCACGGCGACCAGCAGCAGCCAGACGAGCCGATGATGGGCGCGAAGCATCTCTTCAAATGACGCCACGCGTTTCACCTGAAACGCCCAACTGGCAGGCCGGACGAGAACCGCGGATACCACCGCAACGAACCCGAAAAGGAAGGGCCACCAGAACTGCATGACGGCAAACTGTTCAGGTGTCGCAGCCGGCCCGTGCCACGGCGGGCTGAATGCCGGAATGCTGGCGACCGCACACACGAGCGCCGACACGACGAGCCAGACGCCAAGGCTCACGACGACCTCTTGTGGATATCGCCGCACCCTTAGCCTTGATTGGGTCTCTGCAAGTCTTGGGAGAGCTGCGCGATGGTCTTTTCCGTAATCGGATCGCGAATCTCGGGTGCGATCTCCGCGAGGGGCTCGAGCACGAACGCGCGTTCGCGAAAGTGCTGATGAGGCACCGAGAGGCCAGGCTCGTCGATCACGGCGTCGCCATACAGAATTAAATCAATATCGAGCGTGCGCGGCGCGCGTGCGTACGGGCGCTGTCGGCCGCGCTCCTCTTCAATCTCCAGTAAACGAGCGAGAAGATCGCGCGCCGATAACGTCGTACCGCCAACCACGGCCGCATTCAAGAACGGGCCATGCTCGTCGCCGACGCCTTCGGGCAGCGTTTCGATGATCGACGATCGTGTGAGGTCCGAAAGGTCCAGCGAGAGGGCGTCGAACGCGTACTCGAGATTCGCGCGGCGGTCGCCGAGATTGCTGCCAAGCGCAATCGCAACCTGGACAAAAACGGGGTCTGACCCTATACCAATTTTTGCCACAGGGTCAGACCCCGTTTCGTCAGCTACCAGGGCGGCCCGGAAGGACCGTGCCGCGGAGGATCTTGCCGTCGGTGTGCCGGCCCAGAATGTCGGTGCGTCCCTCGATCGCCTGCTCGAACACGCGGAAGTGTTCGGCCATCTCACCGAGGACGAACTCGAGCATTTTGCGCTGGCGGGCATTCGTCACCACGGCCACGCGCGGCGCCCACCGATCGATGAACGCCTGCTGCGCTCGCGCATCGGCCTCGACAATCGTCTTTACGTCGGTGCCTTTCACGGCCGTCGCCTGGCTCTCGTCGGGGCCGACCTCAGGAATCGTCCCGCCGAGATCGGTGATGGCATCCGACACCCATCGCAAGTGCACGTCCTGACGGCCGAGCACCTGCTGATACGCATTGTTGGCTTCGTAGGACGTCACTGAGCGCGCTCGTGCCTGGCGCGACAGCAGCAGTTCGCTGGTCTCCCGATAAACATTCTGAAGAAGGTTGACGAGCTCTGGTGGCGTCACGAGCCTTGCTTCTCTTTGCAGGTGATACACACCCGGGTCCACGGAATCGCGTTCAGCCGCGCCTCGGCGATCGGCTCGCCGCAATCGCGGCAGACGCCGAACGTACCTTTTTGGATCCGCTCGAGCGCTTCTTCGATCGCCTGCAGAATTTTGGCGTCGGTCTGTTTGAGCTTCAGCTGGATATGCACTTCGTTGTTGCCGGTTGCCTGATCGGCCAGATCGCCTTGCCGAGTGTTGGTGTCCATCGTCACCGTGAGCGGATCGCGGCCGCCGCCGGACAGAATCTCCCCGCGCTTACGCAACAACATCTCTTTGTAGGGTGCCGTATCCATCAACCCCCTATGATAACTATTCGGCCCTGAGCGTCGCAAGCGGCTTCCGGCGCAGGACATCGGCGCTGGCGACTACGCCGATCGTCATGATGAGCAGCGAGGTCGCAGCGGTGCTGATGAAATTTTCGTGCAGCGCGGGCCGCCACGGGATATCCAGCGCGTAGCGGCTGATGCCCCATCCGAGCCCGAGCGCGCCGAAGGAGCCGACGGCCCCCGCCAGTGTGCCCAGCAAGCCGTACTCGACCATCAGCATCGCCGCGATCATCCGCGAGCTGGCACCAAGCGTCTTGAAGATCGCCGCTTCGTAGACACGCTGAAACTTCGTGACGGCAACGGCGCCGATCAAGATCAGTCCGCCCGTCAGGATGACGAGCGTCCCGACAACGTTGATCGCGACGGTGACGACATGGAAGACTCTGCGCACCGCCTGCAAAATCTCACGCAGATCGATCACCGACACATTCGGGAAGCTGACCACCAGATCGTGCGTCAGCCTGGCCCGATCGGCCGCATTCGCGGTGTTCGCCTTCACCGGCGCGATGTACCAATGGGGCGCATTCTCGAACGTGTTGGCGCCAAAGACGAACATGAAGCCGCCGCTGCGGCCATCCCTCCACTCCACGTGCCGAATGCCCGTGACTCTGGCGTGAATCGTCCGGCCCAGCACGTCGAACCGCATCACGTCTCCGATGCTGATGTTGAACCGCTGGCGCACGCTTTCTTCGATCGACACTTCCGGCATCGTGTTCGGCGAGGAGCTGTTGCTCGAACGTGGAAAGCGGCCGGCGATAAGCGTCTCGTTCGGTTCGAGTCCGCCGCGGTAGGTAATCGTGTACTCGCGCGACAGCAAGGCGCGCCCCTTCAGATCTTCCATTTCCTCCAGGCTCACACCGCGGCCCGTGACGCGCGCGCGAAGCACAGGCAACAATTTCGGCTCTGCCCCTGGCAGCCGCTCGGCTAAAAATGCGCGCAGCGGCCCGACCTGATCCTTCTGAATGTCGACGAGAAACAAATCGGGCGTGTCTTCGCCGATCTGCATCGCAAACTGGTTCAGCAGATTCACCTGCAGCCCGCGCACGCCCATGATGAAAAATGCGCCGAGGCCCACCGTCAGCAGAATGACGCTCGTCTGATTACCAGGCCGGGCCAGATGCAGCACCGCCTGTCGCATGGGGAACCAACGCGACTTCGTTAGCGGCCGCGTCATCCACGTCAGCAGCATGCCGAGCAGATGCAGCGTCACCGTCAAGCCGACGAAGCCAATGCACACACTCAGGCCGATGCGCAGCGACGCGGCCTGCCAGGTGGCCAGCGCGACAAGCGCCAGTCCGACCACGGCGGTCGCGATGATTTGAAACCAGTCGCGTCGTCGGCCCGTGTTGTCCTGCCGAAGCAGAAGTGACGGCCTCACGTTCCGCACTTCGAGCAAGGGGACCATCGCGAACAGCAGTGCGACGAGGGTGCCGATGCCGAGGCCCTGCGCAATCGCCGACGGCGTCAGACCGTACGCCACGGTGACCGTGCCGATCTGATTCATATCCGCGGGAATGGCGGCCACGGCGATGGCCGCCAACGCGACACCAATCAGGCTGCCGACGATGCCGAGCGCGAGCGCCTGCAGCAGGTACACCGCGAGAATCTGCCGGCTCGTGCCGCCGACGCACTTCATCACCGCGATGCTTTTAATCTTCTGCCGCACGAACACGCGCGTGACGCTCGATACCGCAATGCCGCCGAGCACCACGATGACGAGGCCGACCAGGCTGAGATAGTTCTCCGCGCGCGCGAAATCTTCTCCAATTTGCTCCTGACGGTCGCGATACGAGCGCACCCGCACAAATTGCGGGCGGAGATCGTTCTGGAGATCCCGCGCGAGCGCATCGATCGACGGTTCCGGCACGCGAAGCAACATCTGTCGCACGACCCGACTTCCGAAGGTCAATAATCCGGTATCCGGCAGATCTTCATAATCGACGAGCACGCGCGGACCAAGGCTGAATGCGCTGAGCGATCGTCCCGGCTCGCTCGAGATGACGCCGCGAATGGTGAACGGCGATTTGCCGATCGCCAGCTGGTCGCCAACATTCAGTCCCAGTTGCGCGAGCAACTCGGGTCTTACGAGCGCGCCGTGGCCTTTCAGCAAGTCGTGCGAGTACGGTTGGCCGTCCTGCAGCGTCAGCTGACCGTAAAACGGAAACCCCGGCTGTACGGCACGCAGCTCGACGACTCTTGCGACGGCGTTCGTCGCATCTCTTTCGACTGCGGGCCTCGCCATCGTCGCCATCTCGGTCGACAGGATGTGCTGTGCTCCAGGAATGGCCGCCACGCGCGTCGCGATCTGCTCGGGCGTGCCCGATTGCCACGGTCGATCGCTCGAGATCAGGATGTCCGAGGCAATCAGCGTCCGCGCTTCGGTCGAGAGCACCTGACGCACGCTCTGGATGACCGAGCGTAGCGCCACGATGGCGCCCACGCCGATGGCGATGCAGATGAAGAAAAACACCAGCCGCTTCCAAGCCGAGCGGGTTTCCCTCCACGCCGTGAGCAGTACGAATCGCATTAGACGATTTTCCCGTCTTTCAGAAAGATGCGTGCATCGGCCATCGACGCGATCTCCGTGTCGTGCGTGACGACGACCAATGTCGTGCCGCGCGATTGGTTGATGCCGAGCAGGAGCTCGATGACGTGATGACCCGTGCTGCTGTCGAGATTTCCCGTCGGCTCGTCGGCGAGCACGATAACCGGCTCGTTCGACAGCGCCCGTGCGATCGCCACTCTTTGCTGCTCTCCGCCTGAAAGCTGCGATGGATAATGATGCCCGCGTTCCGCGAGACCCACTTCCGCCAGCAGCATGCGTGCGCGAGCTGCCGAGTCACGGCGCCCGGCGATCTCCATCGGCACGAGAATGTTTTCGAGCGCAGTGAGCGACGGGATGAGATGAAATGATTGGAAGACGAATCCGATCTTGGCGCCGCGAAGTTTCGCAAGCTGATCTTCGCCAAGCGCGGTGACGTCGGTCCCATCAATCGCGATGGAGCCGGTCGTTGGCGCATCGAGTCCCGCAATCAATCCGAGCAGCGTCGATTTGCCGCTTCCCGATGGGCCCACAATCGCGAGCCGTTGTCCCGACGGCACCAACAGGTCGACGGGATGAAGGATGGTGAGCTGTTGGTCTCCGCTCTTGACCGTTTTGGATACGCCGCGCAACTCGATCATTTCTTCAGCATCTTCTCCAGCGTCGGCCACAAATGATCGGCGATGCGTTCGGCGCCGGCGCTTGTCGGATGGATGCCATCCGATTGATTCAACCTCGGCACGCCAGCCACACCTTCCAACAGAAAGGGCACAAATTCCACCTTGTTCTGGCGTGCGAGATCCGCGTAAACCTCGCGGAACTCTTTCGCGTACCGGTCGCCGTAGTTGGGCGGCCCTTCCATCCCCACGAGCAGCACCGGAATGCCCCGCTGCCGTCCGCGATCGATGATGGTTTGCAGGTTCTCTTTCAACTGACCAGCGGGCAATCCCCGAAGGCCGTCGTTGGCACCGAGTGCCACGATCAGAATCCGCACATCTCCTTCGAGCGCCCAGCCCACGCGCTGGCGGCCATCACCGGACGTGTCGCCGCTGACGCCGGCATTCACCACTTCCCAGTCGTATCCCTTCTCCTTCAACTTCTTTCCGAGGAGCACGGGATAGGCTTCGTTCTGCTGAAGGCCCAGCCCGGCTGTCAGGCTGTCGCCAAGCACCACGAGCCTCGGAGCTGTCTGGACGGGAGCGGGTGGTGGTGCTTCAGGTACAGACGACGCTGGCGCCGGCTCGGTTCCGCCGGCTGGCGCCGGGGGCGGCGTGCGGCCGCAGGAAATCGCCGCAAGCATCAGCAGAGAAAGGAGAACGCGATTCAATACCTCTATCTTACTGTCGTATACTCCCGTCGGTGGTCACCATCGCCTTTCAGCCGGCGCTGGCCCGCGCCCGAGTCGCATTAGAACGTGGTCAACATGCCGACGCGATTGGCGTGCTGACGCAGGCGCTGAAATCTTCTGGCCTCAAGCGCGAAGACGAGGTCGGCCTGCGGTGCACGCTCGCCGAAGCCTGGCTGCTCGCCGACGATGTGACGCAGGCGGTGGCGACGCTCGGACGTCCGCCAGAGCGCGACGATCTTCCGCCTGCGCTCCTGTCTGCGCTGTGGCGCGTGCACGGACGGATTGCGTTTGCCAAAGGCGAACAATCGCGCGCGATCGCGCTGTTCGGCCGCGCGCTGCGTCAGGCCGAACTCGCTCACGATTCGGAAGCCATCGGCCTCGCGCATTACGAGCTTGGCCACTGCTACAAACAAGTTGGCGACACCGCCATCGTCCGCGAGCACATTGCGAAAGCGGCGCCGGCTCTCCACGCGGCTGGCAACCGTCGACATCTCGCGCTGCTCCACTCACTCACCGGCGTCGTCCTTGCGCAAAGCGGACGCATCGAAGAAGCGACCGCGTCGCTGCGCCAGGCCGAGCGGCTTGCGGCGGGTGTCGGCGCGCAGGATGTGCTCGGCATCGTCTACAACAATCAGGCAAACGTCGCGCTGCTACAGCACCGGCACGAGCAGGCGCTCGTGCTGTCCGAACGGAGCGCCGCGCTTCTAGAAGATATTGGACCTGGACGCGGAATGGCGCTCTCGCTCGCCACCCTCGGGCAGATTCTCGTGCGCCTTGGCCGGCTCGACCGAGCCGAAGAAGTCCTCCATCGCGCGCTACAGATACGCAGCTCGGGACAGTTTCACGAAATCACCGGCGCGGCCTTCGATTCGCTGGCGCAGATCGCGCTCACGCGCGGTGATTACGAATCGGCCGGAGACTATCTTCGGAAGGCCGGTGAGGCGTACGGCGGCTACGGAGCGTTGACGAGCCAGTGGTACGAATGGTCGATCCGTGTGCTCCAAGCCAAGCTCGCCGGCAGACGCGGCGCCACGGACGAAGCGCTCCGCCTTGCCAACGAGATCGCCGCGTCGGCGCCTCCGGCCGAAGCGATTCAGGCCGACCTGATTGCCTCTGAAGCACTGCTTGCAGACGGCCTCAAGGATGAAGCGGAGGCGCGGCTCGGGCAAGTGGCCGGACGCATCGACGCGCGCGCCATGCCTGGAGCGTGGGGCGAGTTTCTCAGGATCCGCGGCGCCGTGAACAGCGCCGCTGGCCGGCTATCGGACGCGTACCACGACATTGCGCAAAGCGCGAGCGTGTTCGAGCTGGTGGGCGAAGGCTATCAAAGCGCACTCAGCCATCTGGCGCTCGGCCAGCTCGCCGGTCGGGCGGGCGCGCCGGCGCAGGCCGATCATCAATTCAAGCGGGCCGCCGCGATCTTTGAATCGCTGGGCGCCGCGCGCGATCTGGCTGAAACACAAACGGCGGCGGCGAACATTCCCACCTCGCAGGTCAGCAGCTACGACGGCACGGCGATCGATGCCGACGACGCGATCGTCCGTCGGTTGGTGGATGCGTCGGCATTCACCGAATTGCTGGCGCACGAGACCGCGTCGGCGATTCGCGACATGCTGAACGCCGATTGTGCCGTCGTCTTCGTCGCGCCGCCTGACGGCGAGGTGCGGCTCGTCGCGTGGAGCGGTTCGGACGCCGATCGCGCACGAGCCGTCGCGAGGCGGGTGCTATCCAAATCGCACGGCACAGGCTGGGTGGCGTCTGAACGGATCGGCCGCGACCACGACGGCCCACGCTACGGCGCCGTTTTTTCGCTGAAGCCGGTAGCCGACACGTTTCAGCGCCGCCTCAGAATGATTGCCTACATCGCGGCTCAAGGCTTCGAGTTATGCGCCGCGCGCCAGCGGCCGGTTGCGCCGGCTGAAACGGCGTACGAGCAGCCGCTCGAGCCCTTGCTGCCCGGTTTCCTGTGCGCGAGCCCCGCGATGATGCGCGTCGTCGAGCAAATCCAGCGGATGCAGAGCAACGATTTGACGGTGCTCATCACCGGGGAGAGCGGAACCGGAAAGGAACTCGTAGCGCGCGCAATTCATGTCGGATCGCTTCGCAGCTCCGCCGTCTTTCTGCCCTACAACTGCACCACGACGACGAGGGACCTGGCCGACAGCCAGTTGTTCGGCCATCGCCGCGGCAGTTTCACCGGGGCGGTCAACGATCAGCTGGGTCTCGTGCGTACCGCCGCGACCGGCACGCTGTTCCTCGACGAAATCGGCGACCTTCCGCTCGACGTCCAGCCCAAGCTGCTGCGGTTTCTCGAGCAGGGGGAGATTATGCCCCTCGGCGAGACGCGGCCGCAGCGCGTCGATGTGCGCGTCCTCGCTGCGACCAATGCCGACTTGGAACAGCGCGTCGCCGAGGGCAAGTTCCGGGAGGATCTCTATTACCGGCTCACCGTCATCAAAATTGTGATTCCGCCGCTGCGCGATCGCCGTGAGGAGATTCCGCATCTCAGCAGCTTGTTTCTGCGCGAAGCATCCGAGCGGCTCGGCAAAGCCGACGTGTTTCTGACGGCCGAGACGCTCGAGCTGCTTGCGCAGCACCGGTGGCCGGGAAATGTGCGGCAGCTTCGCAACGAGATTCAGCGTGCCGTGGCCTTGGGCCAGTCGGGACGCGGTATCGGGCCTGAGCACCTGTCGCCCGAGATCATCTCGGCCTCCATCCGGCCGCGGTTTGACGACGCCACCTCGGGCGCCGGCGGATATCGTCCGCTCCTGCCGGGCACCTCTCTTGCCGACGCGGTCGATGGTATGGAGCGCGAAATCATCGAGGCCACACTCCACAAGAGCAGCGGCAATATCTCCGAAACGGCGAGAACGCTCGGGCTGACACGTCGCGGCCTGTATCTAAAGCTACGCCGTTTGGGTTTTGAAACCGCCCCCATCGCGGATACAAAGTAATCAATTTCCTTGTCATTTGGATACCAAGTATCCTAAGCAAGCCTGCTCGCAGAGTTGCCCAGCATAACCCATTCGAATTAATCCGTTTATTTACAATACTTTACACAAACACCAGTTCTTCGAGACGACGGCTAATCTGTTGGCCTATCGATTGATACAGCGTTCTCCCATGGACACGCTTCACATAGCGACGTCATCGACCCGCAGAGCCGAACGACGGCCGCTGGTACTTCCGGGACGAGTCACTTGGAAGGACGCACGGGGCACTACCCGCTTCGCCACCGTGCAGACGCGCAACGTCAGCGAAACCGGCGTCTACATCGAATGGAGCGAATCCGCATCGATACCGCTGTATCGACTTGTGAGCTTCCAAATTGAACGTGACGTGAGGAACATGGACGGCATTCCGCCGGCGCTCCAAGCCGGCCGTGTGCTATCGGTGGTTTACCGTCAGGGAAATTTTCAACGCTCGACCGGCACGCCCGAAGGCTACGGGCTGCGCCTGCTCATCGAGCCTTCAACGCATCTGGCGGCGGCCCCGCAGCCTGTCGAAGCCACAGCCTAAACCACGAAGATCTGAACCTGCCAAGGTAGGAATTTGCCAAGAGCACAAACGATCTTTTTTTCGTCGTGCCTTATTACGTCTTTTGACCTTCTTCGCGCCCCCGTGTTCCGAGGTCGAGTTGTTTAGACAGCGGCTTGAATCGCGGCGGCCATTTCTCTGGTCGTCGCCTTGCCGCCCATGTCCGGCGTTCTCGTATTCCCGCTCGACAACACCTTTGTGATGGCGGCCACGATCAGTTCGTGCGCCTGGTGCTCGCCCAGATGATCGAGCATCAACCCGCCGGCCCAGATCGCGCCGATGGGGTTGGCGATGCCCTTCCCCTTGATGTCGGGCGCCGACCCGTGAATCGGCTCGAACATCGACGGGTGTTTCCGCTCGGGATTGATGTTGCCGCTGGCTGCCAGCCCAAGACTGCCTGAAATGGCGGCGCCGAGGTCGGTGAGGATGTCGCCGAAGAGGTTCGACGCGACGATGACGTCCAGCGTCTGTGGATGCGTCACCATACGGGCCGCCAGCGCGTCGACGTGATACTTCTTGAAGCTCACGCCTGGATAGTCCTTGCGCACTTCATCGACGACCGTGTCCCACAACACCATCGAATGTTGCAGCGCGTTTGATTTCGTCGCGCTCGCCAGGTCCCGCCGAGGCCGCTTCGACGCCAGTTCGAACGCGTAGCGCGCGATGCGGCTGATGCCGTGGCGCGTAAAAAGCCCGGACTGCTCCACCGCTTCGTTCGGCGTGCCCGCGTGGACTTTTCCGCCGATGCCCGCGTACTCGCCTTCCGAGTTCTCGCGGACGCAAATCATGTCGATGTCCGCCGGGCCGCGGTTGGCCAGCGGCGACGTCACGCCTGGAAACAGCCGCATCGGCCGCAGGTTCACGTACTGATCAAAGCGCTGGCGCAGAGGAAGAATCAACTCCCACACGGCGATGTGATCGGGAACAGACGGATCGCCGACGGCGCCAAAGTAGATCGCCGGAAAATCGGCGAGCTGCTCGAATGCGTCTGGCGCCATCATGCGTCCGTGTTTCGTGTAGTAGGCACAGCCAAAGGGGAACTCTTTCAGATCGCATGCAAAGCCGCACTTCGCGGCAACCGCGTGGAGCACGGTCAGGGCCGCTGGGATCACTTCCTGGCCGATGCCGTCGCCTGGGATGACTGCAATTTTGTGTTTGGTCATGAGGTCGTCGTCAGTTGTGAGTCGTGAGTCGTATCAGGGAGTCGAGATGTCTCTTGCGGCGGGATAGCCAGGGATGCTTGTCGCCTGCCGAACAGCGCGAACAACGGCTTCAGCCATCATCTCCGCGCCGAGCGCGCCGATGCGTGACACGTCGTCGGTGCTGTTCGAGCCGGTCGCAATCGCGAAGATGGTATCGCCGTCGCCCATCGTGTGCGCCGGATAGATGGTGCGCGCCAGGCCATCATGCGCCATCTGCGCCACTTTCGTCGCCTGGACCTTCGTCAGTCGCGCATTGGTGGCAACCACCCCGATTGTCGTGTTCTGCCCCGGCTGCGCGCTCAGCGGTCGTCCCGAGCGTAGGATTTTGCGCGAGTCTGCGAGCCCTTGACCATCAGCGGTGCGCACACCGGCGATCACTTTTCCCGTGGCCGGATCGATGACATCGCCGACGGCATTGACCGCGACGAGCGCCGCCACAACGAGCCCGTCCTGCATCGTAATCGACGCGCTGCCGATGCCGGCTTTCATTGGCCCGCCGCCTCCTCCCGATTTGCCGACCGTGGCGCCCGCTCCTGCTCCCACGTTGCCTTCGGCAACCGGGCCGTCGGTCGCCGCCCGGGCTGCGCGGTAGCCGCAGTCGGCAGTCGGCCAAACGTCGGGCCTCTCGCCAACGTTCAGGTCATACAGGATGGCGCCAGGCACGATCGGAACATTGGCCGCGCGCGTCGGAAACCCGATTTTCTTTTCGTAAAGAAACTTCCGAACGCCCGTCGCCACGTCCAGGCCGAACGCGCTGCCGCCCGACAGAAATACGGCGTGCACCTGTTGGACCAGGTTGACGGGATTGAGCAGATCCGTTTCAATCGTTCCGGGAGCCGAGCCGCGCACGTCCACCCCCGCGACCGCGCCTGCTTCTGTCAGGATCACGGTGCAACCCGTGGGACGCTCGCTGAGGGTGAAATGACCGACCTTCACGCCGGGAACGTCAGTGATCCCTTTTGAAGAAGCCAACGTCATGGGAGCCGCCTGCAGTAGCCAGAGCACCACCAATTCGAGCGCCATGAGCCTCCGCATGCCAGCATTCTACCGCGAGGGACGCACCTCGGCCTGCGAGATGAGCCACGTGCCATTCACCTTGCGCAACGACGCCATCACCTCGCGCAAATCGACCGACTCGGTCTGAGGATTGCTCATCGATACGACGACCGTCATATCGGCAGTCGCGGTCGAGCCATCGGCGATCGTCACGTCCACGTTCTTGATGGACACGTCCATCGTCCGATTCTGTGAAGCCACCTGAGCGGCCATGCCGGCCACCGCGGGGCGGCCGCCAACAAACGCCGAGTTGTCCTCGCTTCTGCGAATGACCACGTCTTCAGTGAAAAAGCCGCCGAGGCGCGCGGCGCGCGCCAGGCGCTCGATGTCGCTCTCGGAGCCGTTCACGCTCGCGGTTGTGGCGAGCAAGTCGAGCTGCCGTCGAATCTGCCGCCGGTCGCTACGGAGATACACAACGGCCACAACAGCCGCGGCGATCACAATTATGGCGGCCCAGAGTCTGAGACTCTTCATGACGGACCGGATTTTAGCCTTGAAATGGCAGCGGCGTCGGTGTCACGCTCAATAACGCATGCCAGATCAGGTTTCTCGCGAGCGGAGTACGACGCTGTTGTTCTACGGTTGCGTATTTCTGCTGGCCTACCTGGTCTATCTTCTGTTCCAGCCGTTCCTCGCGCCGCTGGCTTGGGCCGCTATCTTCGCCGCCTTCTTCTATCGGACCTACAAGAAGCTGGAGGGACGCTTCGGAAGAACCGGGGCGGCGTCGCTCGGCACCGCCGCTGTCACCCTCATAATTGTCGTGCCGTTTGTGCTCATCGTGTTTCTGTTCATTCAGGAAGCGACGCAGACGATCAGCTCGGTCGATCTGTCGTCGGGAAGCTCCAAAGGGTTCGAGCGGCTTCAACGTGGATGGACGTGGCTGCAGCGGCAGCGGTTCGGGCGCAACCTCGGCCCGCTCGATCAGTACATTCGCCAGGCGGCCGAGCGTGCGGCAGGCCTCATTGCGAGCGGCGCCGGCGAACTGTTCAAGAATATCGTGGTGATGGTCGTCGATCTCGTCATCATGCTCTTCGCGCTGTTCTTCTTTTTCAGGGACGGCGACAGAATCATGAGCCGCCTGCGACGCGTGTTGCCGTTCGATCCGTCGTTCCGCGAGAGTCGAATCGCCGAAACCGCATTGCTGATTCGCGCGACCATCCTCTCGGGCGTGACGGTGGCGCTGGTGCAAGGGGTGATAGGCGGCATCACCTTCGCGGTGCTGGGAATTGGCGCTCCGATTTTCTGGGGCGTCATGATGGCGTTCTTCGCGCTGCTGCCGCTCGGCGCCTGGATTATCTGGGGACCCGTGGCCGTCTGGCTGCTGTTGACCGGTGAAACCGGACGAGGCATTACGCTTCTGGTGGTGGGCACCGGCGGCATCAGCCTGATCGACAACTTCCTGCGGCCGATCCTTCTCGCCGGTCAAACAGAAATGAACGGACTGCTCGTGTTCATCAGTCTGCTCGGCGGACTCGCGGCGTTTGGCTTGCTGGGGCTCGTGCTTGGCCCCATCATCATGGCGACCACGATCAGCTTCGTGGATGCGTATGCCACAGAGCGGCGAGATGGAAAGCGAGCGGCCTCGTGACGTTTGTCGATCGCATGATTGGCGCTGCGAGGCTGGACCCTCGCGTCTACGAAGAGATTGAAGCCGATCACACCGCGACGATCCAGGCGCTGGCCGTCGTGGCGCTCGCCGCTGCGGCTGCCGGTGTCGGACGCGGCACAGGAGGCTTCGGCATCATTCACGTTGTGCAGGCGCTCCTCATGTGGGTCGTCTGGGCCGGCCTGTCCTACGCGGTCGGCGTGTACCTGATTCCTGAGCCGCAAACCGACGCCGACCTCGGTCAAATGCTGCGCACGATCGGGTTCGCCGCATCGCCAGGAATTCTGCGTTTCTTCAGGTTCATTCCCTTTCTCGGCCCGGTCATCTCGTTCATCGTCGGCATCTGGATTGTGCTCGCGATGGTGGTGGCCATCCGTCAGGCGCTCGATTACAAGAGCCTTGGCCGGGCCGCGGTCGTCTGCCTCATCGCCTGGTTCGTCGCCATGCTGATGGGGGTCGTGTTCGGCGCGATGCTGCTCATATCCGCCGGAAGTTTGTTCTTCTAGGCGGACCGCGCGCGAATGCCGAAAAAGAAAGCGATCACGCCCACTCCGAAAGCGCCGCCCGTCGATCCGAAGCCGGACGATCGCGTCCTGCTCGAAGGTCCGCACTCGCGGCTGCGCGAGATGCGGCTGCTCTTTCGAGCCGTCATCGATTTCATTCGAGGTTTTCGCACGCTGCACTTCACCGGCCCGTGCGTCACCGTGTTTGGATCGGCGCGCATTCCCGAGAGTCATCCGTATTACCACCTCGGCATGGAGTTGGGAAAAGGACTCGCGCGCATCGGGTTTACGGTGATGACCGGAGGCGGTCCAGGCTTGATGGAAGCCGCGAATCGGGGCGCGAAGGAGGCGGGCGGACGGTCGGTGGGCGTCAACATTATTCTGCCCATCGAGCAGGAGCCCAATCGCTATCTCGACAAGATGGTGACCTGCCGCTATTTCTTCGTGCGGAAAGTGCTGCTCTTTAAATACTCGTTCGCGTTTGTCGCGCTGCCTGGCGGATTAGGCACGCTCGACGAGCTGACCGAAGCGCTGACGCTGATTCAGACCAAAACCATCATCCATTTTCCAGTGGTGTTGATCGGCGCCGCGTACTGGCGCGGCTTCACCGCGCTGCTCGAAGACATGGTGAAGGCCGGAACCGTGAGCCCGACCGACTTGAAACTATTTCTCGTCACCGACGATCTGGCCGAAGCGCTCGAGCATATCCGCAAATATGCCATCGAGGAATTCGGGCTGCAGCCGAAGGCGCCCAAACCGTCGCGCATGCTCGGTGAAGATACCTCTCCCATCGTGATTACTGATCGGCCTCCGTAGAGTCACTGTCGTCTTCCTCGAACGGCCTCACGGTGCTGTTCAGCGCCGACAGCGACACGCTTCGCTGGTAGGCCGCCCACACGGCTTTCGACAGCAGCGTGCGGAAGCCGCCTTTTTCCAGCTGATAGAGCGCATGCGCGCTCGTTCCGCCCGGCGACGTGACGAGATTTCTCATCTCGGCAGGATGCGACGGCGATTTTTCCGCATACACGGCGGAGCCGCGAACCGTCTGCGTCACGAGCATCCGTGCGTCTTCGCGAGAAAAGCCCAGGTGCACGGCCGCGTCGATCAGCGCTTCCATGAACAGGAAGACGTAGCTGGGGCCAGAGCCGCTGATGGCGGTCGCCATGTCGAGAAATGCCTCGTCGGCGACATAGAGCTCTTTGCCAAAGGCGCGCAAAATGGCCTGAGCTTGCGTGCGCTGGCCCGGCGTCACTGCGCGGCTCGCCGTCCACACGGTCATGCCTTCGGCCACCTGCGCCGGCGTGTTCGGCATCGACCGAATAATCGCCGAGTGCTTCAGCCCAAGGTCCATTGAATCGATTCTGGCGCCTGCGATGATCGACAGCACGAGCGTGTCTTTTTTCAGCTTGCCGCACAAGTCGCGGAACACGAACCGCAGCATCTGCGGCTTCACCGAGAGAACGACGATGGTCGCATCTTTGACCGCGACGAGGTTCTGCGTCGTGGTGTGAATGCCGTAACGCGATTCGAGATCTTTCATCCGCTCTTTGTGCGGATCGCTCACCGAGATCGCCTTCGGTTCGACGACGTGGCTGCTCAGCAAACTGCTGATCATCGCCTCGCCCATCGCTCCTCCGCCGATGAACGCCAGTGACGCGCCTTTCAAGGCTTTTTCCATGATTAGGGTCTCGTCTGTCCTGTGCCTTCAATTACCCATTTATACGTGGTGAGCGCCTGGAGACCCATAGGGCCGCGCGCATGCAGCTTCTGCGTCGAAATACCCACTTCCGCGCCCAGGCCGAATTCGCCGCCGTCGGTGAACTGCGTGCTGGCATTCACGAAGACGGCCGCCGCATCGACTTCGTTCAGGAAGCGCGATGCCGCCTTGTCGTCGCTCGTGACAATCGCCTCGGAGTGCCCGGAGCCGTGCGCACGAATATGCTCGAGCGCTTCGTCGAGACTGCCGACCACTTTGACCGCAGCCGCGAGCGACAGGAATTCGCGGCCCCAATCCTCCCTCGACGCGGGCACGCAGGAGGCACCCGCGGCCTCCAGCAGTCGCGCTGCTTCGGGGTCGGCGTGCATCTCAACGGGCACGTGCGACCAGCTCGCCGCGATCTTCGGCAGCCAGCTCGCCGCAATGCTCCGATGCACAAGGACCGTGTCGAGCGCATTACAAATCGTCGGTCGCCGCACCTTGGCGTTGTGGACGATGCGTGTCGCCATGTCAAGATCGGCTGCCGCGTCGACATAGGTATGGCACACGCCAGCACCCGTCTCGATCACCGGCACGGTGGCATGCTCGATCGTCATCCTGATCAGACCGGCGCCACCGCGCGGGATGATGACGTCAACGTATCCTCGCAGCTTCAACATGCGCTCGACTTCGCGCCGGCCGCCGGTCCCGATAAGCGCCACCGCGTATTCAGGCAAACCGGCTTCCACCAGCCCGTGGCGGATGGCCGCAACAAGAATCGTGTTGCTCTCCGCAGCCTCGCTGCCGCCGCGCAGTAGCACGGCGTTACCGGTCTTCAAGCACAGCGCCGCGATATCGATGGTCACATTCGGCCGCGATTCGTACACGACACCCACGACTCCGAGAGGCACACGGCGTTTATAAATCGTGAGGCCATTGGGGCGCACGACTCTATCGGATTGCTCTCCGATGGGATCCGGAAACGCCGCAATCGCTTCCACGTCGCTCGCCATGGCGGCCACACGGTCCGACGTTAAGCGCAGCCTGTCGATCTCAATTCGCGGCGACGCATTTCGGCAATCATCGTCATTGGCGCGCAGGATTTCGCGTTCGTGATCGCGGATCGATTTGGCGATCGCGACGAGCGCCCGGTTCTTCACCTCGGTGGATGCGCGAGCGACAGCCGGAGCCGAGGCTTTCACCGCCGCGGCTGCCGACAGCAACGCATCTTCGACTTCGACTGTGTCATCCGCGCCTTCCATCACTCTTCCATACTCTTCCATCACTCTCTCCATCACCAGATCACGACCATCACAACATCACCACATTATTTCGGTGGATCACTTCGTCGCCAAAGTGATATCCGAGAATCTGCGTAATCTCGGCCGAGCGGCAGCCTTTAATGCGCTCCAGATCGGACGCGTTGTAATTGGCCACGCCACACGCGACCGCCTTGCCTTCCGGCCCGACGATGTTCACGCTGTCACCACGATCGAATGGACCCTTGACGTTCACGATACCGGCAGGAAGCAGCGAGCGTCCACGCTTTAACGCCGCTGCCGCACCTTCGTCGATATGCGCGGCGGCCTTTCCCGCCAGGCCCGACAGAATCCAGCGCTTCCGGCTCTCGACCCGAGTACGGCTCGACGGAAATCTCGTCCCGACGGCCTCGCCGTTGACGGCCCGCACGAGCACATTGTCGGTCGTTCCACCTGCCACGAGTACGGTGACCCCCGATTCGGTCGCCAAGCGCGCCGCCTGCACCTTCGTCAGCATGCCGCCGGTGCCCCGAACGGTGCCAGCGCCTGCCGCCAGCGCCATGATGGCATCGGAGATCACGGGGACTTCCGCGATCAACGTGGCCGTCGCGTGCTTGCGCGGATCGGCAGTGTAGAGGCCTGCCTGATCGGTCAGCAGAATCAGCAAATCCGCGTCGATGAGATTCGCGACGAGCGCCGAGAGATTGTCGTTATCGCCGATTTTGATTTCCTCAGTGGCCACGACGTCGTTTTCATTGATGATCGGCACGACCTCGCGCTCTAGCAGCGCGAGCAACGTGTTTCGCGCATTCAAATAGCCCTGCCGATCGGCGAGGTCGCCGCGCGTCAGCAGCGTTTGCGCCACGATGATGTCTTCGCTCGAGAAGAGCTCGTCCCACTTTTGCATCAGCTTGGCCTGCCCCACGGCGGCCAACACCTGCTTGAACGGGATATCTTTACCGTTCCTCGCAATCTTCAGCGCCTCGCGCCCAGCCACGATCGCGCCCGACGACACGAGCGCCACCTGATGACCGTCGTGAACGAGCCTCGCCACTTGGCGAGCCACGCCCATCATCTGCGGGCGCGAGAGTCCGTCCTCGCCCCCGGTCAGCGTGTTGGTCCCAACCTTCACGACCAGGCGTTTCGCTCGACCTTTCATGGGTGCCCGGCCCGAGGCTCGGCGGCCGGGAGCCCTATTATATGGGCCATTTCCACTATAATCAGACCGCTTCAGACACCAGATCACCGCGAAGGAGCGAGGCATGTCAGGAAAGCTGTGGATCGTGGGCTTGCTCGTCGGGGCCACCGTCTCAATCTCAGCGCAGACGGGCGCGAAAAATAACGAATGGCGCACCTACGGCGGCGAGCCGGGCAATACCAAATACTCGCCGCTCGATCAAATCAATAAAGACAACGCGAAGAATCTTCGAGTCGCGTGGCGCTTCAAAACCGACAACCTCGGCCCGCGCCCCGATTTCAATATGCAGGCGGTGCCCGTTGTCGTCAACGGCGTGATGTACACGCAGGCGGGATCTCGCCGCAACGTCGTCGCGCTCGATCCGTCCACCGGCGAACAACTGTGGATGTGGCGCATGGACGAGGGCGTGCGCGGGCAAGGTGCGCCACGGCAGGGCTCGGGTCGAGGCCTCGCGTACTGGAGCGACGGCAAGGGCGATGAGCGCGTCGTCACGATCACCCCGGGCTACCGCATGGTGGCATTGAACGCCAAGACCGGCATTCCCATCGCGTCGTTCGGGACCAATGGTGTCGTCGATCTCAAAACGCAGATCGATCAGCCCAACATCAATCTCGACACGGCTGACATCGGCATCAACTCGCCGCCGATGATTGGCGGGAACGTCGTGGTGGTGGGCGCGGCCCATCTTCCGGGCGGTGCGCCGCGAGCGAAGGAAAACGTCAAGGGCTACATTCGCGGCTTCGATGTCCGCACGGGCAAGCGACTGTGGATCTTTCACACCATTCCGCAGCCAGGCGAACCCGGCAACGAGACGTGGGAAAACGATTCATGGTCCTACACCGGCAACGCGGGGAACTGGGCGCCGATCACGATCGACGAACAACTGCAGCGCGTGTACCTGACGATCGAGTCGGGCACAGGCGACTATTACGGTGGTCATCGGCCTGGCAATAATCTGTTCACCGACAGCATCGTCTGCCTCGATCTCAACACCGGCAAGCGATTTTGGTATTTCCAGATGGTGCATCACGACATCTGGGACTGGGACGTGCCGAATCCCTCGATCCTGATGGACATCGTCGTCGACGGCAAACCGATCAAAGCGGTCGCGGTGCCGTCCAAGCAGGCGTATCTCTACACATTTGATCGCGTGACCGGTGCACCGGTCTGGCCGATCGTCGAAACGCCGGTTCCCAAGGGCACTGTACCTGGCGAGTGGTATTCGCCGACGCAACCGATTCCAGCCAAGCCTGCGCCGTACGACTTGCAGGGCATCCGGGAAAGCGATTTACTGGACTGGACGCCAGAAATCAAAGCCGAGGCATTGCGGGTCCTTAACCTTTATAAGTACGGCCCCACAGCGTGGGAGCCCCCGGCGGCACGCGGCGCCGACGGCAAAGCCGGGTCGCTTCAAAGTCCCGGCAACAACGGCGGATCGAATTGGGAAGGCGGTTGCTTCGATCCTGAAACGGGGATGCTCTACATCTGGTCGTCGACCCAGTACAACCGTCGCGCGCTCGTCAACGATCCCACTCGCTCGAACATGATGTATATCGACGGCGGCGGCGGCCGAGGAGGACGCGGAGGCGATCCGGGAGCGGGGCCCGCGGAAGCCGCGAGAGGTGGGAGAGGTGCAGGCGTCGGCGATGCCGTCCCCGCGCCCGCCGCGCCTGGCAACCTGGCCGCGGCGCCAACGACCGCGTTCGGCTTGCCGATTGTGAAGCCACCGTACGGGCGCATCACGGCGATCAACATGAACACCGGCGAGCACGTCTGGATGCAGCCCATCGGCAATACGCCGGAGAACATCAAGAATCATCCGATGTTGAAAGGCGTAAAGATACCGGAGCGGACTGGCCGGCCGGGGCGGCTCGGCACAATGGTGACGAAAACGTTGTTGTGGGCTGGCGAACGCGGGCCGCTCGACACGGTGAACGGACAGCAAGTGTCGTGGTTCCGTTCCTACGACAAGATGACGGGCGCGATCGTGTCCGAGATGCAGGTTCCCGCGAACGTGACGAATATTCCGATGACCTACATGGTGAACGGAAAGCAATACATCGTGATTGCTGTCGCAGGACCGGGGCGGCCGGCCGAGTTGCTGGCGCTGACTCTCCCGTAAGACGGCAAATCAAAAAGGAGCAGATATGTTGCCAGCGATCTACCGCAGCTTCACCCGCCTTGTTCCGTTGGCGCTCCTGCTTGCGTGGAGCTCCTCGCCGGTCGCCGGCCAATACGGCGCGAAGAACGGCGAGTGGCGCGCGTATGCGGGCGAACCTGGCAGCACGAAGTACTCTCCGCTGGATCAAATCAATAAAGAGAACGCGAAGAACCTGCGCATTGCCTGG
Organism: Vicinamibacteria bacterium; assembly: GCA_031371345.1. Taxonomy (GTDB): domain Bacteria; phylum Acidobacteriota; class Vicinamibacteria; order Vicinamibacterales; family JAMQPK01; genus JAMQPK01. The sequence continues at coordinate 47,001 of JANMJM010000103.1, forward strand.
CGATATAAAACGGACAACCTCGGCCCGCGGCCCGATTACAACATGCAGGTGACGCCGCTCATGGTCAACGGCGTGCTCTACACGCAGGCCGGCACGCGCCGCAGCGTCGTCGCGCTCGATCCCGCCACCGGCGAACAACTCTGGATGTGGCGCATGGACGAGGGTAAGCGCGGTGAGAATGCGCCGCGGCAAGGCTCTGGCCGGGGCGTCGCTTACTGGACCGACGGAAAAGGCGACGAGCGGATTCTTACGATCACGCCCGGCTATCATCTCGTCGCGCTGAACGCGAAGACCGGCATTCCCGTTGCGGCATTCGGGCGCAACGGCGTCGTCGATTTGAAGACTGAGCTCGACCAGCCTTCCGTCGATCTGATCACGGGCGAAATCGGCATCAACGCTCCTCCCGTTGTGGGCGGCAACGTGGTCGTCGTTGGCGCCGCGCATCTTCCCGGCGGCGCGCCGCGCACGAAGGAAAACACCAAAGGCTACGTTCGCGGGTACGACGTGCGGACGGGAAAACGCCTCTGGATTTTCCACACCATTCCCCAGCCCGGCGAATCCGGCAACGAAACATGGGAAAACGATTCGTGGTCCTACACCGGCAACGCCGGAAATTGGGGCGCCATCACCATTGACGAAGCGGCCAATCGTGTTTACCTGGCGACCGAAATGGCGACCGGCGACTACTACGGCGGCCATCGCCCTGGAGCGAATCTCTTTACGGACTGTGTTGTCAGCCTCGACCTGAACACGGGGAAGCGCTATTGGTACTTCCAGGCGATCCATCACGATATCTGGGATTGGGACTTCCCTTCTCCGCCGATGCTGATGGACATCACCGTGGATGGCAAGCCAATCAAAGCCGTGGCAGTGCCGTCAAAGCAGGGTTGGCTGTACACATTCGACCGGATGAGTGGTCAACCTGTGTGGCCGATTGTCGAGAAGCCGGTCGAGAAAGGGACGGTGCCCGGCGAATGGTATTCGGCGACGCAGCCGTTCCCGACCAAACCTGCACCGTACGAGCGGCAGGGCGTCTCCGACGCTGATCTGCTCGACTGGACGCCGGAAATCAAGGCCGAGGCGCAGCGGATTGCGAGCCTTCACAAAATCGGGCCCATCTTCACGCCGCCGATTGTGATGAACGACGGGGGCAAAGCCGGAACGCTGATGCTGCCGAATGCCACGGGCGGCGCCAATTGGGAAGGCGGTTGCTTCGATCCGGAAACCGGCATCGCCTATATCTGGTCGACGACCAACCCGACGCGGCTCGGTCTTATCAACGATGCCGCGCGCTCGAATATGAACTATATCCAGGGTGGCGGAGGCGGAGGCGAAGGCGTTGCGGCGGGCCGAGGAGGCCGTGGTGCTGGTGGCGGCGACAGCGCTCCGCCTCTTACAGTGTTCGGACTGCCGCTGGTGAAGCCGCCGTATGGGCGTATCACGGCGATCAACATGAACACTGGCGATCATGTGTGGATGAAGCCGATCGGCAACACGCCGGACGCGATCAAGAACCACCCGATGCTGAAAGGCGTCGATATTCCGAAGACCGGCCGAGGCGGACGCCTCGGCATCATGGTCACGAAGACGCTGCTCTGGGCCGGCGAGCGCGGCCCACTGGAGTCGGTCAACGGTCAGACCGGATCGTGGTTCCGTTCCTACGACAAAGCAACCGGCGAGATCGTGTCGGAACTCTTGCTGCCGGCCAACACCACAGGCGTGCCGATGACCTACATGCTGAACAACAAGCAGTACATCGTCGTCGCCGTCTCGGCGCCGGCGCGACCGGCAGAACTGGTGGCTCTGGCGCTTCCGTAGAGCTGCGAGCTGTCAGCTTCAAGCTAAAAAAAGGGCCGGGAAGAAATATCCCCGGCCCTCCACTTTCACGTATTTACTTTATAGATTTTACTTTTTAGATTTCACTTTATAGATTTTCGTTTCTCTACCGGTTCCCGTAGTCCCTCACGTCGTCTTCGTTGAGGCGAAACTCGATCGATTTTCCATTCGACATCAGCTTGAATGGCTCGTAGAGATCCAACTTCTCCGGCAGCTCCACCAGGCCCTGAATCGGCTCGCCTTTGGCGACCTTTCCGGCGATGAAATTCTTCATGCTCGAGGATTTTCCGTCGAGCGTTTTTCCCTTCTGCTCGACCTTCACCGCCGGATCGAAGGTCAACTCCTTGGTCGCACTTCCCGAAATAAAGAATACCGTCGTCATGCGGCCCTTCGTCCGCAGCGCGGCCTTCGCCGGTGACTGGGGAAACAGCGCTTCCACCGTGCGGTCGTTCAGCAGGACGATCTGAAGCGTGGCGCCGTCGATTTTGAGCGCGTTCGAAAACACCTGCACCATCTTGGCCGGATCGGTTGCGCTCTGCGCGCCGGCCGCAACCGGTAGCGCACAGGCAGCCAGAACCAGAACAGCAAAAACCTTCTTCATCACGATGTATTGCTCCTTAGAGAGAGGTCATGGAACCGCGAATCCAAGCATACCGGAAGCGTGCGCGCACGCACAATAGTCACTTCCGCTCGCACGAAAGTGGCGCGTATCTGGCTGCTGCGGCGCTCAAAGTGTGAAACCGCTCCAGTAAAGCTCTACTTTCGCGGCGTGCACTGGCGATAAGATTCGGCCAGCACAATCCCAGCATGCGGGTCATCTTTGTCCGACGTGGCGAGTTTTCGACCTACAACGTACTGATCGACAGCCTGCTGGCGGTGACCGATGTCGATGTGCGCTGGGATCGTCGTTCCGGTGAAGATCGACGCGCCATGGCGCTGCCGATTGACACAACCTCCGAACGGAGGCGGGATGATCGCCGGAAAGATCCGACACGCGACTGGCAGCTTCACGGCTACACAGTCGTGGATTGTCCCGACGTTGATTCAAAAAGCTGATTACGCGGCCGCCCGGCGGCGGCCCCGGTGCCTCCGTTGCGCACGGAGTTGTCCCTCAAAGCAATCGATTGCGCGACCGAAAATCTGCAGTCTCGACATACCGGTCGCCCGGCTCAGCGATGCTAACTGAGCGTACAGCTTGGGTGGCACGCGAATGCTGACTTGCGGATAGTCGCGCACACGCTGTCCGTCGACTCCTCCTGGGGGCCGCCCCGCTTTTCGAATATTCGTTTTTCTCGCCATACACATCCTCATTCAAAGAGAGCGCGACATTTGTGCTCTCACAAATTTCTCAATATCACGCCCCAATGAGCCTGTGGGCTGGAATAGCAAGGACTCTGCCAGCGGGTGTAAGGCGAAGAGGATTCAACTCATTACTTTTCTATCGTCGACGACTTGTAGGGATTTCGAACAGTGTGGCTTGGATTAAACAGTGTTGGAAGATTCTGCTGCTCTGGCGTTCGACTCCGGTCAGCGCCAGCCCAGCTGGATGACTTCGAAGTCGTTTGCAGACAGACCGCGAAACGCCGGGTTCAGCTCATCATTGTTCCAACGCGGATCGGTCGCTCCTGTGACGAACATGTCGCTGCCGTTGTCGGCGATGATGAGGCCATAGGTCTGCATCGCGCGGAAGATGTTGCGGATGTACGAGGGATACGCAGAGAGATCCTTCGACGCCTTGAGTCGAAGCCGTGCGCCCATCGGCAGCGCACCAGATGTGTTGCCGGCCCGGTGCGATGCGGGCCATACGTAGTGGTTGGTCGCGCGGACGGTCGCGCGCAGAGCGTGAGTAATCGGGCCGCGGCTGGCCTCGTCGTAGCGCACCAGTCCCGGCAAAATTGCCAGACCCGCCGCGTCGGCGGATGTCCAACCGTCGGGACGTCGGCCGTTTGCCGAGAGATCGAAGATCGCTCCCGACTCGGCTTCCCATCGCGCTCGCTGGGCATTCCACTGCGCTGCGTACAATTCGTAGAGCACCCACTTATCGCGATCGACGATCAGGAGGTGCCTGTCGCCGCCGGAGGCACCGCCAGGGATCCCTCCTTCTATATAGTTCGGCTGGGTCTGGGCCGCGACGGGAATCGGATAGCCCGCCTCATCGCGAAACCCTGCGTCGCTTTCGTCCCCGTAGGCGACAAATGTGACCGGCACGCGCGGCTCCGCCCCGCTCACTCCCACATAGGGAATCCCATACGGTGGCGGGCCGAAGTCGGGGTGCAACGGTCGAGTGCGCCCAATAAAGTTGATATATGCATTGGACTGGGCATCGACAGGAGCACTCGAAATGTCCTGGTTCCACCAGTTGTCTGGCGGAAAGAGCGGCCGCCCACCCAAGTCGTCCGTCAGCTTCACGTTGCTGCTGGCGGACGCCACGGGTCCCGCGGCGGGTGCTTGCGCGGCCGAGGCCGGCGTTTCTGTGGCTGCAACTCCAGGTGAGGGGGCGAGTGGCGCGGCCATTCGCTGATTGCCGCAGGCCCAGGTGAGCAAACAGATAACTAATGAGCTGGTGACCATACGATGTGACACGTCTTTACGTGTATCGTCACAACCCACCCCGAGGTTTACCATGCACGGAATACAACGCTCGTGAGTTTTGAGGATCTGTTCGGCGGGCCGTTCGACTACAACGACTTGAGTGCAGCCCCGTCAGAGGCGGCCTCTGACGGGGCTGAAATTTCTACGATCGTCGACGCCGAGCGCGCGCTACCAAGCCGGCCAGACCTGTTCCCAGGAGCAACATCGATGTGGGTTCGGGTATGGGGTCGGCAGGAATAAATTCGTTATCGCCAATCCTCACCCTGCCGGCGAGAGTGGTGGCGTGCTGCGGATTCGCGCTGTCTAAATCTATCGCGTTCAATCCCCCAATAAGGCCAAACGAATTGTGAGTGGGATCGTTGACGTCGCCATTCGCAAGTCCGAGGCTCGTGCCAAACGGCGTGACGGTGAAAGGTGGTGACGGTGGGATGGACGAGACCGTGACCGGCAGGTAGCCGTACATCGCACCGTGAGGAGCGAGCATGTTCGACGCGTCACACGCGCCACCGGTATCGCACTCAGCCGACGCGAACAGGCCTCCGCCCGCGTTGATGAACGCTTTGATATCGGCCGAGCGCGCGATCATCGCGTTGAGTTCTGCGCTGGTGAACATGCCACCGAAGGACGAAGCAACCCCGATGGCCGAGTAGTCGCTCAGATTCGCTGTGGCGAATCCTGCCGCATCGACAATAGTAAAATCCTGGATGTTCGTCAGACCAATAGCCGGCAACCCGGCATCGGAGCCTCGGCGATGGCCTCCCGTCACAGGAAGCGCCGATTCAACCCAGAGGAACCTGTGGATGTTGTCGTTGAAGAACCCGTCAAGGGCGTAGGTTAAGCCAACTCTCAGGAGGTCCTGCGCACCCGCGCTGTCCAGCGCATGGAAATCGGGGTCGTGGCCCGTCAGGAAAATCGGTCCCGACCAGACGGCTGCTGGTTTAAACAAGAGCGTGGCCAAAAAGATTGCCGCAGTAAGAACGCTGTGCCGCTTAAGCATGTCTCCTCCAGAAGGCTAGTTTTTCCGCCGCAGCCGCCGGCTTGCAACCGCGAACAAACCCGTCCCTAACAGGCACAACGTCGCCGGCTCGGGTACGGCTTGCGGCTGCAGCGTCGTGACGCCAACCCGCAGGTTGTCCATTGCCCACGATTCGTCGTTCAGGTCCTGATTGCCAGGACCGAAGATGAAGAAGTCGATGGTGGCTGTCGACGATGAGTGCGCGAAATTGGCGAACCGCGGATCGGCGCCCAAGTTGTACGCGCTGTCGGTGTAGAAACTTCCTGGCCCGGTGAATCCGAGATCGACCCGGCGCGCCAATTGAACGCCCGCGGGCGGAACGTAACTCTGAATCTGCTCAGGTGTCGCGTTGGCAAACGACTCGCTGAAAAGCGTGGCACCGTCGAACACGATCTTGAAGAAATCGCCTGCCGGAAATGCACCGGTACCGTCCAGCGAATCGATGGCGGCAAACAAGAACTCAAGCGTGATCGTGTCGTGCGCGGGCAAGCCCGTCAGGCTCAGCGTGACAACGTTGCCGGTCGCGCTGCGAAGAAAATTTCCGCCAAACTGATTGCCGGCTGGGCCAAGCCCCGCATAGCCCTGGACAGGGGTCAACGTCGCCGTCCCCGGAGAAATCCCAGCCGGCAGCGAGCCGTTGAAGTCTGTCTGAAACACAGTAATCGGAGCGGCCGACGCCGACGTGACGCCTAGGCCGAGAGTGAGAACAGTGACGAGCGCAATCAGTGGTCGCATGTCGGTTCCGTTTCTTTTCTGTGGAGATGTCAGCAAACTCGAAGTTCGACTGCGCTGCAAATGGCGTGCGCAGCTAACTCGTTGATTCCATGGTGCGCGAAGGCTTGGAAGCGCGCGAAGTTTACTCTTTCGGCGACTTTCCTCTTCTATTAGATGAGGCCGCGGATTGTGCCCCCGATATCGAGGCTCGCACCGGTGATGAATTTCGCGAGTGGAGACGCGAGAAAAACAACGGCGTGAGCGACGTCTTCCGGATGGCCTATGCCCATCGGCATCTGGCGGTCTTCGAGAAAGCGTTTCACTGAGCCGTCGCGGTCCAGGCCGTAATGCTGAACCAACTGATCGACGATGCCACCCTGCCTCGTCCACATGCGCGACCAAATCGGACCAGGGAGCACGG